>JBLHTH010000077.1:0-14330 GCA_047627195.1 Pseudohongiellaceae bacterium | reverse complement strand
ATAAGCAGGGAAATCTACACCCCTTATTCCGGCTCTATGCCAGCCTATATTGCAGGGCATTATGAACTTGACGACATGCATATCGACTTACGTCCGCTCGCTCAGTTTGCAGGCGTCAGACTTGTAGAGGCTGAAGTTCAGTCTATCGATCTTAGCGCTAAAATTATTCAGTTACCTGGCCGGCCAGATATTCCCTTTGATCTGGTTTCACTTAACATAGGCTCAAGCCCAAACGGGGAACTGATAAAGGGATCAAGAAAACACGGCATCCCAGTCAAACCAATTAATGAATTTTTAAACCGTTGGCAAAAAACTCTTGGCAGCGCTCTTGATTCTTTAAAAAATGGAAAACCTTTTTCTTTGGTCATTGTCGGAGGAGGACCGGCCAGTGTAGAACTGGCTTTTGCTGCTCAGTATAAAATTCATACCTCGCTTGAATTAGATATTCAGCACCAATCAAAATTAAAAATTCACGTCGTCAGCAATTCTAAAACTGTCCTCAGCACTCACAACGACAAGGCCCAAAAAGCCATACTTGCCGAATTCAGCAAGCGCCATATAGATTTCATTCCTGAAACCTATGTATCAGAAATAAACTCGGCAGGAATAAACTATAAAGATGGCGGCAGTCTTGCCGCCGACAGCGTCGTCTATGCTACAGGGGCAAGCATTCCTCAATGGCCAGCTAACTGCGGCCTTGGGCTTAGTGATGATGGCTTTATAGAAATCAACAACCATTTGCAGTCCACAAGCCACCCATTTGTTTTTGCCGCTGGAGACGCGGCCACCATAAAGAACCAGCCACGGCCAAAGTCTGGTGTCTATGCTGTGCGCCAGGGGAAAATTCTAGCTGTTAATTTGATTAAAGCGGCGACGGGCAAACCTCTCAAAAAATACTCGCCACAAAAACACGCCTTAGCGCTGGTCAGCTTAGGTAATAAATCAGCTCTTGCTATTCGTAACACCCTATTTTTTCAAGGTACGGGTATCTGGCGTTTAAAAGACTCTATCGATAGGAAATTTGTGCGCAAATACAGCGAACTTCCCGTTATGGATATTGATTTAGCAATAGCAAAAGGACTTGTCGATAAGAGCACCGAAGCCGAACTAAAAGCCCATGCAATGCGCTGCGCGGGCTGTGGCGCAAAGGTTGCGGGGAATATCCTAGAACAAGTACTAGCGACTCTTCCAAGGGTGCGTAAGGACAATGTAGTCACTGCCACTAGCCGCGTAGAAGATGCCTCACAGATAGACCTAGGTGACGGTCGAGAGCTTCTTCAAAGCATTGATCAGCTCAAAGCTTTTACCAATGACCCTTGGCTGTTTGCAAAGATAGCGACCAATCATTGTTTAAGCGATATTTATGCAATGGGAGTAAAACCGCATTCTGCGCTCGCTATTGCCGGTATACCTCAGGCCAGCGAGCGCTATACTCGCAGCCAACTCAGTGAATTAATGCATGGCTGCGCTCAAGCTCTTGCTGAAAATGACTGCGCTCTTATCGGCGGTCACTCTGCCGAAACTAATGAGCTGCAGTTTGGTTTGTGCGTCAATGGATTTACTGATCAGCCGGTGCTGAGTAAAGGCGACCTTAACTCAGGTGATGTTTTTATTCTGACCAAACCGTTAGGAACCGGCACCTTGCTAGCTGCCGATATGCGCTATAAAGCAAGCCACTTTTGGATTAAAGAGGCAATGCAAAGCATGCTGATGCCAAACAAACATGCCAGCGAAATATTGGTTAGCAGCGGCGCTACCGCGTGCACTGACATTACGGGTTTTGGCCTTGCCGGCCATCTTTTGGAAATGCTGGAGTCTCGAAATGCAGAAGCAGAGATCGATTTAAATTCGGTACCCGCTCTTCCCGGCGCAATTGAGTGTCTAAACAATGGCATAACTAGCTCCCTGCATCGGGACAATGCCGTGGCGATGACTTCAATCTCAAGCACAAAATCCTTCAACAATGACAGCCGCCTTCAGCTGCTTTTCGACCCGCAAACCTCTGGTGGACTGTTGGCTTGTGTTAAATCAGAAGAAGCCAAGCACTGTCTTAGGGAACTTTTGAAAGCAGGTTATGCTGACGCCAAAATCATTGGCAATGTTGGTTCAACTGGGACTAAGAAACCCGCCATCATCTTGAAATAGCACCTCCTTAGCGTCATTTTTGGCTCAGCCGCTGGTGGTGATTCAATCGCTGAGGTATATTTCGACTCATCGAATTAGCCTTACCGGACCTGTTATGATCAAAGCCGTCTCACCCCCATTCTTAATCTTATTTATTGCGTTACTGCCACTAGTATTTGTTAGTCAAAGCGCCGAATCTCAATCTGACAACTCTGTTCTTAATCGTTACGGCAACCTAGAAATTGAGCGAGTAGGACCAACCATTGATGCGGCGCTAGCACAAAAGCTGCTGCGCAGAGGAAACACTTACAGTAATTTAGAGCGTTACGATGATGCTGTGGATGAATACCGCAAAGCGATAAGTGCCGATCCAAATTTATTGGAAGCGGTAAGAAATCTTGCTAACACCTATTACTTTCTTGAAAAATACTCTGAGGCTAAACCCCTATTTGCAAGGTTTATTGCAATGCAAGAGCAGACAACAGCTGGGCTAATCGCCGCTGTTACGGCACTTGCTGAAATGGAGCGTGAAGAAGGGAATTTCGAAGAATCAGTAAAATTTGATTTACGCGCTATTGAATTAAACCCTACTAACGATTCCCAAGTTCATGTCATGGCCAACACCTACAACAATGCAGGTGAAGCTGACAAGGCCATCCAAATATATCAAGCCGGCGTCAAGGCCATTCCATCTAATGGTTTTTTTGATCGAAGCCTCGGCAGAATTTTGGAACAAGAAGGCAGGTTAGAGGAAGCGTTGCGCGCCTATGAGGGGGCAGCACTTAAAAACCCTGACTCACCTTTCTATGCTGATTTGGTAGAAACCACAAAACGGCGCCTGAACCAGCGGATAAGAGCTCTGTAGTTTAGGGCACAGTAAGTGAGAATTAGTATAAAGAATTTAGGAAGTAAGCGCCCGGCGGGCTAGCAAAGCTTAAACCTGTCGACTTTTATGACTAATTTATTCGACTAGCTTATTCGACTAGTAAGGCAAGCTCAACAGCATCCAGCTTGCTTAAACTTTCTACGCGCTGGTAGAATTTTTCTAAATCGCCAGCAACCGCAGTCAACTCATCGTTAAAAAAAGGCACAAAGTCGTTATACGCACTCACTGTGGAAAGCTGAGCATTATTCAGGGACTTTGAAAACCAGCTGTCATAGCCAATATATCCACCCCATGTCGCCTTTAACGAGGCGTATTCTTCTCTAAGCCCATCTTGCAGCATCGACTTTTCCGAGCGCATCTTTCCGTCAGGCACTTCAGACTCATACAATTCAGAGAATTTTTCCTGAGCGCGACCTATTAAATTGACAAAGTCAGTCTGCCTTTCTCTATCTTGGTCAGCCCGAAACAATAGCTCAGGATCACCATGAAGAGACAGCCAGCGCCGAAGTCCTTCTCTTTCAACCGTACTCGCAAAGCTTTCATTGAAAGTAGTGTCTCCCGCGCGGTAAACAACCTGATGAGCCAGTTCATGGAAGATTAGCCCGGCTAGCTGATAGTCGCTACGGGTAATTATGGTACTCAACACAGAATCATCAAACCATCCAAGAGTAGAGTAAGCGTCTACGCCTGCGGTATAGACATCGAAACCTTTCGCCGCGGTTTCCCCAGCAAAATCTAAAGCCCCAGCTTCACTAAAATACCCGCGATAAGCAACACAGCCGGCGATCGGATAGCACCAATTGACTGCTGACACCGAGAATTCAGGCGCTGCAAACACATTCCATACAACATGCTCACGACCTACATCGACATAGCTGTCATAGTTATCGCCTACTGGAAGCATTAATTCAGAGCGAGCAAACTGACGTAACTGACTTACAAACTCCAGTTTCACTCGCAAATGCGAATCCAAATTTTCATCCGCTAAAAGCTGAGCAATTGATTGACGTGAGGTAACTATAGCTAATTGACCACGGGCAGCTTGAGTGTAATAGCCTACCGTTTCGCAGGAAACTAAGGCTAGAGAGAGAACAAGAAGCAATCCGGCTTTAGCACCGTGACGAAACTGTTTAAATTTCATTGCATTGCCCGTGTATTGTGGCAACTACACAGCGTGACTCTGCAGCATCTCGATGCTCTCCCAAAACTAATCCCTGCCAAGTCCCAAGCATTAACTTGCCGTTGCAAACAGGGATTGAAAGCGCACAACCAAGCAAACTGGATTTTATATGCGCGGGCATGTCATCTGCACCTTCATAAATATGCTCATAATAACCGACGCCCTCAGGGGCCAGCACATTAAAATGAGCTTCTAAATCTCTACATACTGAGGCGTCTGCATTTTCATTCAGACTTAAAGAAGCGGAGGTGTGTTGAAGAAAGAAATGAGCCAGACCCATTTTAATATTTTTCAATTCTGAAAGATTTGAAAGCACTTCGTCGGTAATCAAATGGAATCCGCGAGGTCTTGCCACTAGAGCTATCTGCCGCTGCAACCACATGCGTTAGGGCTCTACCAAAGTAATCTCAAATAAATTTGCCCAATGCTTGCCGGTAATAAACAGCCTCTCTTGGGAAGCGTCCCAAGCGATGCCGTTGAGAACCGCTTCACTACTACCAAGCGAAGTCTTATCTGATAGCCCTGCAAGATCTATAAAAGAATTAACCACGCCAGTTTCGGGGTCAATTCGAACAATAAAGTCAGTCTGCCAAACATTAGCCCAAACCTCACCATTAATATATTCAAGCTCATTAAGATAATCGATAGGATTGCCATTCAGAGTCACTGTAACCGTTCGTTTTACAGCGAAGTTTTCAGTATCCATGAACTGAAGAGTTGCTGTACCGTCACTAAGAATTAGATGCGCGCCATCGTAAGCTAAGCCCCAACCCTCGGTTGCATTGTAATAACTGCCAATGGATTCCAACGTGCTCTTATCGTAAACGAATACAATATTTCCCTGCCACGTTAGCTGGAAAATTTTATCTCCAACAACCTCTATGCCCTCGCCGAAATAACGACGGCTCAAAGGCTTCGACATCAAAATCTCCCCATCATCGACATTAATTTTACTCAAAGAAGACTGGCCTTTTTTGCCGGTTCCCTCGAATAAAAAACCTTCGTGGTAAATCAATCCTTGGGTAAACGAATTAATATCGTGGGGAAATGTGTTTATTATTTGATAGCCATAGCGCGGGATCGAATCCTGAGAATAGGCGATGGTGCCCACACTCAACCCCATAAGAGTGGCTAAAGTTACGAAAGACTTGGACAAGCTTGGAATCATTTTCATATTGCTGTTTTAAACTTGATGCTGCTTTAGAATACATCTATCTTAAACTGTTATAAGGTATTTGTAACAGTCTAGCATTACACTTAGAGTCGTTACCCAAATCCGCTACTTAGAGGAGAACCTCATGACAAGTGATTGTTTATTCTGCAAAATTATCGCCGGGGATATCCCGTCTAACGAAGTATACTCTGACGATGACGTTTACGCCTTTCATGATATCAATCCAGCCGCGCCGACCCATATTCTAATAATCCCCAAAAAACACCTAACAGATATAAACGAAGCTGACCTTGAAGATACAGCGTTGCTGGGTAAATTATTACTAAAGGCTAGCGAAATAGCGGCATCGCTGGGGTTAGCCCAGGACGGCTTCCGCTATGTAATCAACACCGGAAAAGATGGCGGACAAACAGTGTTCCATTTGCACCTGCATATTCTAGGTGGCAGGGCTTTAGGCTGGCCACCCGGATAATCAGCTAGATTAGGTCAAGTTTCACGGTCCAAGCATGACAGTTCAGGCTCGTTTGCTCCATAAACTCCTTTTTCAGTAATAATGCCTGTTACCAGGCGGGCTGGGGTTACATCAAAACCAATATTATGGACCTTGACGTTAGCTGGGGTCAGCCTAATAGTTTCCACCAAACCGCTGTTAGCCAAGCCGCTGATATGGGTCACCTCACTGGCAGATCTTTCCTCTATGGGAATTTCAGCGATACCATTTGTCATTGTAAAATCGATGGTCGAAATAGGCAGCGCCACATAAAATGGTACAGCGTTGTCAAACGCGGCCAAAGCCTTTAGATAAGTGCCTACTTTATTACAGACATCACCGGTCTTTGTGCATCGGTCGCTACCGACGATACAAACATCTACTTTGCCGTGCTGCATCAGATGACCGCCGACGTTATCGACGACTAGCGTATGGGAAATTCCATGCTTGCCTAACTCCCAGCATGTTAAAGACGCTCCCTGATTTCTCGGCCGGGTTTCATCAACCCAGACATGTAGTGGCACACCTAACTCATTGGCTTTATAGACCACCGCAAGTGCGGTCCCCCAATCCACTGTGGCCAACCAGCCAGCATTGCAATGGGTAAGCACATTTAAGGGTTCAGCACTTCCCTTTGACTCCCACAGTGATTTTAGTACTCGAGCACCATACTCACCAATAGACTCGCAGACTTGCCGGTCCTGCGCCTCCAGATTTCGAGCAGTAATCAGTGCCATTTGCACCAGCTCTTTACCCTCAACTCCCATGCATTTGGCATCCATGCGATCAAGGGCCCACTTTAGATTAACCGCCGTCGGTCTTGTCTTTAATAGCGCAATGCGAGCATTTGAATAACTGGTAGAATCAGATTTCAATGCGAGGTATAGCCCATAGGCCGCGGTTATACCAATCAGTGGGGCACCTCTAACCTGCATAGACAATATTGCGTGACAAGCGGCATCAAGACTATCCAGCTCTATAATGACGAAGTCGTGAGGTAGCTTAGTTTGATCAATGCACCAAACACTTTGGTTAAGCTCGTCATACCAAATGCTTTGGTAATGCTGGCCGTCTACTTTCACTTGAAAATCCCTAACAAAATATTAAATAACACGGTCGTTACCACCGTCCACGGCTATCTGAGCACCTGTGGTCTTCAAAAAATCGGTTCCTAAAAGTCTAACTACTGCAGTCGCTACGTCCGCTGAAGTGATCTGCGTTTTTAATACATTATTGCTTTTGTATTCATCAACGCTAAGCCCATAGTGTTGAGCTCGTTTCGCTAGCACTTCTTCGTTCCATATTGCCGTGTCATAAACTGAATTTGGGTGCAAGGTATTCACTCTAATACCGAACTCACCTAATTCCAGCGCAGCAACTCTTGCCAGCTGAGTAAGTGCGGCTTTTGCTACCGAATAAGCAGCGGCCCCGGGGCCAGGAGCCGGTACATTTTTAGACCCTATGATTACCACCGAGGGGTCGAAACCAGATTTCAAATAAGGAATGCAAGCCCTTAATAAGTGCATATGAGAACTCAAGTTTACGGCCAGAGATCGATCCCAATTATCCATCTCCATATGCTCCAGCATACAACTGGGCGGGAATACTCCAGCATTACTAACCAGCATATCGATCCCACCAAATTCGAAAACTCCCTGGCTGAGCGCACTGGCGACAGCGACAGAATCGGTCACATCGCACTGAATTGCCAAAAAGGAGGCAGTGCTATCTGCAAAACCCACCAAGATATCCAGACCCACCACTGCACAGCCTTCGCTTACCAACTTCAGGACAGTAGCCTTGCCTATGCCTGAACCGGCGCCAGTTACCACAGCCACTTTGCCCTCAAGCGGCAAGCTAGAATTGGCCGATGCTAGTTTCGCCTGTTCTAGCTCCCAATACTCAACATCAAATAAGTCCTGCCGGGGCAGCGCCTGCCAACCTCCTAGAGCTTCAGCCGCTTGAATCGCTACAATAGTATGTGCAGTTATGTCTTTTATAATTTGGACACGTTTTGAGCTGCCCCCGAAGTAAAGCACTCCTTTGTTCTTCCACACACCGTAGCGTGGCATTAGATCTAGGCATTGGTGATGGGCTAGGGAATGTTTTTCGAAATACGCTTTGTAGCTATGAGAAAAAGTTTGCAATCCAGACAGTAAATCGTCGTTAAAAACCGCTGCAAAAGCCTTTCCATGAATTGTGTGATCTGGTGTAAGTGGCCCCCGGGTTGCTAACTCAGAAAAATTAGGCAAACTAGCAAAACCAGAAGACTGGGCGCTGGAATCCATGTGAACAAGACAGGGCCTGCCCAACAGATCACCTGCAGCTCTGCGCAACACACTAATGGCGTTGGCATCACCCAAATCCGGGTAATAATTAGCTTTTGCAATTGTGGCAGGCGTGGTCTTGCTGGCAAGATAGTCTTCGGCCTTGCTGACCAATTCAATCATAGTGTCATAACTGGTCTTGGCATCTTCATGGAAGGTAAAAATACCATGACTAAGTAGTATAATACCGCGAAGTTTTTGCCAATTAAGCCCCTTCGCTGCATCTGCAACCTGCTTTGCCAGTACAAAACCCGGCATTATGTAAGGTAAAATCAAAACTTCTTCGCCATAAATAGACGCTAGTATTTCCTCAGAATTAGGCGAATTACTAATCGTAACGACCGCATCTGCATGAGTATGATCAACAAAAACGTGTGGAATGAGCGCGTGAAGTATGGCTTCCACCGATGGTGTTGGAGCCGTTGGGTCGAGCAAAGCAAGACGCAGATGCTTCATCATGTCGCCGTCGCTTAATGAGTTTAATTGCCCTAACCGAGTTAGGTAATCTAGCTGTACCGGCGGAAAGCCTGGCTCTTCTATTGTTCGCAGGTCCCACCCCGATCCTTTTACAAATAGAACGTCTTCCTGCTCGCCAAAAACATTTTCAAAAGAGCCTTTAACCGAGGTATTACCGCCTCCGTGGAGCACTAGGTTGGAGTCGGCCCCTAGCAGCCTTGAGCTATATGCTCGCAGTGCGACAGGGTTAGAACATAGTGATGCGGTTTCGCTATTCCATCGATTCTTCATTTTAGTTTCGTTTTAAATGACTGAGCAATTGAGAATATCTGAAATAATCTTCAGCTATGACTGACGCTTAAATTGGCCTATAAAAGTCACGCTGCGAAGATTTTTTAGCGATCAATTTTTTCGTGGCCAATAAAAAACGCACCGACTTTCGAGGGTGCGTTTTTTTCAATCTTACGTTCGATCAGGGTTCGACAATAGAAATGTTAGTCATGCCTGCCTGTCTCGCCGCATCCATGATCAACACCAATGCATTAACTTCCGATGCTGGGTTGGGCTGAATTATCACTGATGCTGCTGGATTTTCAGCCTTCAGCTGGTCAATATTAGACCTAATTTGAGTTGCGATGATAGGACGAGGATTACCATTAAGAATAATTGCATTATTGGCATCAATTTCGAACAGAATATTTTTCTTTTCGTCGTCTTCAGGCGGTGGTGGCTGGTCATTATTGTCACTACTCGCAGCGCTAATTGTGGTCTCTGATAAGAAGGTAGCGGTCACCACAAAAAAGATAAGTAGAATAAACACCACGTCCAGCATCGGTGTTAAGTCAATTTTTGCGTCGTCTTCGCTACGCTTTCCAGATATTTTCTTCATTTTTTTATCCTATCTATGCTTTTTGACTAATTCTGTGTCTGAGTGGTGTATGTCTGCCGCCGCTTGACATTATATCGTGCTGCGGCTCAGTTACGGTGCACACAAACCACCAACTTTCGTGGCTTAACCGGTGAGTTGTGTTACCGATAACTGATCCGGAGTATAGCAAGCAACCGGATAGAAGCAATACTCCTAGTTCTAGCTAGTTATGAGTTTTACAAGACAAAAAAAAGAGGCTTACGCCTCTTTCTTTTGCTACAAAATTTACCACATAATGGCTATGATTTTGTTTTAGTTGATTATTTTTTCAGTGATGACAATGTAAAATCGATCAGTTCCTGCAATTGCTTAGTATTTTTGCCATCTCGCGAATTCACTCGGATACCATGAAGAGAATTCATTAAAACGTCAGCTGCAAATTCAGCAGTGACGCCCTTCTTAATCTTGCCCTTTTTATGGGCATCTTTAAGACGTACAAGAAGAGCTTTGCGGATTATTGCTAAAGATCCTTTAACAACCTTCTTAATTTCTTTGTCGTAGTTAATGCTTTCACACACTGAGTTTACCAACAGGCAACCCATACTGCGGTGCTTGCTAGGAACATTGATCACAGCTTCTGAGAAATACGCTGATATTGCGTCCCAAGCGACTAGCTTGTCATTCTTGAGGGAAGCCGCGATATGCTTATCCGTCACCGTATTGTACTGATCAACGCAAGATTTAAAAAACGTGTCTTTGTCGCCGAAGGAGTTGTAGAGAGTCCCTCTATTTATTCCCGTGCAATCTAAAAGCTTTTGAACTGAACTAGCTTCATAGCCTTCTTTCCAAAACTGCTCCATTGCATTTGTTAGTACTTTGTTTTCATCGAATTCAACTGGACGTGCCATATTACTTTCTCAGTATCGTGGTTTGATAATCGTTTAATAAAAGTTTGCTTTTAACTCTATAACTACCGAAAAAGGTATGGTTAGAGATAACGCTATAAAGCGTTAGAAATAGAACTTAAAACAAGCATGACTGAAATTTAGAGCGCGCTATTATATAGTAAGCAGCAAAGTAATACACCCGAAGATGTCTATTAATTACGGTATTATTCAATAATCAATAGAGGCGGGAAAAAGCGCACAGAAATAGGGGAATTGAAACCCCGATCACGACAACTTGTTGGCCGTTTAATGTCGGGGAATACCTAACGGATCATTATAGTATTTCACTTTAATTCTCCTCACAGGTAACTAGAATGTTAAGTCAAGTAACTTAATTGTTATTGACTTTGTAGTTAATTTGACTGTGACAGGCCTGTCAAACAATTGTTGATCTTGTTTTTACTATATCGCTCGGCTACTTTGACGTTAGCCGACCACAGACGGCTTTGGCGACTACAGGTTGCTGAATAAGGCAACCAGCAGACCTAGAATTCCTCCAAACGCACAGCCCCAAACCACCAGCCAGCCTAAGTGTTTATGGATCATATCTTGAACTATTACCTTAACCATATGAGGCGTCATCTCATCAAGCCTTTGGTCAATAAGTGATTCCAGCTTGCCACGAATTGCCTCGTCATCAATCGATGAGCGCAGTGCGGCCTCTATTTTTTCTTGCATAGCCGAACTTGCTAATTCGCTGGTAAAAAATTCTTTCATTTTGTCAATAAATGGCGTCTTTAAGGAATTCAGAGCATCGCGCCCTCCCAGCATTCCAAGCATACCGCTGAAGGAAGAAGTCATTATTACATCCAAAAGAGATTCAAATGCCGAATCCAGATCCAGCTCGCCAATCCCTTCAGCAACTTTGCTCTTTAGCTTAGTTGAGCCATCTCCCAGCTCATTGAAGAAAGACTGCAAATCCGCCTTATCAAAAAACTGTCCCATTATTAAGCGTCTGATACCCACCTTAAACTCTTCAAACCGGAGCTGAACAACGCCCGAGCCATACAGCCCCGGCACTCTCTCGAAGAGCATATGAATAGCGATCAGGTTAGTTACGCCGCCGGAGAGCGCAAACAAGCCAGTATTCAGAAAATAAGGCTTATAGGGTGAAGGGACAACTAGCCCCATTAGGACCAATACTGCAGCTAACAGGTTACTCAGAAGGCTTTTATTAATAATGACGATATCCTTGCGCGCTAAATTTGCGGCGCATCATAAAATAAATCCCATCTCATGGGAACTCTCGCCGCGATCCATTTTAGGTAAAGGCAGCAAATACATTGATAGATTTTACAGCTTAGTCCGAACCCCGACCGGCGTCATCTTACGAATATTCTCTAATACCCCCAACTCTATTTCAGCAATCGCATAGCCCTCACCAGTTCCAATACTATCGAGTACGCGGCCCCTGGGATCAACAATCATTGAATGGCCCCATGTTTCGCTATCCTCACTGTGCCGCCCGCCCTGGCCCGCAGCTACTATATAGCACTGATTCTCAATCGCTCGGGCCCGCAGCAGAATTTCCCAATGGGCTTGGCCGGCAACTTTTGTAAAGGCCGCTGGTACTGTCATGATTTGAGCACCACGGTGAAAAAGTTCGCGATACAACTCAGGAAATCGCAGGTCATAGCATACGCTTAATCCAAGCTCGCCTACCTCGGTCGAGACCACGACCAGTTCCTCCCCAGCTTCATAGCTCTTGGATTCGCAATAATTGGATTTTTCGTCATTTACGATCACATCAAATAAATGAATTTTATCATAACGGGCAATTTGGTCGCCGCTAGGCCCAAAAACTAAACTCGCTGGCCGCACCCTGCCATCAATGATCAAATAATCAAAATCCTCTGCCTGACTGGCCTGCCTGGCCTGCCTGGCCCGCCTAGCCTGCTAATCAGCGGAATTGTACCCCCAACCACAGTAATCTTATGCCTTTTTGCCATAGAGGATAGAAAGCCCTGAATTGGCCCCTCCAAATCCCCTTCCAATTCGCCATACTGTCTCATCGGCCCACCTTCTAGCACCGCGAAAACTTCGGGGAACAGGACAAGTTGAGCCCCCCTGCGCCGTGGCCGCGGCGATTAGCTTAGCCGCGGCCGTCAAGTTAGTTGACAGGTTCCGGGTCGTAACCATCTGAATTGCAGCAATGCAGTGTTCCATTTTCTTCTTAGTGTATTTTTGCCAGAGCGCCTAACCAGAAAGACAAGTCCAATACCCGCCGATCAGGAGCGGCCCTGAACCCAGCATTAAGTAAAATCCTTGCTATTCCCACGAAAACCAATGTTATACTTAGATCTCTGAAAGCAACAACACAAACCTTGCTCCTCCCAGCACGGCCGTAGCTGCTATGCTAATTAAAGCCCAATAAAAAAAACAGAATCAATTTCGGAGAACTTCAATTTTAAAGTGCGAATACCATCCTAGCGTAGACGCTGCGGTACTTTGCTCAAAGTGCAGCATTCCTTTGTGCGGATTTTGTACTAATTTCAAAGCTGAACACACCTACTGTGAGTCTTGCGCTAATTTTGTTGATCTCGCGGGCACAATGGCCGTCCAAAACTCTAAAGCTCGCAGACATGAAGACATGGAAAAGCTGCTAGCCGAAGAGCCCCCAAGAAGGCGAGCATCAGATGAACTAGCACGGCGCGGAGAAAAAACTGGCAACTCTGAAAAAGTGCAAATTGTCATTGTCATTCTCAGCTGCGTCTTTATCGCAGTTCAAATTTCAGGCTCACTTGGCACCGGCGCTGTTTTAAATTCTGTACAGATTATTGAACAAGAACAGCGACGAATGTCGCTGGAAAGCTGCGTACAGAAATTTTGGAAAATTGCCGAAGTTCTTCAAAACAATGGTCCTCTCAATGATAGCTACAACTGCGCAGGGACTAACCTACCCAATGTTATTACCCGCGTCGGCAACGACATCATTGTTAATCATCCGCAGCCTCAACTGCTTGGATACTCAAAAATAGTCGTTAGTAAGAACAATCCCGTACCGGAGCTTATCCGATGAAGCGCGTAATAATACGAAGGACGAATAAAGGCTTCTCGCTTATAGAATTGATGACAACTCTCGCCATCATTGGAGTGCTTGCAAGTGTCGCGGTCCCTTATTATACCGACTACACGATCAAAGCTCGGGCGACTGACGGCGTTATGATTCTAGGCGAATTGAGAAGAAGAGTTGAAACTGACTACTACGATACTGGCGGCTTAGGAACAACAATTCCGGGGTCTCCACCGCCAAGTGGCGAAGCTTTTGGCGGCCCGTCCTACACCTACGAAACAATGTTTGGTTTCACTCACAACATGTGGGAATCGATAGAGTATCAACCCAAGGGACCACACAGAGTGATAGCGCTTAGGTCTTATCGCAAACCGGAGTGGAACAACACAGACATCGGATTACATTTACAAATTCGCAAAAATGCCGATGACTCATTAGATTTTAGATGTACTGCAAATTTGGGCATAGACCCCACGAGAGCCCCATTTGTGCCCAGCAGCTGCTATGACGGTGACTCCAACGATTGGACTTCTTGGTAGCTTACAGGCATTAAAAAATGAAGTTAGATCTGCGCGTAAGCCTGCTTAGTTAGGCTCAGCGCTTGCTGGAGAACCAAATGCCTGCTTAAACTCAGGCTCCAACCCCTCCCACGGTCCCTCCAAGGTGTACACAGCACTCGTTAAGCTGTCTACCTGGTCTCCAAAAATTCTATCAAAAAGGTAAGCCCCAACCGCTAAAGGAATATTGGCAGTTAGCAGACCGATCCAAGGAATATTCCTGCTTAACGGAAGGGTCACATATAACTCACCAGAAATAGTTTCTTGCCCTAGATCCAAACCTCCTGTTATTTGATAGAGGCTGGATG
>JBLHTH010000076.1:0-14404 GCA_047627195.1 Pseudohongiellaceae bacterium | reverse complement strand
TTACGACTGTGACGCAGAGGCATCAAGAGCGTCTGTGCGCTTCTTTCCTTCCAAGTATGACAACTAAACTGGCCAGTATAGGCAGGCCAGCCAGCTAACCGGTGCCGACATAAGGGATAAGTCTTCCGAACAACAAAACCCCCGTCCAGGCTGTGAGTGACGTAACTGCTATCAGTTTTGCGAGAGGGGGTGGGGACGCAGAGTTCCAATCTGCCATTAAAGGGCCCATTTTGTAGTGATAAAAAAGTGCGTTAAGACCGGCTAAGCAAATCAGGCACATCTTAATCTGGAAACCGATATTCACCGCATAGCGCATAGGCTCGCCGTAGAAAAATAAAATACCCGTCACCAGATTGATACCAAAACCAATCACTACGATTGGCAGCAACTTATGAGTTGCTGATTGCCGCAGTTGCAGCAATCCCACCAAGTTCAAGTCTACAATCAACAAGCCCCCAATTAACAAAGATAAGCCCATAAAATGAGCAATCTCCAGTATTGGCCATAGCCAATAGTTTGCTTGTATCCACTGCGTTAGCGAGCTGTCAACAATGGCAAGTGCGAATGGTTCCAGCATACTTATTGCCCCTTACACATAGGCGATTAATCGCCCGGCAATAATTGCAGATGACCAGAGAAGAAGAGAAGCCAAAGCTAGGACCTTCACAGATGAACTTGCTGGCTGCGTGCTTTTAATTCGCGATTGAATCAATACTGATACCACCATGGCAGTGGCTATGGCGCTTATCTTAAACAGAAAGGGCACACTGGTGACTAGGTAGCTAGCCTGAGATGAAAACAGCAGCAGCCCAGAAAGTAGGTTTAGGCAAAATCCTGCCAGCGCCAACTTTACCAGAGCCAAGTGACGCTCTAACTCCAGCGTGGAGAATAGGCCCAGCAACTTTAAATCCTGCATACAAGCCAGCCCCACCACAATCGCCAAACCTACAATATGAAGGCTTAGCAGTGCCGGATAGGCGTAATAGGATCCACTAACCCAGAGAGCGAGTGAGGTATTTTCTAGCCAGATGAACATAGCTGGAGGTAGTCCCAATAATTATTATTGTGGCGCTTGTGTCAGCGCTTTTTATCTACGTTATCAGCTTATGCTTATTTAATGAACAGTCGAATCGTTGAAGCGTCTGTCGGTGCGATGCATAAAGCACTCATGAGAATATTAGATAAAAACCAAAAAAATATTTATACTATTGCCGAGAATAGACAGCCCTCGCCTTGGCAAGTATGTCGCACAATAGCTGAGCGCCTTGTATCACCCTCGGTGAATTTCGCTGCAAAAGATCTGGCGGAATATAGTGAAGCTGTCCATTATCATTTGCCGCCAAGCCCGGCCAAGCCTTCCACTCATCTAGCCACTCAGGACGATCATTGCCCATACCGCTGACCACTATAACTTGAGGATCAGCTGTTAACACCGATTCGGCGTTAACTACGGGCGCCAAGGGAATTACGTCCGCAAAAATATTGCGCCCACCGCAAAGACGAATAATGTTGGAGATAAGATGATCTCCGTTTAGTGTGGTCAACGGATCATTCCAGACTTGATAGAACACATCAAGGATTTCATCCTCGTTATAATCTCGCCGCAAGCCCGTTAGCTTCTCCATGAAACTTGCCGCCTCAATCTCGGCAATTTCTTCATTACCGGTAAGCTTGCCAAATCGGCGCAGTGAAGATGCTATGTCTTCTAACTCTCGCGGCTCGTCCAAAAAAACAGTAAGACCTAAGCTTTTAATTCTTGCGGTAATCTCATCTCCATTGCCACTAGCCCATGCAATCACCAAATCAGGATTCATACTAAGCAATGACTCGTACGACACTTCTTTGTAAGATCCAATAATCGGAATGTCCAGCGCCGCAGGGGGATAGTCGCTGTAACGCACCGTTGCGATTATATTATCACCGGCGCCAGCGGCATAGAGTGTTTCGGTAATATGGGGTGCCAAGCTGACGATTCGCTTAGCGGGGCCTTGCAAAGTGACAGTGTTGCCAAAGTCATCAATAACGCTTATCTGTGCAATAGCAAAAACGGGCAATAACAGCGCAAAGAAAAAACTTAAGGTTCTTAGCTCAACGTAAACTGAAGGTTCTTTTACAGTGATTTTTGTATTTCTCATCATAATTCTTCTTTATGCGAATAAGCTTGGGGATTCGCTAAGCCTCTTTTCAAATTCCTGACACTCAGACTCGCTCGGCAGACCGAATCTAATCCCAGTGAACCCTTCATCCAATGTAAACAAGCGGACCAATATACCTAACTTGGCCAGTGATTGGTAAATCCTCAAGCATTCTTTAGCTTCACTTGCAGCTGTCACAAACAAGGGGTTTAACTGTAGAGACAAACTAGGATATCGGGTCGCTATTAATTTCATCCATTCCTTACTTTGTGCCCTGAGCCTATCTTGTTGCAGCAACTTCCAATCGCGATCAGCCAGTGCTTGCTCTCCCAACCACCGTGACACCGTAGTAACTGTCCAGATAGGTAGGGATTTTTTAATTACAGCAAGCAAATCTGGATCGCCTAAAACAAAGCCAAGTCGAATACCCGCCAAGCCAAAAAACTTACCAATCGAGCGCAATACTATCAACCCTGGAGATGGACAATAATGACTAACACTGAATTCTGGAGTCACATCGGCAAACGCTTCATCGACAATCAGAAATCCCCGACGCGCTGCCAACTTAGATGCTATCAATAGCAACGTTTCAGGAGCCATCGTTTGAGTTGTGGGGTTATTAGGATTGATCACTACAGCGAATTGAATCAACTCTTGATTCAATATTTCAAGTAACTCAGTTTCGCTAGCGTAAAATAAAACATCATATCCCGCTGATTCCCATGACTGTTTGTGCTCTCGGTAACCGGCAGCCGGTATAGCTACTTTTTTCGAAGCTGGCGAACTATCTATTGGCCGAGCTAACGAAAGAGCGAAACTAGAAACTAGGCCGGGTATTTTATGAATCGCATACTGCGAACCAGGGACAGCAAGCACTGAACTTGCCGAACAGCCATAGGCAAGCGCAGCGGCATTTTCTAGATCGTTATTTTCATAAGGCAAACGTTGCCAGATAGCATCAGGAATAGAAGGCACGGGCCACACCCAAGGGCTTATCCCAGTCGATAAATCTATCCACTGCTCTAACGGAATACCGAATTCTGCAGAAGCTGCACTTAGATTGCCGCCATGACAAGATAACAAAAGCCTAACTCCCAAATTAGAATTACTAAAACAAAATAGCCCGTCGCCTTGTTAACCAAATTCACACTACGCCGAATATCCCCTGCATTGGGTATTTCACCAATCCCTAAAACTGGACGCGACTCTTCTTGCCCATGATAAGAAGCGCTGCCACCAATTATTAAATTTAGCGCCCCCGCTCCACTTGCCATTACCGGGCCTGCATTTGGACTAGACCACAGCCTAGCTTGGCTTTGCCAACACCTTATGGCTTTAAAGAAATTACCACCTACTGCATAGAGAAACGCACAACAGCGAGAGGGAACCCAATTCAAAAAATCATCCAGTTTAGCCGCAGCGAAGCCAAAATTGTTGAACCGCTCAGTTCTATAACCCCACATCGCATCGAGAGTGTTCGCCAAGCGGTAGAGAAGAACTCCCGGGGCGCCCAATAAAAAGTACCAAAAAAGAGGCGCTATAACAGCATCGCTGCCATTTTCTAAAACAGATTCCACTGATCCTGTCGCAATTTGTTTGATATCTAAATCACCACAGTCACGACTCACGATTGCGTTCAGTGCTAAACGTGCTTTTTCAATATTATTTTTCGCAAGGCTGTCTTGAATTGCATAAGCGTGCTTAGCAAGGCTGTTAGGCGCTATACAAAGATAAAGACTGAATACGGAAAATAAAAACGCCCATGATGGCGGCAGTTTGGCAACAACGCTGGTTAAAATTAGCGGCAGCGGAATACACAATAACAGCCAGCCCAGAGCGCCTCTTAGCCGAGAAATGTCAGAGCTTTGCGCAGCTTTTTTGCTATTAAGCAAAGATTCGATCCAATTGGCAAGAGTGCCGAAACCGACTAGAGGATGGAATCGCTTAGGCTCCCCAAACAAGTAATCGATGACGAGAGCGCAAGCCATGGCCACCCCTGCAGATTCCCAGCTAAGACACCACAAGACTGCCACCAATTAGTGTGAGGACTTCGAGTAATTCAATTTGCGCGCCCGCACAGTCTCCAGTGAATCCTTGCAAACGCGCTAACATAAATTTTCGCAGCAACAATGCAAATCCAAAAACAAGCGCCAGCAGGAGAATCAGCGATGTCTGCGCAATCACAAAAAAACACAGCACCACTGACCCAATCAGGACTGCGTACAAATGTACCGAATCAGATGCACCTATTGCTTTACCGATAGGCCCCTGCCCGATGTAAGGGGTGGACATAAATAGGCCTAAAACAGAAAGCCGGGAAAGTACCGGCGCCAATATTAGCAGAGCAAACTTCTCAGTAGAGAGCACTTCATAGACCGCCGCGGTTTTAACGATTAATAACATCGACACTGATACAGCAGCCATGGCCCCGCTATGAGAATCCTTCATGATCTCGAGGGTTCTTGCTTTGTCACCCATGCCTCCGAACCAGGCGTCTGTGCTATCGGCAAGGCCATCAAGATGAAGCCCGCCAGTTGCTGCCACTAACAAAAACACGATCAGTGCAGAATTTAAAATCGAGGTGAACGGCATTAAGCTGGCCGCACAGTAGCTAAGCGCACCTAGCAGCAAACCAACCGTTGGATAGAAAAGGATGGATTGACGAATGGATTTATTATCAAAGCGCACATCACTGCCCACCGGAATTTGGGTAAGGAACGCCAGAGCCGTGCGCAATGACTCATAGGCTTGATGCCAGAAATCCAGTTTTTCACTCTCGCTAGACACTTCCTCTTTATGGTTGTCATTCATAAACTAGCTCGCCCTTACCGCAGCTTCCTCGAAAGTAGCCATTTCTGATTGCAGTAAACACGCCGATTGAAGCAGGGATACACAAAGGGCCGCACCGCTGCCTTCGCCTAGCCGCATTTGAAAATCTAACAGTGGGCTGGCCTCCAAAAAGCTTAATAAATGCCTGTGCCCGGACTCTTGCGATTGATGACTAAATAACATCCAGTCGCGAACACCAGAATTAATAGACACTGCTGCCACTGCCGCTGCGGTACTAATAAAACCATCGACCAACACCGGCACACCCTTTTGTGCACACGCTATGTAGGCACCCGCTAGCGCCGCTATCTCGAACCCACCAAAACAGCAGAGTTTTTTAAAAGCTGTGGTTGCGGCCTCTTTATGTAAAGCCAGAGCGCTATTTATTAGTTCTGTTTTATGGCGTAACACTGCGTCGTCTATACCTGTGCCGCGGCCCGTAAGCTGACTCGCTTTGACTCCAAGATACGCACAGCCTAAGGCCGCCGCCGACGTAGTGTTAGCGATACCCATTTCACCACCGATAAAAACCTGGCTGTCAGCTAATACGGTCTCGGCACCACTTAGCAAAGCTCGATCGAGCTGAGCAGCTGACATAGCTTCTCGCTTGGAAAAATTATGAGTACCCGCTGCCACAGGTTTAGAGATGAGGCTGGGTGATTCGTCGCAAGGAAAGGCTGTTCCCATATTTACAATAGAAAAATGTGCACCGCATTGTCTCGCCAAGACTGAAATCGCAGCACCACCGCGCGAGAAATTTTTTACCATCTCCACCGTAACCTGTTGTGGAAAGGCAGAAACACCTGCTTCAGCAATGCCATGATCTGCTGCAAACACAGCTATTTGAATTTTATCTAGAGAGGGCTTTTCAGTGCCTTGCCAACCAGAAAACTTAACCCCAATCTCCTCTAGCCGACCAAGTGATCCGGCCGGCTTAGTGAGGACTGCCTGTCTCGCCAATGCGTCTTCCGTTGCGGCACGATCAATTGTCTTAGTTTTGTTTTGGTACCAATGCTTAGTCATGCTTTTCCTGATTTAGAAATACGGCGATTTGATTCGCTATTAACTATCTTTCGTCTTTTAAAATATGAGGCAAGCCCGCTACGGTAAAAACAACATGTGAACAACGCTGCGCCAAACGCTGATGAAAGAACCCGCTGGCATCGACATACTGCCGCGTTAGTTCACCCATCGGCACAATGCCTAAGCCTGTTTCATTGCTGACAAAAATAACTGTAGCTTGAAGCTGCTCTAAGCAATTTAGCAACTCGTCTTTCTCATCCTCCCATACGTTTTGATGAAGACAGTTACTTATCCAAAGCGTCAGACAGTCCACCAACATCACATTTCCCTTAGCATCGTTTTGAAGCAGTGCGCGCGCAAGATGCAGCGGCTCCTCTATAAGCGCCCACGGTTTTTCACCATCAACAGCAACTCGCTCAGCTTGATGCGTCTCGATACGTTTGCGCATCTCTTCATCATTGGCAGTCGCTGTGGCAACAAAAACAAGCGATGCATCACTCTCACTTGCTATCTGTTGAGCGCTCGCCAAAGCTAAGCGACTTTTACCTGAGCGAGCGCCGCCTAGAAAAAAGTGTACGTTGTGTAAAGATTGTGACTGCTTACTCATGTCACTACCATCGGCTTACCGTTCACTGGATTGCTTATAACCTTGGCCGAAATACTAAAAACTTCCTTTAGCATACCCTCAGTCAGAACCACTTCTGGTGTACCTGTTGCCGCACTGTGACCATCCTTGAGCACCAATATCTGATTCGCGCACTTGGCAGCCAAATTTAAGTCATGCAACACGACTAAGATTGCGACGCCTTGTGCCGCAAAAAATTCAAACATCCGAACAATCATTTCCTGATGTGCTAAATCCAGTGAGGCGGTTGGCTCATCTAGGATCAGACAGCGCTCACCGCCATCAACTTCATTCCAAACCTGAGCCGCGACGCGAGCCAGTTGTACTCTTTGCTTCTCACCACCGGACAAATTGATAAATGAACGAGCGAGAAGATGATTGCAATCCACTAGAGCCAGCGATTTATTGATAATGTCATGGTTTTGACTATTGGAAGTGCTATGAGGAATCCTACCCATGGCCACTACTTCCTCTACAGTAAAAGGAAACTCAAGAGATGAGCGCTGGGGCAATATAGCCAGTAGTTTGGCTTTGGCCTGGGCATTCCACTGATAAATAGCTTTGTCGTTCAGCTTAATCACCCCACCACTTAAGATTAAGTCACTGCAAATAGCTCGCAGCAAGCTAGTCTTGCCTGCACCATTTGGGCCAATGACCGCAGTAACCCCACCCGCCTCAACCTCGAGATCGATATCAATAAGTGATATGTCTGAGCTGATTACCGCGGATACATTATGAAGTTTAAGTGTCATTGAATTATTTTCACCCTGTCTTAAAGTCGCTCAGGGTTATTGAGTGACTTGCTTTTAACCAGCAAGTAAAAGAAAACTGGTGCACCAACTAGTGAAGTTAAGATTCCAGCCGGAAGCTCTGCCGGTGCAATAACTGTTCTTGCGATCATATCGGCCACTATCAGCAACATCGCTCCTGCCAAGGCACAACTTGGTAATAAATAGCGGTGATCTGGACCGATGAAGCCACGTAGAATATGAGGAACCACTAGCCCAACAAAAGCGATGTTTCCAGAAATCACAACGCTAATCCCGACAGCAAGTGCTGTTAATAAAACTAATTCTTTTTTAACCCAGTCAACATTGATACCGAGATACCTTGCCTCGGACTCACCAAGTAAAAATGCATTTAGCGCAAGAGCATGCTTAGGCAACCGCCACAATAAGACAGCTGCGACTACAGCAATCATAGCCACCCGCTCCCAGCTGGCACCGTCCAGATTCCCCATCTCCCAAACATTTATTCTTCGCAGCATTTCACTATCTGCAAAATAGCTAAACATACTGTTGAGCGCACTCGCCACAGCGCTAATCGCGACACCAGATAAAAGCATGGTGATTACTGACGTACCGTAGCTATCGGTAGCCAACTTGTAGACTAGAAACACAGCCACTACGGCACCGGCAACAGCACCAACACTTACCATAGACAACCCGAGGACTTGGCTGCTATCGAGCCAAACTGCGCCAAAAACAATCATGAAACTGGCACCAGCTGAAGCACCACTAGAAACGCCAATTAGTGAGGGATCGGCTAACGGATTCCTAAAAAGCCCCTGCATCGCAGCGCCGCAACAGGCAAGGCATGCTCCAACAAAAGCAGCCATTAGCACTCTCGGCAGACGAATGGCGCTAACAATCGTCGCCTCACGAATCACCGTCGGCTCAATATTTGCGTTATCACCTAGAAGCGAAAATATACGCCATGGTGGAATCCAGCTAGGTCCTACTGCCAGGTACACCAGCATTATCAGTGGCAATACACATAGCAAAAACAACATGACCGATCGATGGTTTATTCTCTCCAAGGGACCTGCCTCGTTCTGCCGCTTAAAGTGAACTTATTGTCTAATTCTGGGCGATTAAAGAGTGTTGGAAACAGTTTTTCAACCTCAACATGCTCCTCTAGCGCATCAGCAAGACGCTCTAATTGCTGTTCCCTTATTTCTGCCACATCCACAGACTGTAGACTGTCCAGACCCGCCCAAGACAACAGCGCCTTGGCAGAGGCAGGGGCATCAAATAGCCCATGGAGATAGGTTCCAATGATTTGACCATCATCGCTTACGGCACCATCGAATGAGCCATCGATAAATTGCATAAACGGCTTAGTTAGAGCAGGGCCGTTTGATTCGCCACAGTGAATTTCATAACCCACCGCAGCGGCTTTACTCAAACACAATGTGCCTTCACGTTGCCGCAATTGCTTGCTGGGCTCGAGAGTGGTCGTCATTTCCAAGAAACCCAGACCTTTAGAAATGCCAGGCGCACTTTCAACACCTTGGCTATCA
Source organism: Pseudohongiellaceae bacterium (assembly GCA_047627195.1). Classification (GTDB taxonomy): domain Bacteria; phylum Pseudomonadota; class Gammaproteobacteria; order Pseudomonadales; family Pseudohongiellaceae; genus UBA9145. The sequence continues at coordinate 5,490 of JBLHTH010000076.1, read as the reverse complement.
TCAATAACTTCGCCTAACATTTGAAAACCACCGCAAATGCCTAGCAGCTTTCCGCCGTAGCGCAAATGCCTAGCAATACTATCTGCGCCGCCATTTTCAACCAGTTGGGCTAAATCTGCCCTGACACTTTTCGAGCCCGGCAGAATCAACAGATCACATTCAGGAATTCTATCTGCAGGAGAAAGATAAGTAAGATCGACCTGGGGATGCAGGCGAAGGGGATCAAAATCTGTGTGGTTACTAATTCTAGGAAACACGATAACAGCGACTTTCAGATGTGTAGCCTCTATATCCAGTAGCTGCTTTGCATTAATAGCATCTTCCGCATCCAGATAAAACTCTTTCAGATATGGCAACACCCCTATAACTGGCTTGCCTACTTTTTCCTCCAGCCAGCGTAGGCCTGACTCGAGCAATTTAATATCACCACGGAATCGATTAATGACAATGCCGCAGACACGACCTCGCTCTGATTCGGACAATAATTCGAGGGTGCCCACCACCGTCGCGAAAACACCACCACGGTCAATATCTGCTATCAAAATCACAGGACAATCAACGGCCTCAGCAAATCCCATATTAGCAACGTCATTTTCGCGCAAATTTATCTCTGCTGGGCTGCCAGCGCCTTCGACGATAATAAAATCGAAATCTTTTTTAAGTCTTTCATGAGACTCCAGCACAAAGTTAAGCGCCGTTTTTTTATAGGCATGGTATGACTGAGCATCCATTGTTTCTAAGACTTTCCCATGCACAATAATCTGAGCAGTTCTGTCTGCCTCTGGCTTAATTAAAATTGGGTTCATGTCATTGCGCGGCTCAAGAAAACACGCCTGTGCCTGCACCGCTTGCGCGCGTCCAATTTCGCCACCTTCAATCGTGACAGCGCTGTTAAGCGCCATATTTTGCGGCTTAAACGGAGCAACCTTAACCTTCTGCCTTGCCAGCAGTCGACAAAGGCCTGCTACCATGACAGATTTCCCTGCATCAGAGGTGGTGCCTTGCACCATTAAGGTTACGCTAGGCAAAAGGGACTCACCTTACAAAACCGAGCCATCACAGATCAATCCCATTACGCATTTTAATGCCGGCTTGATAGGCGTGTTTTACTGATTTTATTTCAGATACTGTATCTGCGAAATCTCTGAGAGCCGCTCCGCCACCACGGCCGGTAATAACCACGCTTTGTGACTCAGGACGATTTCTAATAGCTTCAATAATTACGTCTTCATCGATGTAGTTGTAGGCAATCATATAGGTGAGCTCATCGAGAACGACTAAGTAAAGTGATTCGTCTTGGAGCATTTTCTCAACAATGACCCAAAGCTTCTTAGCCGCTTCGATATCTTGGGACTTATCTTGGGTCTCCCAGGTAAAGCCTGTACCCATTTGATGGAACTCAATTTTATCGGTCATCGGTGCTAGAAATTCTTTTTCGCCAGTAAAATAAGTACCTTTGATAAACTGCGCAATCCCTACTCGATAACCGTGCCCTAAACAACGTAGCACCATACCAAAAGCAGAACTGCTTTTGCCTTTACCATTGCCGGTAAGTAATAGAACCGTGCCGCGGTCTATCTCCGCCTTGGCAATACTCGCATCCACCTTCTCTTTGTGTTTTTGCATTTTTTCTTTGTGGCTAGTCATTGGCGTCGTCCATCGCGGTATTAAAAAAACAGGAGGAGCTATTGGCGAAACTCTTAAAGGTAAGGGTTCTGGCCAATGGATCAAAAGAGGGGATGAGAGAAAAAATCAGGAACAGGCAATTCCTTGATCGATTCAGATAAGCCCTCCGCTTATTACTGAGTGATCCTCAGGCGCATTGCTGCGAGCAATAAGAATCACATAGCTCAGGCCGGTATCGGGCTTCTTCTTCTAACAAATGTCAGCAAAAGTTACCGTTGCGGGGGCAGCCCAGGATTTGTGAGCCGCAAGGCTCAGTTTTACCTGTGTTCCCGTTTACCCTGTACTGATGTTATCCACCATACAGGCACCTAAAACTGTAGTGATTATAGAGACTAGTCCTTCGACCTGTCAAAGATCCTGTTTATAGATGTCAATTGACTCTACAAATGCTTGCCTATAGACTCGGCGCTGTTTGTTTTGAGCCAATTTAGTTTTCAATACGAACATTCTTTATTAGGTGCCAGTGCAAGACAGGCTGACTTAATTGGGAAGTTGGTGTAAATCCAACACTGCCCCCGCAACGGTAAGCCACTGAAACTTGGACAAGAGTTTCAAAAGCAAGTCCGATACCAGCCTACATAAAGTCACTACCAGATGCAGCGGAGGGCTACATCAGTGGAGGAATCTTGTGATTAAGACTCTCCTGCCTATTCCCTCCCTACTGAACCTGAAAATTATTAGCCATCGCATTAGCGATTAGGCGCGCAGATTCATTGGGAAATACTATGAAATACATACCTTTTACTCTTTCAGCAATTGCCGCATCATTTCTGATGAGCCAGTCAGCACTAGCTCAATCAACCGACCCATTAGAAGAAATCATCGTCGTTGCAAACCGCATACCGGTGCCCATCAAACAGGTTGGTACCTCTGTCTCAATCTTAACAAAAGAACAAATAACCGCTCGCGGCAATCAATCTCTCACTGATGTTATTCGTCAACTTCCTGCGGTAAGTGTCTCTCGCAACGGTGGTATCGGTGCAGCAACATCTTTGCGTATACGCGGTGAGGAAGGGTTTAGAACCCTCGTGCGATTTGATGGTTTGAAACTTGCCGATCCTAGCGGCACCCAGGTAAGTCCCCAACTTCAGCACATCGTGAGCTCAGGTATCGACCGGGTTGAAATACTCCGCGGACCACAGGGCCTAAGCTATGGAGCCGACGCAGGCGGAGTTATTAATATCACCTCAAGACGCGGCAGCAGCGGGATTGACGGTAACATAGACGTGCAATCAGGCAGCTTTGGAACAACTCAGTTTTCTGGCGACATCAGCGGCGGCACCGACACAGCCGATTTTTTTATATCTGCCACAACCTTAGACGTTGATGGCTTTAATACCCGCGATTCAGACACTGTTTTAATGGATGATGACGGCTACGATAACGACACAATCCACGCACGATTTGGTCTTAACGTTTCAGAAAACCTGAGAATTGACTTAGTACACCGAGACGTTGATGCCAACGCCCAGTTTGATGGTTGCTTCTCTGGCGGCACAGTTCACGACTGTAATTCAATTTCTGAATTACAAGCTACCCGACTAGGCGCTGTTTACTCTACCGAGTCTATGAGCCATTCCTTGGCATATTCCAACACAGAAAGTGATCGTGACAATATCGCCCTTGGTGTTTCGACTTTTACAGCACTTGGCGAATTGGAGCGCTGGGAATATGTTGGCCAACTTAGCCGTCTTGAGAATTTTGATCTTGTCTTTGGCTTGGATCTAGAAGAAGAAAGTAATAATAATGTAACTCGTGATAATAAAGGCTACTACGTTGAAGCCCTAAGCAAGTTCTCAGAGACATTGTTTTTCACAGCTGGCGTGCGTCAAGATGACAACGATGACTTTGGTGAGCACACAAGCTATCGAGTAACAGGCGCTTATCTGATGGAGTTGAACTCCACCGATACGCTGAAACTCAAATCGAGCTTTGGAACCGGCTTTCGCGCACCAGCACCGGCCGAAGTTGCTTATAACGCCGGCGCATTTGCATCTCCACCCGCTTCATTGGTCACGCTTAAAGAAGAAAACAGCGAAGGCTTTGAAGTCGGTGTCGAATACTATTCTGGTACACGCCTGAAGCTAGAAGCGGTCTATTTCAACCAAGAAATCGAAGACGCTATAGTTTTTGATATCGCTGGCTTTAGCGGCTACCTGCAGGATATTGGCACCAGCACGTCTGAAGGCGTTGAGCTCTCGGGTAGCGTCGCTCTCAACGATAATTGGAATGTATCTGCCAATTACACTTACAATGACACTGAGCGCCCGAATGGCCTGCAACGCAGACGTCGGCCTGAGGCCTTAACGAACATAGGGGTCTCCTACAGGAGCACAGATGAGCGTCTATCTATCAACGCATTCTACCGTACCTCGGAAGACTCCATTGATGAGATTAGAGGCACAGTGGTCTCCTTGGAAAACTTCGGTGTATTGGATGTAAATGCAAATTTCAAGATTAGTGAAACGGTAGAAGTCTACGCTAGAATCGAGAATTTTCTGGACGAAGAATATCAAGAAATTTTTGATTTTAATTCAGCAGACAGAGGCTCTTATGTAGGGCTTCGATTAAATTTCTAAGCTTATACTTTTTTCAAATTCATCAGTAAACGGAGATCAACGTGTCAAAGCAGACTGAAAGAAACGAACGCCATAAAAAAGCGATGGAGCGTAAAAAAGCCCATATCGATGGCAAAATTGCGCAAGCGACCATCGACAAGGGTCTTATGATAGTCCTAACCGGAAACGGCAAGGGTAAAAGTTCTTCTGCATTTGGCATGCTGGCCCGCAGCGTCGGTCACGGCCTACGCTGCGGTGTCATCCAGTTTATTAAAGGTGTATGGGAAACTGGGGAGCATTTATTGTTTCAAGATCATCCACAGGTTGAATTTCATGTCATGAACACTGGCTTCACTTGGGAAACTCAAGACCGCGACGCAGACATTGCAGCGGCCGTGGCAACTTGGGAAAAAGCAGCGGAACTGTTGAGCAATGAAGACGTCGATGTGGTTTTATTAGATGAGCTGACTTACATGCTCACTTACGGTTATCTCGACAAAGAAATGGTGATTAATGCATTGGAGAATCGTCCGCCCATGCAGCACGTTATCGTCACCGGTCGCAGTGCATCAAAAGAACTAATTGAAATTGCCGACACGGTTACTGAGCTAGGTGAATCCAAGCACGCATTTTATGATGGCGTGAAAGTTCAGAAAGGAATCGACTACTAGTTTAGTCGGTGAATCGGCCGTGGGTCAGTCTATTGGCTAGATTTTAATAAACTAGTCTTTAATAAGTTTATAGTTTCCAGCAGCATACTCGGCGCCATTATGAAACATGAGCGCCGAATGCATTTTCCCTTCAAACACATCCACGCTAATACGGCTGTAGCAAGCAAAGGGAATAAAAAGCGGAAAGCTTTTGTTCAAAGGCATGCCTAAAACTGTTGGCAACACGACTCGAAGTACCCCACCGTGCGTCACAACCAGCACATGACTTTTATCAGGCAAATCAGCTAGCCCTTCGAATGCTGATTGAATCCTTTCTTTAAAAGAAAGGTAATCCTCACCATTGGGCGGCGCTAATGCGGCAAGATCTGTCTGAAACGCTTTAAACTGATCAGCTGCGACCTTACGCCAATCGCTGATTTTCATTCCATCCCAGTCGCCATAATCAATTTCCTGCCATCGATCTTCTATAGACGTTGATAAGTTAACCGAACTGGCAGTGCGCTCGGCGAACTCGCGACAGCGTAAAAGCGGTGAAGAAATGATATGGGACCATGGAGGCGTTTGCGGTGAAGCTT
>JBLHTH010000075.1:0-14453 GCA_047627195.1 Pseudohongiellaceae bacterium | reverse complement strand
GGTGGGCTCTATAGTTAGACCACTGTTAATGTAAATCCTAAACTAATGCTAATAGCACGTTGCAGCTGTTGATATTTAATAAAAACTTAGAAACCTAAAAATGACTGAAGATAGATTTCACACGCTTAATGAGAAAGTCGATGATTTAATCGGCCTGTGCGCGGAAATGAAGCGCGAAAACCAACTACTTAAGGCCAATGAAAGCTCTTGGGGCTCGGAGCGAAAAGAGTTGGTGGATAAGAATAAGGAAGCCAAGTCAAAACTTGAGTCCATCTTAGTCCGGCTAAAAGCCATGGAAAACTCTTAAAACGACTCTTCCTCGAGGTAAGTCATGAGCGAACAACAAAGCACGTCCGTACAAGTAAAAATTCTAGACAAAGATTATCAGGTTAACTGCCCACCTTCAGATCAAGAAGCCTTGATGAAGTCTGCCCGCTACCTTGATGAAAATATGCGTAAAATTAAAGGCCGCGGCAACATTCACGGCGCAGAAAAGATTGCCGTTATGGCTGCGTTGAACATCACTCACGATATGCTCCGTAAGAATCGTCTCATCAATGAGACTCGTCACGTCACTGCCCAACAAATTAAAAGCATTGAAGATAAGATTGAAGTTGCTATCGCCTCTACTCGTCAACTGGAAATCTAAAAACTTAGCCGCCCAGCTCTATCTTAATTGAATTCCGGATTACCCCTATCCTCGGCTCATATCGCGGGCTATACTTGCCTAAGAGTTCCCTAGACCATTGGCCAGCCATGATGTTCTTGAGCCGATATTTTAACCCCGGAGGCTTCTCCGCAGTGTTGTTGTGCATGTCCGCTTGTCGGAAAGCCTTATACGTTGCGAGGGCCACCACCTGAACTTTTCGGTTCAGGGCAACTTTGGTAGCGGTGTTCCGGGGAGCTTACTTAAATTTTTATGACCGAAGATACGCGCCAGACAATACGTGACTCGCTACGGCAAGCTCGCCGCGACCTAAGCCAAGAGCAACAAGTTGTCGCTTCTCAAAGATTGTTCGAACTCATCCATGATTTAGACATCTTCAGTGATGCCCAGCGAATAGCGTTTTATCAGCCTATTGATGGCGAAGTCGATCCATCTCTTCTATTGAAATATGCCTTAGGCGAAGGCAAGTCTTGTTTTCTTCCCCGCATCTCAGATGAGAATCCGGAATTTGTTTCTTTTGCACCTTATGATGAAAGCACCCAGCTAAAAGACAACGATTGGGGCATAGCCGAGCCGCCTTCACCCGAAACCATTCCTTCACCTACCGATTTAGATCTAGTCTTTGTACCTTTGGTGGCATTTGACAAGAATTGCTTTCGACTTGGCATGGGCAAAGGTTTTTATGACCGCACTTTTAGTTTTAAAATTTTCAATCGCCAAAGCCGGCCGCTGCTGATTGGCTTGGCACATGAATGCCAATACACTGAGCCATTTACTGTGAAAAGTTGGGATGTGAGGCTAGACACGGTGATTACCGCAGAGAAAATACATCGCCCCGATACTGCATAGGGCGAAATGGGTCCTTACTTTAACTACCTATCCTTGGTTTAACTTCCTTTTTTATTATCTTTAGCTGTCTCTCTAATTCTTTCTCTCTAATTCTAGAGATGGCATCAGCTACATCAGTGCACTCTGGGCGACACTGCTAGCCAAAATACCCACCACAAAAAGTGTGATAACTATCATGACCAAATCTGGCTTTTTGCTCATTTTGAACTCCGATACAATTTTTAACGCACAGAAATCTTAACGGCTCAAAAAATAAATTCTTTAATTTTTGTTTATAAAACAATCAATTACTGGGTTTATATACAGTTCTACATAACAAAGTTCTCTTTAGCTATTGCTTTACCGATTTTGCTGAATATAATACTGTACATCCATACAGTATAAATAAAGAAAACAGCAAGGCAGGGCAAGCACCATACGGTAAGCACCCATGAAGAGGCAGATAAAATGAATTCCTATACAAGCACTCCCAATTCTCTACAAGCCAAGGCTGGCGATGCCTCTGGCCATATTAATCAACTTCTAAGTAGCAATCCAAACCTCTGGCGCGGCTGTGATATGGCCGGCCAAGGGTCTCATGGACACAGCACTGGATTTTCCCAATTAGACAGCATTCTTCCTGGTAAAGGCTGGCCTCAGAAAGGCTTAATGGAAGTCATTAGCCCCCAATGGGGAATGGGTGAGTTGCAGCTTTTACTGCCTCTCATGCGGTCGGTGATTGAGAGCGGCAAATGGATTCTTTGGATCTCTCCCCCTCATTCTGTTTATGCCCCTGCGCTGGTTCAAGCAGGTATCGATACTGACCAGATACTTGTGGTCAAAATGGATGCTTCTTGCAAAGACGCTTTATGGAGTATGGAAAAGGCCTTTCAAACAGAAAACTGCGGTTTGGTACTGGCTTGGCAAAACTGGTTGCCTGGCACTGTTCTGCGCCGATTGCAGTTAGCAGCAGACACCGGCAACACTTTGGGAGTGATTTTTAAGCAGACTGAGTGTAAGCACTCACCATCGCCAACACGCCTACAAATAAAGGAATCCTCGCTCCAGAAAGACCGTTTTTCAGCGGCAGAAGTGACTGTTCTTAAAGCCCGAGGCAACTTCCGCCCATTGAGCACCGACATCGATCTGTACTCACATCAACTCGCGTAGCCAGTACATACTAAACAATAGGTAGTGACCTTGGAGGAGACAAAAAATAGCGGCCAGCTGTCCTTAATCGTTCTGAACAAGGACACCGCCGAGGCTACAAACACTAATAAAACTGCGAAAGCACGGGGAGTAGACTTGTCTTTAAGTAGCCCTTCCTCAAGCAGTTCTACTGCAGCACTGTCCTGCGTAGATACCCGTTTAAACAAAGTCACTGCCACATCAAAAGCTAACGACAACCCTAGCGCCAATAAAAGCCGCCCCAGCCTTTGGTATGCCATTTATTTTCCCCAGCTCAACAACCTTGACGATTTACAACAGAAAGAGGCGTTAACGAAACTTGCGTCAAAAGCACAGAGTGTCAGCTCCACTGTGTCTTTTCATGAGTTGGCTCTGGTTTGTGAGATTCGCAGCAGTATTAACTATTTTGGCGGTATTAATTCGCTCCATAACAAGCTCAAAGACGCCTTAAGCACTGCGCTTATAGCTATGGGTCAACCTGAGCGCTTTTTTTATGCTGCCAGCCCCACCGTCAGCGGTAGCCTATTGCTGGCTAGAGCCGGCCAAAACACACTGGTGTATCAAAAGAGTAATTTGCGCTCCGCATTAGGCACGCTTTCCACCGACGTACTTAATTTGAGCAAAGAGCAGAATCGACGCCTCTACAATATGGGTATTCGTAGCCTAAAAGATATTTGGCGCTTGCCAACCGATGGCATCCGCAAACGCTTTGGCAGCGAGTTTGTTAATCAGCTCAACAAAGCGCTGGGCAAGGCTCAAGAGCCCACCTTAAATTATTTGCCACCACCCACCTTTTCGAGCTCGTATGATCTTCCCTATGAATTAGAAAACCTAGACCGTCTGCTGCCTATCGTGGATGAAATCATTGGTCAGCTTTGTGATTTTTTAACACGTCGAGATTTAAGCACAAGTCATTTAGTATTCTCCCTGTTTCATGAAAAGCGTAGCCCGACCTGTATTGAGATTTCACTGCGGCAAACAAGCCGTTCAAGCACCCATTTTTTATTATTAATAGAGACTTACTTTCATAATTTAGCTATTCCCGCGGCGGTCATTTCAATTAGCTTAGACGTAAAGCACTTTGATGCGTTTATTAGCCATACAGACGCATTGCTGTTAGATGGAAAACCCGATGTCGCTTCTCGCGATAGCAACCTCAATCAGTTTATGGAACAGCTTAAGGCAAGACTTGGCGATAATTATTTGAAAAGTATTAGCTGCGTGGCGCAGCACCGGCCAGAATATGCTAGCACTTCACTTGACTTTAACGGTCAGTCGAATACGAGCTCATTTAGAAAAAATACACAAGATAAGATCGCGATTCGTCCTAGACCAATATGGCTTCTCGAAGAACCTGAGGAACTAGTTGAAAAAAATAACCGCCTGTATCACCGCAAAGCTATTTCAATTATTAGCGGCCCCGAACGAATAGAAACCGCATGGTGGGAGGATCACGACGTGCGCAGAGATTATTATATTGCCCAGGAAGGCAACGGCAGTCGCCTGTGGATTTATCGCGAGCGAAGCGGCGAAAGGCGCTGGCTATTGCATGGGTATTTTTCATAAATTTGATTAGCACTTTACCGACACATGTGAAAAACATGCCTTACATAGGAAAACTTCCTTCCTGTTCCAAACCAGCTTATTAAACGTTAGACTATTACTTAGAAATTTAAACATGCCGTGCTCGATTAATCATTGAATCATGCACGCGGTATGCGATAAAAAAATTCTCTATAGAAACTATCCTGCCTATTAGAAACTCACTACAAAAATTTAGAAACTCACTACAAAAACCGTGACGGCGAATTACTGCAAATGAAATTACCTCCTAATGTAAACGCAGATGATCGAGTCATACTCTTCGATGGAATCTGTAAGCTTTGCAATGCCTGGGCCAATTTCATTATTAGGAATGACGACACGCATCAGTTTAAATTGTGCAGCGTGCAATCTTTAGAAGGTCAGAAAATTCTTAAACACTTCAGCTTGCCCACCGACTATTTTGAGACAATGCTCTATGTTGAAGGAGGCAAGGTTTTCGAAAAAAGCGATGCTTACCTAAAAATAGTCAATATTCTTGGCTATCCTTGGCGGTTAACGAGCATCTTTAAAATATTACCCAAAAGGTTCAGGGATTGGTTTTATGACCGTATCGCTCTAAACCGTTATGCCCTGTTTGGAAAATATGACTATTGCCAACTACCAACAGCCGATCATGAAAAACGATATATAAGTGAGGTATAGAACTGAGCAATAAAAATTCTGCAAACTGACAATAAGGCCAATATAGTATAGTGTTATGTGTGTACGCCAATATAGTCTTAGGAGACTTATTATGTTTGAGGATTGCTTCATACTATTTCTCAAGCCGCAATGACAATGGCGGGCTTGTACGGTTTGATATTTGTGCTGAGAGGCAGATCCAGCGAATTACATTAGTAGCTATTAAATACTTAGGTCCACAATACGAGCCAGCATCAACAGAGCCAATATGCATCAAATCATCGTTTCAGATATTTTTGGCAGAACATCAGCATTAGAAAAGATTGCTGATGCGCTCCCAGGAGATGTCGACATCTTCGATCCCTATGAATCAGAACATATGGCTTTTAGCAGTGAAGCTCAGGCCTATGCCCACTTCTCCTCTCAGATTGGTCTTGATGCCTACACTGACATGTTATCAAAGAAGGTTTCTGCCCAACCCTATCAGCTCGCTTTACTCGGATTTAGTGTAGGCGCATCAGCGATATGGAAAATATCTGAGCAAAAAGAATTGGAAAACGTTTCTGATGCTATCTGCTTCTACGGTTCACAAATTCGGGACCATATGCATATTACCCCAAGATTTCCCGTGCAATTAATTTTCCCTTCTTCTGAATCACACTTTTTAGTCTCCGAGCTCATTCATGCCCTTGAAGGAAAAGAATGCGTCGAAATTCACAGGGCAAAATTTCTTCACGGCTTCATGAATGCCCACTCGGAGAGTTTTGACCAGTATGGCTACGACCAATTTTTAAAAATACTGAAGTCTAAGCACTAAGAAGCAAAGCGAGGCCAGCCTAGTTTATTTATCTGTTGGTTTAGCTTTTATGTAAAATTTCGCGATGAAACTTCTAAGTCACCAAGCCAATGAGTTAAGTCGACTAAGTCTTTGGCTATAAGATGAATGACTCCTTCGCTTTTCTGTACATGGCCAACCACGCCAAGCAGCATTGCCTGTCTCACTATTGGGCGTAGCTTCTCTCCTAAACTTGGCCATACCACTACATTTACAAAACCACTTTCATCTTCCAAGGTTAGAAAAGTAACCCCCGCTGCAGTCATGGGCCGCTGCCGTGAGGTGACTAGGCCGGTCACTTTTACATTGGCTTCATTGTTCAATAAATTCAGGTCGCTGGCAGTAGACACATGATGTGCTTCTAGGTGACTGCGAAAAAGCGCAATAGGATGGCGCCTTAAGGTGAACCCCGATGCGGCATAGTCGCCAGAAATATTTTGACTCTCGCTTGCGATGGGCAACAAGACATCCACACCGAAGTCATTATCGGCGAAGTCCTGATCTGTGAAAAAGCTCAAAGTCTGATTCTTTTTTCTCTCGCCTTCTTTATCACTGCCAGCGGCCTGCCAGAAGGCTCGATGGCGATCACCGCTTAAAGCTCTCAACGCATCAGCGGCGGCTAATGACTCCAAATCCTTTTTGTTGATTCCACTTCTGTACACCAAGTCTTGTATTGATTTGTAGGGATTCGCTTTGGTTTTCTGTATAGATTTCTCTGCAGCACCTGATTTTTTTTCTACTCCTGTTTCTGCTATCTGTTCCGCTGTCGCCTCTTCCCTTGCTTCTACTACAGCCCGGGCACCTTCTTTAGAAAGCCCCTTTACCATGCAAAAGCCTATACGTAATTTCGGTTCAAGGGTTATCTGATCTGGCTGTCCTCGCTTTGTAAAAGCCTCATCAAACTCCAAGCTACAATCGTAGATACTTTCATTAACATCAACAGCGAGCACCACAACTCCATGTGCACGCGCGTCTTTGATTAACTGTGCTGGCGCATAAAATCCCATAGGCTGACTGTTGAGCAGGGCGCAGCAGAAAGCAACCGGATGATAGAGTTTCAGCCAAGAAGACACATAGGCAATTAACGCAAAGCTTGCAGAATGCGATTCGGGAAAACCATAGTCGCCAAAGCCTTTTATCTGGCTGAATAGCTTTTCTGCAAAGTCCAGCTCATAGCCGCGCTCTAGCATACCGGTGACTAACTTGTTGTGATAAGGCTCCAAACCGCCTTTGCGTTTCCAAGCCGCCATTGCACGCCGTAATTGATCTGCCTCGCCTCCGCTAAACCCTGCGGCAACCATTGACAGCTGCATCACTTGCTCTTGAAAAATAGGCACACCTAATGTTCGCCTTAAGGTTTCTTTCACCGCTTCGCTAGGATAGATCACTACTTCCTTGCCGCTGCGTCTGTTTAGGTAGGGGTGCACCATATCTCCCTGAATAGGGCCAGGCCTGACTATTGCGATTTGTATAACCAAGTCGTAGTAGCACCTTGGTTTTAGTCTTGGCAACATACTCATTTGGGCGCGGGATTCTATTTGAAAAATACCCACGGTGTCTGCTCTGCACATCATATCGTAAACTGCTGGGTCTTCTTTTGGAATCGATTGCACGGTCAAAGGGGATTGGCTGTAATCGCTAATAAGGTCCAGACTTTTTCTAATAGCGGTGAGCATGCCCAGCGCCAGTACGTCTATTTTCAAAAGCCCTAAGGATTCGAGGTCACCTTTCTCCCATTGGATAACAGTTCGGCCGGGCATTGATGCGTTTTCGATTGGCACCAAATGAGATAGCGGGCCTTCGCTGATAATGAAGCCCCCTACATGCTGGGATAAATGCCGAGGAAAACCCATGAGCAGTTTTGACAATGCTATAAGTTTTTTAATTTGCGGGTCGCTGTAGTCAACACTAGAATCACTAAGCTGCTCTTCTAGATTCTCGCCCCACCAGTAGATAGATTTAGCCAACCGGTTTATCAACTCATCATTCATGCCTAATGTTTTACCTACATCCCTAATTGCACTACGTGACCGGTAGGTAATAACAGTGGCTGCGATGGCCGCACGATGACGACCGTATTTTCTGTAAATGTATTGAATGACTTCTTCGCGCCTAGCATTTTCAAAATCCACATCGATATCTGGTGGCTCATTGCGCTCTTTAGAAATAAAGCGTTCAAACAGTACTTCCACTCTTGCTGGATCGACTTCAGTAATACCTAGGCAATAGCACACGGCCGAGTTGGCAGCTGAACCCCGGCCCTGACAAAGTATGTGCTGGCTGCGGGCATAGCCCACTAGATCGTGAACCGTTAGAAAATAATGTTCATAGCCCAATTCTCTAATCAGAGCTAGTTCATGCTCGATAATATTACGTACTTTAGGTTCGGCACCGCCGGGCCAACGCCAACGAATCCCTTCCTCAGTTAATTCTCGCAGCCAGCCATGAGCCGTATATTCTTTAGGTACTAACTCCCTAGGGTATTCATAGCGCAGCTCATCCAAAACAAAATTGCAGCGCTGACTTATATGCATTGTTTCTGTAATAAGCTTAGGAGGGTAAAGTTTGCTTAGGTGCTCGTAGTTTCTTAAATGCCTTTGGCCGTTACTCTGGGCCTCGAAGCCTAGTTCATCAAACTGCCTGCCTAAGCGAATCGCTGTAATCGTGTCTTGCAATACACGGCGCATGGGGTGATGCATATAAACGCCGCCAACTGCACAAAGGGGGATAGAAAACTGCTTTCCAAGGGCCTGCAGTTGAGTGAGTTTTTGGCGATCATCACCTCGTAGTAATAGTTGAACTCCTATCCAAAGCTGGCTGAGAAAAACCCTTTGAAGCCACACTGCCTGGCAGGCGACTTGCTCGGGCTGCTGCAACAAATTGGGAAGCCAGATCACAATGCAATCTATGCTGAGATTCTGCTCCAGCATTTTGCGGTCAATTTTATATTCACCTTTTACGGTTTCTCGGCGAGCACAGCTAATAAGGTGGCTTAACTCACCATAGCCTTTGCGATTACAGGCCAGGACCACTAAATGGCAGCTGCTATCTTGTTCTGCGTCGCTTTGTGTTGACCGCTTTTTAGTTTCACTTTGGTTTTCTTGGCCTTGCTCATTGTTCTTGCCTGCGCTCTTTCCTGCTCTTTCTTGCGTGTTCTGATTTTTATCCAGAATGAATTCACTGCCAATAATGAGCTTGATAGCCTTATCTTTAGCTGCCACATGCGCACGCACTATGCCGGACAGAGAGCATTCATCAGTTATGGCAATTGCCTGATAGCCAAGCTTGTATGCCCTATTAACTAATTCTTCTGGGAAAGAGGCTCCTCTGAGAAAGGTAAAGTTCGAAATGCAGTGCAGCTCTGCATAGGGGTTTTTAGCAGGCGCATTGGCGAGCGCTGACCCTTCTTGATAGGAGTCAGAACCTTTTGCTGCCGAGCTTTTGGCTTCAGCTGCTGGCGTGGCAACCGCCTTGCTTGCTGTTTTAAATGGAGGATTTGGAGGCATGATAATAATCGAATATACTGTATATATATACAGTAGTTTCTACTTCCAAAAATGTCAACAACATCTAACTCACCTTAACAAATGGCTGGAAAACGCAGCGCCATCTCGGGTACTGTAAATTCTCAACCAACCAGCCTGTTAACTAATCATTGGCGATCCTTTATGTCTTATTCGCAAACGCTGCTGCCCGTCCTAATTGCTTTTTTAATAACCGCCTGTGGCGCCCCAGAAGAAACATCAACCCAGATCTACGATCTCATCATTAAGAACGGCCAAATCTACGACGGTAATGGGGGGACACCTTATACTGCTGACATCGCTATTGTCGGCGATCGCATTGCCGGCATAGGTAAAATAACAAACGACACAGGTGAAGAGGCCGAAGTGGCTGCGTTCAAAGAAAGCGAAGCCAAGGACATTATTGATGCAGAGGGGTTGGCAGTGGCACCGGGGTTTATCAATATGCTGAGCTGGGCAACCTCTTCGCTAATTAAAGACGGCCGCAGTCAAAGCGATATTCGCCAAGGGGTTACCTTAGAAGTATTTGGTGAAGGCAACTCAGAAGGGCCGCTTAATGATGTGATGAAGGCGCAGCTAAGCGCCGATGAAGAGTACGGTGACACTGCTATTGAGTGGACCACTCTAAATGAATATCTGGAGTTTCTCACTACAAAAGGTATCTCACCCAATGTGGCTTCTTTTATTGGAGCCACCACAGTTCGCATCCACGAGCTTGGCTACGAGGATCGAGCGCCCAGCCCCAAAGAACTAGAACGAATGCAAGGCTTAGTTCGTCAGGCAATGGAAGACGGTGCGCTTGGGCTAGGCTCATCGTTAATCTACGCGCCGGCTTTTTATGCCAAAACTGACGAGCTGATCGCGCTGGCAAAAGTAGTTGGAGAATATGACGGCATGTATATTTCCCATATGCGTAGCGAGGGTAATCGCCTGCTTGAAGCCGTTGATGAACTCATTACTATCGCGAGGGAAGCCGACGTGGCCGGAGAAATTTACCACCTTAAAATGGGCGGCCAAAGTAATTGGGATAAATTTGATGCAGTGGTAGAGAAAGTCGAATCTGCTCAGGCGGAAGGCTTAGGCATAACCGCTGACATTTATACCTATACCGCCGGCTCCACGGGCTTAGATGCAGGCATGCCTCCCTGGGTTCAAGAGGGCGGCTATGATGCCTGGGCAGAACGTTTACAAAACCCTGCGATTCGAGAACAGGTCTTAGCCCAAATGACGACTCCCACCAATGAATGGGAGAACCTCGCATTGGCAGCCGGCCCGGAAGGCACGTTGCTAGTTGGCTTTCGCAATCCGGCGCTGCGCCGATACATCGGCATGACTTTGGCTGAAGTCGCAGCGCAGCGTGAAACATCTGCCGCTGACACTGCCATCGACTTGGTTGTTGAAGATGGCAGCCGAGTTCAGGTGGTTTACTTTTTAATGTCCCAGGAGAACGTCGCAAAAGGCATCGCCCTGCCCTGGGTTAGCTTTGCGTCTGACGCGCAGTCTCTTGCTAGTGAAGGTGAGTTTCTTGAACAAAGCACGCACCCCCGTGCTTATGGCAATTTCGCCAGGGTACTCGGGAAATATGTTCGCGATGAGAAAGTTATTACCTTAGCCGATGCCATTCGAAAATTGACTAAGTTGCCGGCTACAAATTTGAAAATTCGAGATAGGGGAGAGCTCAAGCAAGGAAACTATGCTGATATAGTTATATTTGACCCCTCTAAAATTCAAGATCATGCAACTTTTGAAGATCCCCATCAATATTCCACCGGCATGCAACACGTGCTGGTTAATGGTGTACCGGTTCTTAAAGACGGTGAACACACCGGGGCATTACCAGGACAAGTGGTGCGCGGCCCCGGCTGGACAGGCTGGAATGACTAACTTGAGCGGCTAAGCAGAACAATTAAATAAACCGCTCTACCTTAAAGTGGGCGGTTTTAGAGACATAAAAAAGCCGGGCAATGTCCCGGCTTTTTTATTTATGCTTCGGCTGCTTGTACTTGTATTTCTATTTGTGAAAAGGAGCCTACATAATTGCGTCGGCAGCAAACAGCTGTTGACTATCTCGCCCCCGACTCAGTAGCTCTAGTTTCTTGCGCTCGCTCTCCGCGCAGAATATTCACCATACCGTAGTTACCTTCATGGCAGGCATACTCATAAAGCTGGCCAGCAACTTTAGTCATAGGAACAATGGCAGTGAACTTATCAGTGAATGTAGTTAAATCCTCGAGGGTCCATTCATAGTTAACCGTAAGTGGATCAACACGTGTGAACCGCTCCGTGAGAATCTTGTCTTCAGAGGTGCCGAAGGCGCTGAAACTTTGAGTCATTCCATTAAAGTTTTTAGTCACAACAACTAAGGTGTCGCCATCCCAATAACCCTTAGAATCGCCAGACCATAAACCAATCTCTTCGCTAATATGACCGTGATCGACTGGCACAATAGGCACGATACGCGCATCGTGAATCATCTCCACCACAATCACAGCATGATCTTTGTTCTGAACGATCTGAACGTTGTTGTTATAAAGGCTCGGCATGAAGGGTGGCCCTGCATTAAAACCAACGATGCAGCGCTCCGATAAACCCCGATCCTCAGGACCGTCTTTGGAAATCCCACCCACGGTGTAACGTACTGGACGAGTGCCAGGCACATCGTCACCAAGACCGCCAAATTGAACCAGTGCACCCTCAACTCGGCCAGGCATTCTGCCATCTTTTGGGTAAATGATATGAGAAGTGCGAATCTGGTCGGTAATACCCGCACTTTCAACCCAAAAGTCATTGTAGCCACCGGGGCTGCCCTCCGTTGTGGCTACCGCCTGATCTGACGACGCATCGGCTTCTGCGAGTCGTGCCTGCATCGATGCAATTTCATCAGTGGTCATAAATTCGCGCTCGCCGAACTGCTCAGGGCGCTGCATGGGCACGTTGGATGAAAAGTTCCAAACACCGTTAAGGTCTGGATCACCCCACTCGGTGCGGGGTGCAATGTAGGTACCTTGGGCGAATGTCGATGTAGCAAAGCTCGCCGTTATCGCGAGCGCCAGCAATGTCAGTGCGTTTTTCATAGTTTTTCCTTTAAATTGAACCTATCTCTGCCAACAAAGGTAGAGATTTTGCTGCTCTCGTGCAAGCAGTCTCATAGCAACAACGGGTAATTCCGGCGCATTTAACTGGCAATGTGTTGATGGACATACGCCGCAAGGCCTCCTATGCTAGTCGTAGAGTTTAAAACCCTCTGCGCGCATTCGCATTATAGATAAAGGCGACCATAGGAGTTTGTGATGAAGAAAAAGCGATTATTTAGAGAAGAAGTCAAAGACCGTCATACCAGCCACTGGGATATGGATATGATGAGCCGAGAGGAATTAGAAGCCATGATGGCGGGCTCAGAAAAAAGTGACGCCGTTGATACTAAGAAACAAGACTCTCCAAAAAAGACCAACCAAAAAGACTCTCTAAAAGAGACCAAGTCTGACACCTGAGCGCTACCGCTTAGATTTGGATTAGGCTGCAAGCAGCAGTTGCCCAAGAATTACAAAGAGCACTCATAAAATAGGGGCATAGATAGGCTCAACGCTGCCTCTAGCAAGTTACTACCCACTTACTTTAACTTAATCTTTCCTTGAACTGAGCTCAATGGGGGCGCACGTTTTAATAACAGCAGATAATCTGCCTATTTTATTATTCTATCGGTGCCCTCTTCCATTCTGTTCATTTTCTGCCCCTGCCATCTCTACCCCTCTTATCCCTATCATCCTCATTTTTATCAGCTTCACGTCGACTATTCACCTGCTTTAGTGTCTGCAGCTTATGCCCTTAAACCTAGCCACAAGAATCAGCCCCAAGCTCAAGGTCCTTGCTGGCTATAGCACCGCCAATAAAGCGATAACAACAACGCTGCAGATCAATTTATCGTAGGCCAATCCCCTCAAACCCCATTGTTTTAGCGCGAGGTATTTCTTATGCTCTGAGCAAGCTATTATCTCGACTCTTGATATTTATGGTTGTAGATTTATATCAACGACGTCTATGACACGAATAGTCACAAGCCGGCACGAAAGACAGTGTTAATGTGCTTAATCAACCGAGCCTTTAAAGTCACAAAAACTAGAAACAATTTTGGAGAGAGCCTATGCAAAACTTTTCCCTGCTTAGAAAAGGTCTAACCACCCTTTTAGCAACCAGTATCAGCGTAATCGCATTCAATGCCGCCGCAGACTCTTGGCCAATTCAAGAAGCTGGTGCTAAAGCAGCTGGCTTTACTGAAGCAGGCATTCAACGCTTGGATGCGGCTATGAATAAGGTTGTGGCGGACCAAGATGTCGCCGGCATGGTTTGGATTCTCGCTAAAGATGGAGAAGTGGCAACTTTTGAAACTACCGGCCTATCTCGCGTTGATGATCAATCACCTATGGAGATGGATTCATTGTTTAGAATCTACTCGATGACAAAACCGGTAACCGGTGTCGCATTGATGATGCTTCACGAACAAGGCCTTTGGAATTTTGACGACCCTGTTAGCAAGTATGTTCCAGAATTTGCCAATCTGAAAGTTATGACCAGCTATGACGAAGACGGCAAAATGGTACTAGAGACACCCGAAAAGCCACCTACAATGCGTCAGCTTTTAAACCACTCTGCTGGTTTTGGCTACGGCCTAGGCGGCACTGATCCGGTAAACGAGGCATTTAGAAACACCCAAGTGTTAGCATCAGACGACTTGGATACGTTGATCGAAAGAGTTGCAGACATCCCCCTGATGTTTGAACCAGGCGAGGCTTGGTACTACTCTGTAGCTGTTGATATTCAGGGCTACATTGTTCAAAAAATCACCGGCATGAGTTTTGGCGAATATCTAGAAAAAAACATCTTTCTTCCTCTCGATATGACCGATACTCGTTTTTTCGTTAAACCTGAAGACAAGCCTAGATTTGCTGAAGTGCACAACTGGGATGAAGAGCGTCAGCATTTAGTTCAGCGCCCTCATCGAACTGACCGGCCCAGCTATCTGGACCCTGACCGTTTGGAGTCTGGTGGTGGCGGTCTAGTTTCTTCAACACACGACTACGCGCGCTTTCTTCAAATGCTAGTTAACGAAGGTGAACTCGACGGCGCTCGAATCATTTCTCCTGAATCGGTACGTATAATGCGAACTAATAGCCTGCGGGATGAATTG
>JBLHTH010000074.1:0-14642 GCA_047627195.1 Pseudohongiellaceae bacterium | reverse complement strand
ATGTCGCAATGCCGCCTTTGTTTCGTATCGACATCGGCAAAGAGGTGTTTTATGCCCTCGATGAAAATGAAAAGAACGGTATATTGGATCGCATTGCGGCAGAGAAAAAGCCTGGCAAAGTTAATGTACAGCGGTTCAAGGGCTTGGGTGAAATGAATCCTTTGCAGCTTCGAGAGACAACGATGTCCAGGGACACTCGGCGACTGGTGCAACTTACCCTCGAGGAAGAGCCCGATGATAAAAGTGAGAACTCGACCTTTGAAATTATGGATATGCTGCTAGCGAAAAGCCGATCATCAGACCGTAAGGCTTGGTTGGAAGGCAGTGGCGATCAGGCAAATTTTGCCGAATAGAAATTGTAAATTGAGAAATTCATGAATCAAGATATAACAATCAATGAAGATGGCGTCGAGCAGATGCCTCTTAAAAACTATACTCAGCAAGCTTATTTAAACTATTCGATGTATGTAATCAACGACCGTGCTTTGCCGAACATTGGTGACGGTCTTAAACCTGTACAACGCAGAATAGTCTATGCAATGTCAGAGCTTGGATTAAAAGCATCTGCTAAATTCAAAAAGTCTGCACGAACTATAGGTGATGTAATTGGTAAGTTTCATCCTCATGGCGATTCAGCCTGTTATGAGGCGATGGTGCTTATGGCGCAGCCGTTTACTTATCGATATCCGCTGGTGGATGGTCAGGGCAACTGGGGTTCTCAGGATGACCCTAAATCTTTTGCGGCTATGCGCTATACAGAATCGAGGTTGCAGGGCTACGCAGATGTCCTACTCGGCGAGTTAGCTCAGGGCACTGTAGACTGGCGTCCGAATTTTGATGGCACTATGGATGAGCCAGAAATCCTGCCGGCAAGATTACCCAATGTTCTTCTTAACGGAGGCAGTGGAATCGCGGTCGGAATGGCCACAGATATTCCTCCCCATAATCTAAGGGAAGTGGCCGAGGCTTGCATTTATGTTATGGATAAACCAAAGGCAACCGTAGAGGATATTTGCGAGATCATTAAGGGGCCTGATTACCCTACAGAAGCGGAACTAATTACGCCTAAAGCGGATATTCAGGCGCTGTACCGAACCGGCCGAGGTTCGTTGAAAGCTCGAGCTATATATAGCGTTGAAGGCGGCGACATAATTATCAATGCACTGCCTTATCAAGTATCCGGTGCGAAAATACTCGAACAAATCGCGGCGCAGATGCAGAAAAAGAAACTGCCGATGGTAGTGGATCTTCGGGATGAGTCTGATCATGAGAATCCGACCCGTATCGTCATCATACCTCGCTCAAACAGAATAGACGTAGATAGCGTCATGTCACATTTATTCTCGACTACAGACCTTGAGAAAAGCTACCGTGTGAATTTCAACATGATCGGCATCGATAAGCTGCCAAATGTTAAAGATATTGCTACTTTACTTAAAGAATGGATTCAATTTAGAACAGAGACAGTCACACGAAGACTACAATTTCGCCTTGATAAGATAGTGGATCGTTTGCACTTGTTAGATGGGCTATTGATAGCGTATCTAAATATAGATGAAGTTATAAAAATCGTTAGAACCGAGGACAAGCCAAAACTAGCATTGATTGCAAAGTTCAAAATTTCTGAACGCCAAGCAGAGGCAATTCTAGAGCTCAAATTAAGGCAATTGGCGAAGCTTGAAGAAATAAAGATCACCGCAGAACAGAAACAACTCAATGAAGAAAGAAAAGGCATTGAATTGCTTCTGGGTTCGGCTACGCGATTAAAAACCTTGATCAAAAAAGAGATTAAGGAAGATGCTGAAAAATATGGCGATGACCGCCGGACGCCATTAGTGAGCCGCACCGAAGCCAAAGCATTTAGTGAAACGGAGTTAATTTCCACAGAGCCTGTAACTATTGTTTTATCTGATCGTGGTTGGATTCGTGCCGCGAAAGGTCATGATGTGGATCCTACTTCGCTGCAGTACAAATCCGGCGACGAATTTAAGTTAGCAGCTAAGGGTAAAAGCAGTCAGCTTGCAATTCTCATGGATTCAACTGGACGTACGTATTCGTTGCCAGCGCACAGCCTGCCTTCCGCGAGAGGCCAAGGCGAGCCGGTATCTGGTCGAGTTAATCCGCCGTCCGGCGCCACGTTTGAAGGCGTATTGATTGGGGAGAACTCAGTTGATGTATTGCTAACCAGTGATGCAGGTTACGGCTTTGTTGCAAAAATAGGTGACCTTATTAGCAAGAACAAAGCTGGCAAGGCGGTGCTAAAACTGCCTAAAGGCAGCGGTGTTCTATCGGTTATCACTGTAGCTAACTATGATGAAGACTTTATAGTGTCTGTGACCAATGAAGGCCGCATGCTGATGTTTCCTTTAACTGATCTACCTAGACTTGCTAGGGGAAAAGGAAATAAGTTAATTAGCATTCCTTCTGCTCGAGTTGCAGACCGCATTGAATTTGTAGTGGCGATCGCCGTGTTGTCAGGCAAAGATACATTGACTGTTCACGCTGGCCGTCGCCACCATAATCTCAAGCCAGCGGACCTAGAACATTACCGAGGTGAAAGAGGTCGCAGAGGCAATAAATTACCGAGGGGCTTTCAAAACGTTGACCGTATTGAAGTAATATCAAAGACGCCTTTGAGTGAACAATTAGAATAGACGGTTAATAGCTCAGAGCCCGAGGTATCCTAGGACGTTTGCCGCATTAGCTTAGGTTTACTACTTAGGGCGTGCTTAACTTAACTTGGCTTAATCGGCTGTCAGGAGCTGGGGTCTTATTAGTTCACGGATGTTCGGTCCTGATTTTTCACAAACAAGACCATAGCCCCTGACTAGAATTCGAATTTGATAGGCGCTAGCCATACCGCGCCTATGATGAACGCCTTCGACTGAGTTAATCTACTGACGTAAGTGAATATTTTCCGGCGGATATTTCAGGCCAGGAGCGGTTTGGCTACTCGCTAAATACGGTGACTAGCTGTATCGCTTGACGCTCGAGTAGCAATTTGAAGTCGGACATAGGTTCGCTACTTAGATAGGCGGTAATCTGCTCTTGCTCGTCTATGACGGTGAATTCTTCGCCTTCAACACGAGTTGCCGCTCCTGCATTTTCAAAACACGCTTGGCTAATCAACAAGTTATTGCTGGGGCATTCGTCGCAAATCAGTCGGCACAGGTCCAGTGTCTTACCGGTTAAATTACTCGTGTCTTGGGTGATTGGTGAGTAGAGTCCCCCAACAGCTTGACCTCCATGTACAGCAAGTTTAAATTTCGCGCCAGTAAACTCACCATCGATGTCGCCAATATCACCTACCAATTGCAGGAACAGCTGGCTGGCGCAGATAGCATAAAAAGCCTGTTCTTCTTCTACTTTGCCAACACCAAAATTTATTAATACTTCGCCGTCGAAGCAGTAAGTTACTTGGCCGCTATAAAGCTGGCTGACCTTACCTGCATAGAAGTAAAATTTATTGAGTAGATTGACTCGCTTTGATTCACTGAGCGTTGAGGCTAAGTAGTGGAAGTTAGCCATTTTAATGCACAGTAGAGTGACATCCTGCGTGCCGGGCTCAAATTTCGGAGCATCACCTTCAATATCCGGCTGACGATTTCCAAAATTATTCAAAAACGTATTTTGTGCTAGAAACTCTGCTGTAGCATTAAACTGCCGAATTGCCGTACTTAACTCATTGTTGTTGCTGGGCTCGGGACAGGTTTCTATTTTCCCTTCTCGAACTTGGCTTAAGGCGAAGGCAAGCAAGTTGGCAGGGAAGCTTACAAGAGTTTGGAAGTAGGTACTGATTAGTAATGATGATATCGCTATGAGCAGCAGTGTCGCCGCAATATTTAGGACTAGGCTGTTGACCAGACCGGTTTCTAGATAGCCTAGATCCAGCGTCAGTATTACTGATCCGGCTATTGAGTTGGCAAGAGAAATTGAGGCGATGTATTGCCCTTCAATCTGACTAATTTTAAAAGGCAATGGGATAATTGGAGCAGGCGAGGCCGCCCGCGCACTCGCCGTTGCTATTATTTCGTCACTTACATTCACCACGTCTACTTTGATGATAGACGAATCTCGAGTCAAAGCCGATAACACCACGTTCATACTAATCAAGTCATTGGCTAGCATCAGTTCGGTCATCTGATTAGCTGTTTGCCGAGCGAGTGTATTACCCATCCCGTCGGCATGTTCGCGCATTAAGCTTTGCGTGGTGTAAGTGTTTATCAACCAATAGCAGCAAAAAGATAGGATTAGTAGAACTGATACGGTGAATGAAAATTTACGCGATACCTTAGCTGACTTTTTGCCTGGCTCTTTATCCCTCGGTGCCTGATCATTGGCATTAGGTGCAAACTCTGAAGGGTTTTCTGGCAAAATTAAATCTCTATTGGCAGGCTTTTAATAGCACTGGTGATTAGGTGTTGCGGCAAGAATAACAGCTGCCGCAGCCTTCCCCAATGAGTTTGTGTGGGAAATCAGGGTAGAAACTAATTCATGGGCGTGGTCGTTGTCACAGAGCCTTGGTGAAGGCTTAATTGATACTTAGTGTCGCCTCCTGCAAAAATTCGTAATTCAGTGATTTGCTAGGCCTGTGCAGACCATAGCCTTGAACATAGTTGACATTGCTGCTCCACAGCTGCGGCATCTGAGTCATATTTTCTACATTCGGGACTATCACTCGTAAGCCATTGTCATGCAATCGCTCCACCAATTTTGGAATGCCCTCTGTGCCAGCCTTCTCAATGACTGAATGCCTAATAGCTGGACCATTCAGTTTTACAAACTCCGCGCGAAATAAGTCCAAGTAGCGAAATGGATCATCAGTGCAGCCAAAATGGCTGATACAAAGCTGGATATTGTGATTAGTTAACTGCTGACAGAAATAACTTATGTGATGCTGGGCAATGAGCACATCAATTTCACTTACTTGGAACACGAGGCTAGTGCCTAGGTTTGGGCTTTTGGCCAATACTGCGTCGAGCCAGGGAAAAAAATGGGGGCTGACGATAGAATTGTGAGTAATATTAATAATGAGTTTTAATGCAGGGTTTGCTAATTGCTTGAGAATTTTAAGAGCATTCTGAATTAGCCAGCGGTCGATAGCTTCTCCCCAAGCATTTTGTACAGCGACTTCAAATAGTAGCTCAGCCGGGATCACACCTTGGCTATCCTCGACATGGGTCCTAATTTCATAGTGTTCTAACTCGTCCGGTTTTAAGCTAACTACCGCTTGAAACAGCGGCAACAGTAAGCCTGCTTCTAGGGCGATTTTAAGGCGTTTAAATACAGCCGCCGGCTGCAGATTTTGTTGCTGTCGGGGTAAATGAACTTGGCCTTTCCTGTAAACGCTCATATCGTGCCGAGCGCGAGCATACAGGACTTCTTTGCCTGTGGTGCGATCGTCGATTTCGGCAATTCCGATACTGATTTTCAATTTAACTCTGTCTGGCAGAGACTTCTCGGCTGCTGATTCGATGACGCATCTGACTTTAGCGGCAATTTGTTTTCCATCACGGCTTGATTGATCGAACAGTAATGCTGCAAATTCGTAATGTTTACAGCGGCTCAGGAGAACCGAGCTTGGCAACGTTTTCTTTAAAAGGCGTGCAATATCACTTAGAAAAAGGGTGGCGTCAGATTTTCCGAGCCATGTTTTGATCTCATAGAAATTCTCGAGCTGAAGAAGTGCAAGACTTACAGCAGCGGGGGCGTGGCTGTGGCCTTGGATATTTTTGTTAAGAACCTCATCGAGATAGTCTTGCTGGTGAAAGCCGGTCAGCGGGTCCAGTTTAATTGCATCATGGGGTAAATTTGCATTTGGTTGTTGCGCTTTATTTCCACTCTCTACTGGCATGACTAATCCTTGTCTGTTGCCTGCTTGTGATGGGGCCATAGTGGGATCTAGCCCGCCACGGTCACCTTTTACACTCGCTTACACTATTCGGGTTTTAGATGGCTCCCCCGCTTCTTCCTTCACCAGCTTAGGTACTAGATAACCGGGCAAGCGAGTTTGCATTTGGGCAAGTAACTCCAGCGCCTTGGCTTTACTAACGTCAAAGTGAGCGGTGCCAGCAACTTCGTCAGGCAAGTGCAAATAATAAGGTAGTACATTTACAGAAAATAGTTTCTGGCTTAGCTTAATGAGGCAGTCAGAGTTGTCGTTAACATCCTTTAAAATGACGGATTGATTCATTAAAAGCACGCCATTAGCTGCTAACGTGTTTAGAGCTAGACTGCTCTGAGGACACAGTTCTTGAGGGTGATTGCAGTGAATAACCATCACGACTTTTATTTTCCGTTGGCGTAGAACTTCAATTAGCGCCTCGGTGATTCTTTGGGGCAGGACAATAGGCAATCGCGTGTGAATGCGTATCGTGGTGACGTGGTTAATAGATTCCAGCTGGTCTAAAAGCCAGCCTAGCTGTTTATCTGCCAAGGCCAGAGGGTCACCACCGCTAAGGATGACCTCTTCTATGCTCCTGTCGGCATTAATGTAATCGAAGCACTGCTGCCAGAGAACGCGGCTAGGGGCATTTTCTTCATAGTCGAAATGACGCCGAAAGCAGTAGCGACAATGCACTGCGCAGTGAGGCGCTGCGGTTAACAAGACGCGTCCATGGTATTTGTGCAGCAGGCCTGGGATTGGGTTGCTGTCGGCTTCTGCTAATGGATCGGTGACATAACGGCTATCGATAATTTCCTCTTCCGCCGCGGGCCAGACTTGTCTGAGTAGCGGGTCAGCCCAGTCGCCCTTGCTCATTTTGGCTATAAAGGGCATTGGTACTTTCATTGGAAATTGAGTTTGCGCCATTAAGCTTGCTGGACGCAGGCTCTCATCTAGTTCTAGATATTTGGTTAATTCCTTTGGATCTGTTACCAGATCAGATAGTATTTCCTGCCATTTTTTAGGCCGATCTGACTGTATAATCGAAGGTTCAGGCTTATTCATAGAGTTTGCGTTGGGGTAGTTAATACTGATTTTAAGCAGGCGCGCTGAATCAGGTATAATAGGGGGCTGATAAAAATGAGATAATAGCAGTTATCTTCATTATGGGCATGATTGCAGCGCCAAACTTGTTTGCGACAGCGACAGCATTACGACGTGATCGACACAATTAGAATTTAATAATATACGAGGGCACTATGGCTAATTACTCAACCAGCGAATTTAAATCCGGAATGAAAGCTTTGGTTGATGGAGAGCCTTGTTCCATTATAGAAAACGAAATGGTCAAGCCCGGTAAGGGGCAGGCGTTTAATCGCGTGAAGTGGCGAAATCTGATGAATGGTCGGATGTTGGAGCGCACCTACAAATCAGGTGAATCTGTAGAGGCCGCTGACGTTTTGGAGACTGACATGGAATATCTCTACACCGACGGAGAATTCTGGCACTTCATGAAAACAGACGACAGTTACGAACAAGTTGCGGCTGACGAAAATGCGATTGCAGACTCTAAAAATTGGCTGAAAGAGCAATGTCTCTACACAGTGATACTTTGGAATGACGCCCCAATATCGGTGACGCCGCCAAATTTTGTTGAGTTGGAAGTTGCCGACACAGACCCGGGGCTAAAAGGCGACACAGCTCAAGGCGGCACAAAGCCAGCAACGTTAAGTTCAGGAGCCCAAGTGAAGGTTCCGCTTTTCATCAACATAGGTGATGTACTGAGAGTTGATACCCGTACCAACGAGTATCAAAACCGCGTAAATAAGTAGCTTGTCCTTTGACTAATTGGAAACCGAGCGCGTCAGCATCCATGCTTACCGCTCGCGCCGAATTGTTAGCGCAAATGAGAAAGTTCTTTGCGGTGCGCAATGTTTTAGAGGTGGAAACGCCAGTACTAGCTGCGGCTACCGCGAGCGATCTCCATATTCAGTCATGGAAAACTGAAAATACTTGGGGGCAGAATAACCAAGCCCTGTATCTTCAAACTTCCCCAGAATACGCTATGAAGCGGTTGTTAGCTTCCGGGTCTGGCGCTATCTATCAGTTGGCAAAAGCGTTTAGATTCGAAGAAAGAAGCGATCGGCATAATCCTGAATTTACTCTGTTGGAGTGGTATCAACCGGGCTATTCTTTATCTCAGTTGATGGATGAAGTTGAAGCGTTGCTTCTTCTGGTCACACAGGGGACGGCGCCGCTGACAGATATCTCCCGCTTTTCTTATCGAGAACTTTTTCAGGAAAACTTGGAAATAGACCCTCACAATATTTCTACTGATGACTTAGAGAAATTGGCCAAACGCGAAATTTCTCTTGTGGCGCAGGGCCTTAGCCGGACGGACTATCTTCAACTAATACTTTCTCAAATTATCGAGCCAAACATGCGAGGCAATTGGTTTCTCTATGACTATCCAGAAGACCAAGCTGCTTTAGCGCAGGTGAGAACTGATAATGCCGGTGTAAAAGTAGCGCAGCGCTTCGAGCTTTTTTGTTCTGGAATGGAGATCGCTAACGGCTATTATGAACTAACTGACCCGATTGAACAGCGTCGCCGTTTTGAGTCAGACTTAGATAAAAGACAGAAAACTAATCGCGCTTTGGTACCAATTGATGAAAATCTGATTGCAGCACTGGAAAGCGGGTTACCAGACTGCGCTGGAGTTGCCCTAGGAGTGGATCGCTTGCTGATGATAGCAACCGGCGCTAAATCCATCAGCGAAGTAATTAGCTTCACCACTGATTTGGCTTGAGCTTAAGCAAAGTGCCAAGTATAAGGTTTAAGACATCGCCGCTTCATCGATCAGTCTTTGCTTGTACATTTCACGCAGCCGCGTGCTGATGGGGCCAGGCAAGCCGTTGGCAACAGGTTTTCCATCGATACTGACAACTGGCAGTGCGAGCGTAGTTGCACTGCTAATAAAGGCTTCATCAGCGGACAAGGCTTCTTCAACTGTGAAGGCGCGCTGCTCAAAGGCAAGATTGTTTTCTTTTGCCATCTCCAGCAACGTTCTTCGACGAATACCGGGAAGAATGGAATTCGACAATTCTCTAGTAATGATTAAGCCATCTTTGATGATATAGGCAGTAGAGGACACCCCTTCTGTCACCACGCCATCTTCGACCATCCACCCTTCCGCTCCGCCTTTTGACACGGCATCCTCTTTAGCAAGACATTGTCCCAGAAGATTAATCGATTTAATGTCGCGGCGCTTCCATCGCAGGTCCTCTGTTGTAATGACGGCAATACCAGTTTCAGCGGCAGGATTGTTCAGCAAAGTCATGACTGTGGTGAATGCAACTAAGCTAGGAGCGGTGTCTTTAGGAAAGGGGAAGTCGCGCTCTGCAATTCCGCGAGTAACCTGTGAGTAGACAACTCCCTCAGTCAGTTGGTTTTTTAAAACCAGTTGTTTCATTATGTCTATGTATTGGTCTTGGCTGCACGGCCAATCTATAGAAATTTCCGATAGAGATCGATCTAGACGTTCGAGGAAGTATTTTTTGTCAACGAGCTTGCCATTGATTACAGGAACTACTTCATAAACTCCGTCGCCAAAAATGAAGCCCCTATCAAACACTGAGATCTTGGCCTCAGATTGAGGGTTGAATTCACCATTAACATAGACGATCCTTTCCATTGCTGTTTCCTGCCTATTAGTTCTTGTCGCTACTTGTTGATAATAATCGATGATCGTCATGTATGATAACGACTGAAGGTATTAGTTATTACTACTTGCTGTTGAAAGTTATTTGAATTGTTTTGCAAATAACTGCAACTGATCACCGTCGAGTCGTTGCGCCGTCCAGCCGTCCATTGGCTGCGCACCAATAGAGCGGTAAAATTCTATAGCGGGCTCATTCCAATCCAAAACTGACCATTCCACCCGAGTGAAGTTAGAATCAACTGCGAGCTTGGCCAGATAAGCTAACAAATTTTTTCCAAACCCTTTGCCGCGCATTTCTGGCTGCACATAAAGGTCTTCTAAATAAATTCCAGGCCTGCCTGTGAAGGTTGAAAAGTTATTGAAAAAGAGCGCATAGCCTACAGGTTTAGATTGATACTCTGCAATAATGCACTGGGCATATCGAGTTGCACCAAAAAGAGTCTCTTCCAGTGTTTGGGTGGTTACTACAACCTGATGCTCAAGCTTTTCATAGACGGCTAATTCCACAATGAAACCAAGGATAGTTTGGCAGTCATCAACTGTCGCATGGCGGATATCTAAATCGGGTAAGGAGGTTTCTATAGTCATGTTTATCCTTCATTTGGTTATTACAAAGTATTATACATGGTGATCGGGATAATATTTCGCAATTTGATCGAGGCGCTAGCCCTATTCTGAACTTGGCGTGGCTGCTATACTGTGCGCCTTTTTTTGCTGGGCTATTTTGTAGAAAAAGCCCAGAACAGCGATGCGATTCGCAGTAATTTTTGTAACATAATTCAAGGATCAGAAATGTCAGAGCAAAAACCTACCATCATCTACACAGAAACAGATGAAGCACCTGCGCTAGCTACCTATTCCTTTCTTCCCATCATCAGTGCATTTACCCATGCAGCTGATATTGATGTAGAAATTCGCGATATCTCTTTAGCTGGGCGCGTTATCGCCAGCTTTCCTGAGTTTCTAAAAGAAGAGCAACAACAATCGGATGCTTTGGCCGAATTAGGCTTACTTACCCAAGATCCGATGGTGAACATCATCAAACTGCCAAATATATCAGCGTCATTACCGCAGATGAACGCGGTGATAAAAGAGCTGCAGACTAAGGGCTATGCGCTTCCTAACTATCCTGAAGAGCCCAAGAACGATGCAGAAAAAGACATTCAAGCCCGCTACGATCGAATTAAAGGCAGCGCGGTAAACCCGGTACTTAGAGAAGGTAATTCTGACCGCAGAGCACCTCCGTCAGTGAAAGCTTATGCTCGCAAACATCCACATTCCATGGGCGCTTGGTCTTCAGACTCAAAAACTCACGTGGCGAGCATGAGCACTGGAGACTTTTTTGGCAGCGAGCAGTCCGTAACAGTGGCCAGTGCGACTAGTGTGCGTATTGAACATAAAGACGCGGCAGGCAATGTCACTATCCTTAAAGATGGGATTGCGTTGCTGGCAGGTGAGGTAATCGATGCCTCTAGCATGAGTAAGAATGCGCTGAGAAGCTTCTTGGCCGAGCAGATAGCTGACGCGAAGGTAAAAGGTGTGCTTTGCTCCTTGCACCTTAAAGCCACGATGATGAAAGTATCGGATCCGATTATTTTTGGTCACGCGGTCACGGTTTATTACGCCGATGTTTTTGAGAAGTACGCCGAAACGTTTAAGAGTTTGGGAATTGATGCTAACAATGGTCTTGGTGATGTCTATTCCAAAATCGCATCACTGCCTGAGGCTGAGCGTGAGGCTATTGAAGCTGACTTGAGTGCCGTCTATAAGACCCAGCCTGAGCTTGCCATGGTCGATTCAGACAAAGGCATAACAAATCTGCATGTGCCTAGTGACGTTATCATTGACGCATCAATGCCTGCGGCGCTGCGCACTTCTGGGAAGATGTGGGGCCCTGATGGCGACCTGCATGACATGAAAGCTATTATTCCTGATCGCTGCTATGCCGGTGTTTATCAGGAAGTGATCGACTATTGCCGCACTCACGGGGCTTTTGACCCGGCCAAAATGGGCAGCGTGCCCAACGTCGGTTTAATGGCTCAAAAAGCAGAAGAATACGGCTCTCATGACAAAACCTTTGAAGTGCCTAGCGATGGCATGATGTCAGTTATCGATGCCGGTGGTAAGTCGCTTCTAGAGCATAGCGTTGAGTCTGGTGATATCTGGAGAATGTGTCAGGTCAAAGATTCACCGATTCAGGATTGGGTGAAATTGGCTGTTAGCAGGGCTCGGTTGTCTGACACACCTGCGGTTTTTTGGCTGGATAAAGAGCGCGCCCATGATGCGCAGCTGATAAAAAAGGTTGAAGCGTATTTACCTGATCATGATACTGACGGTCTTGAACTGCATATTATGTCGCCTGAAGACGCTACAAAATTTTCACTGCAGCGAGTTGGCGAAAGCAAAGATACTATTTCTGTTACCGGCAACGTGCTGCGCGATTACCTGACTGATTTGTTCCCAATTTTAGAGCTTGGAACAAGTGCGAAAATGCTTTCAATCGTGCCTTTAATGGCCGGCGGTGGCCTATTTGAAACCGGAGCCGGTGGATCTGCTCCTAAGCATGTTCAGCAGTTCGAAAAAGAAAATCATCTTCGTTGGGATTCTTTAGGTGAGTTTCTTGCGTTGGCTGCATCACTTGAGCATTTGGCAAACGTTACTGATAATAGCCGCGCGAAAGTTATGGCTGACGCTTTGGACAATGCAACGGGTCTGTTCTTGGATACGAATAAATCGCCTTCACGTAAAGTAAATGAGTTGGATAATCGAGGCAGCCATTTTTATCTAGCAATGTACTGGGCGCAAGCCTTGGCCGAGCAAACAGAAGATGAAGTGCTTGCTGCTAAGTTTAAGCCGGTGGCTAATGAGCTTACTAATAACGAAGATAAAATCGTTGATGAGCTTAGCGTCGTGCAGGGTGTAAGTATGGATGTAGGTGGTTATTACAAGCCTGACTTTGCTAAAGCCTCTGCCGCTATGCGTCCAAGTGAAACGTTAAATCAGATCATAGCTAAGGTGTAGCTACTGACCGGATTGGCCGAAAGGCCGGGCCTGAGTCTCAACTCTGACCCTATAAATTGAAGTATCAATAAGAAGCCCGCCTTTTCCAAGGCGGGCTTCTTCGTTTATCAGATCGAAGTAATTCCGCGGACACTTATTTGTATTTGCTTATTTGACTGAGCGTGTATAACGTTTCACTCCGCCAACGGGTCCTACTTCGGCACCAAAGATATTTCCATGTGCGTCGGCCACTACGCCTTCAGCAGTGCAAGTGCCGCTGCAGCCTGGGTTAGGGTCAGGAATAAAAAATTCAACTTCACCGGTTTGTGCAGAGCCTACCCGGATACCGCGCAGCCAATCGCCATGAGCTGGATTTACTGAGCCTGACTCCGAATCGGCTGAGTAGAAAACATCGTTCTTATCAATATAGATTCCGCTTGGGCGACCAAACTGATACCACATGTCGAGAAAGTTGCCGTCTTGGTCGAAAATTTGAACACGGTTATTACTTCTGTCACCAATAAAAAGGCGACCTTTAGAATCCATGGCCAAGGCATGAGGCTGCATGAATTCACCTGGCCCATCTCCCATTTCGCCAAACGACATTAAAAAGTCACCGTCACTGTTAAATTTTAGAACACGCGCAGGAGTCCCGGCATTGTTTGAGTGCCCTTCGGCAACAAAAATATCGCCATTTGGCGCGACATGCATATCATTGGGAGTGAAAAAATACTCATCGTCTCGGCCACCGGCTTTTTGACCTAAGGCCATCAAGTGAACGCCGGTCGGGCTAAATTTATGAACTTGATGCCCATAGGCGCTGCTTGGGGGATTGCTGCCAGACTGATTGTCTCGGCCATCGGCAACCCAAACATTGCCCTCAAAATCCACATGAATGCCATGAGGCCAGGTGATATAGCCGGCGCCAAAGCTGCGGACCATATCGCCGTTCTTGTCGAACAGCATGATCAGGTTGGTATCAGGGTTTTGGACACAGGCATTAACATTGGCGCCGCAGCGTTCAGCTATCCAGATGCTTTCACCGTCAATATCGATGTCCACTGTGCTGGAAGAACCCCAGTTTCGCCCTCCGGGCATCTTAAAATATCCAGCTTGCGTGATGTAAGGGTTGGCAAGGTCGTTTACGGGGTCCATGTCGGCTTGTGCAAAAACCAGCGTCGGTGCAACTATTAGGCCGAGAAAGCCGACCACCGAGGATCTTAGAGTATTATTATTGGTCATTCTTTTGTCTCTCACTGCTTCGTTGAGGGGACTGGCAAGGATAAACCAGTGAAATCGGCAGTTCAATTGCTTGTTAGTGGTGCGGCGCCGGCACACTGAGAGTAAAGGGTTCGAAAATAGGCAGCAATTCCTACCAGCCTTAGCAATTACGCTGCCCGGCGGTGCGCCAGTTGGTTAAACAGCTATGAAAACTATTCTGTAACAATTGTTTACAAAGCGTTTGCTGATAAGAATCAGACTAATTCCTTGCTAAGGAAATAAAAGGCTGAGGCGTTAACCGAGCATTGCAATAAACTCTTACAGCAACAGATGCTTAGCAAGGTAGGGACTTAGTGAGGTAAAGGCGGCATCAAGAGAACTGCCACCTGATGCTCGGCTAGGGTTTAAATTAGCTAGCTTATGGCCTAGCTAATTTACCCCTTTCAATTAAAAGCAAAGCGCCAGATGTCTCCTATTGGTATTTTATTTACTTTAAGTCTGAAAATGATTCGATTAGTAGCGAGAGCAGCATGGTTTACTCGCGGTTTGTCACAATAATACCTAGGTCGTCTATTGTGACCAATATGGCAGACAAATCCGTGACATCCACAGGAATTGCAGCGGCTTCATCATGCTGACCAAAAACATAGATTTTGACCGCATCGAGGTTGCGCGTAGGCAGGACTGCAGTATCGGAGTCAAAGCCTTGCGGGATAAATACGCTGACAACATCCATTGAATCACCCCAGGCTTGAGTTAGTTTGCGGCGCATGAAATACCAACGTGACTTGCTCTTCGGAAAACCTTCAATGAGTG
>JBLHTH010000073.1:0-14659 GCA_047627195.1 Pseudohongiellaceae bacterium | reverse complement strand
GCTCATTCACAGCCACGGGATAGTCTCATCACGCAACGAACTTGCCTATCTTATGGAGCATTTAGCCAGTTACGGCTATGTGGTTGCGGCAACCAATTACCCTTTAACCTCAGGCTCGACACCCGGAGGGGCCAACGCTAACGACGTGATGAATCAGCCAGCCGACGTGTCCTTTCTAATAGACTCGATATTAGGATTTAACGATGAACAGCCCTTTGCAGGACAAATTGATGAATCAAAAATCGGCTTAAGCGGCTTTTCTCTTGGTGGCTTAACCACAATTCTAGCCACTTACCACCCGCGCTGGCGCGATCAGAGAATCACCGCCTCAGTGGCCATAGCAGGGCCGGCGGTGGCTTTTACTGAAGCGTTTTATAAAACTTCAGACGTCCCTTTTCTGATGATTTCGGGCACCTCTGATGCCCTTATCGACACCCAGTACAATGCATCGATAGTTCCCAGCCGGAATGACAATTCTGATCTGGTTATCATTGCAGGAGGCTCTCACCTTGGATTTGTTGGTGCCGCTGAACCCAGCTTTAGATTGATGCATAACCCAGACAGTCTCGGCTGCAGCGCAGTCTTGTCGGTATTAGATGAAGACCCGAACGATATTTTTGCAAAACTAGGCAGTGTCGCCGAAGGGGTTTACATGCCTCCTGACACACCAGGGGTTTGCGAATTGATGCCGCTGCGTGAGGCGCTACACCCAGGTCGGCAACACATGATCACTACAGTTGCCGTGCTGAGCTTTTTTGAATCAGTTTTTTCAGAGGATCAAGCTAGACGTGAGGAAGGCGCAGTGCTGCTACGGGAATCCTTAGCTTTAGATTTCGAAGAAGCTAGCGTGCGCTCATCAAACTAAAAGGCGATGATGCTCACCGAGACACTATTGCAATGTCACTGCGAAATAGTCTTTAAGAATGATGCTAGCTGCTGCTGGGTAAGTACGCCGCTGTGAGCAAAAGCTGCGTGTGATGCATCAAATAGGTAGCTGCGTGGTAACTCGCCGTACCAGTTAGGGTCGATACTGTATCGGAGGCGTTCACTAAAGTTATCTGCAAACATCCATGAAGTTAGCCCATCCAAAGAATACTCTTCAAGAATGTAAAAAGCGGTTTCGCGCTGCTTTAATGAATCAGCCGATATAAGCACGAGGGGAAACGAGGCATCCTTGGTCTTTTGTTTGCCCAACAATTCAAGTTCTAATCGGCACGGAGCGCAGTCAATAGACCAGAGGCTCAGTAAAAAAGGTTTACCTTTGTAATCTGCTTTTATTTTTGCGAAAGACTCGACCGTTAAAGGCTCAAAGCTATCGGCATGCGCAAGTTGCCAAGGCAACTGGCTGAGAAACAAAAAGCCAATTCCAAAGATTAAAGTCTCTATTTTCCTCACATTAACGCTCCCTTTGAGCCGCCAAGCGGCTAAAAGAATAGCCATGCTCATTAGAATGCCAGCTAAGAAAAAGAGCATCTTTATCTCTCACGAGTAGCGGATAGTCTGACGCAGACTCGGTTGAATATAACGTCTGCACACTAGACCAAGTTTCGCCGTTGTCAGACGAGACAATGAGACTTAATTGAGTGGCTTCACCATCAAAGCCTTTCCAAACCAGGTAAAGCTTACCGTCAAATTCTTTCAGATCTGGATGGCCCGCGCCAGGCATGCCATCAACTTGCATGACCGCTTCAGAGACACCTGTCAATGCATTATAGCGAGCATAATAAATACCTTGGTGAATGTTGCCGTTACTAAACCAAGTCATGTGGTAGTCATTTTCGGTTGCTGCAATTTCCATCGCGGGACCATGATGAGGGCAGGCATTAATATACCAATCATCGAAGCTTGCCCGCGCCAAGAGGCCTACCTTGCCTTCGGGGCTTAAGACAGCAAAGGCGTGATCACGAATCTCTTCGTCATAAATTTGTCGCCACACAATTGCCACGCCATCCTCACCGCTTGGCGCCATCGCTATTCGGCAGCATTCGCAGCTATTACTGGAGACAGGATAATTAGGCGAAAAACTGCGCCCATAGTCATCAGACACCGCATAGTAAATTGCCGCACCTGCGTAATTCTGGCCAGTCTGAATACTTGCGTGCAATTCTCGTTTATCAATCCAGGTCAGATAAAGATGGCCGGATTTAGTGAGAAACATACTGTCAAAGCGATGACCAACCGTAAGTCCGTCGTCGTTTACCGTCTTAGGTTCGCTGAACGTCTCACCGTTATTATTAGAGCGAGCAAAGCGAATCTCGCCGGTATAGCGATTAGAGGTTTTCAGTGTCCAACTAAGCAGCACTTCGCCTTCGGATGTCACAATTATCTTTGGCCGGTTCTCACCGTTGTGCTCAACGTCTTCGGCAATCTTATTAACTTTGACAGGGCGGGAAAAAATTTTGCCCTTGTCATCCGATTGGCTAACATAGACATATTGATCTCGAACATAGCTAATCCACAGCTTACCCGAACCGTCCATGGTGGCGCTGTATGCGCTGCCACAGTCCACTGTGTCTAGCGCCAGATCACATTCTACGGAGGCATCAACACCTTCAGACGCACCAACCACCGTATTCAGCGCTATAGTCAGCAAGAGAACGCAGCGGCGCAAAAAGGCTTGCTTACGAAAAAACGGCCTTAGAAAAAAACGCTCTAACCCGCCCTTCACTGCAGATTTAGTCAAACCACTATCGGAAGTCATAGGAAAAATTCGCATAAAAAGTTCGTCCCGGCCACGGATGAGCCACATAGGAAACTTCATTGGTTAAGTTATCAATACCGAGTCCAAAGGATATTCCAGCATCCATCCGGTAGGTAGACTTTAAGCCTATACGGGTGAATGCGTCTTGGGCGCCAAAAACACCATCTTCTCTATCGGAATTGTCTGTGCGTCCAAAACTATCGCTGGCATATTGTAAATTACCGCCAACATCCCAGTTGCTGCCAATGTGGTAGGTAGCGAGCAAATTGCTACGCCACTCCGGCATTCTTGGGTAGGCGTTACCTTCAATGCTGGGATTGGGAGCATTTTTTACAATCTTTGAATCTGTGGCCACTAAATTAAACCGTACATCAAGCCCACTGATCAGGAGATCATTAGAATTAACGATGAATTCTAAGCCTGTAGTTTCAATCTCATCTATAGGCAGGAACGTGCGGATAGAGACACCATTTTCCAATGTCGCAGATTGAG
Source organism: Pseudohongiellaceae bacterium (assembly GCA_047627195.1). Classification (GTDB taxonomy): domain Bacteria; phylum Pseudomonadota; class Gammaproteobacteria; order Pseudomonadales; family Pseudohongiellaceae; genus UBA9145. The sequence continues at coordinate 11,466 of JBLHTH010000073.1, read as the reverse complement.
ACTCGATAACATCTTTTATTTGCTCGGTGAATAAATTCACCCTTATGTAGCCGTTATCAAGCTCCCGCTGAACCATCAAATTATGGTGTAGGCCATCTTCTGGCGACAATCCAGCATTCGCGACACTGATTGAATTGAACGCCTCAAACTCACTGAACAATTCCTCAACGATTGGAAAGCGATAAGCTTTAGCGGCGGAGTAACGATAACTCCACGCAGCATTAGGTCGATAGCCAACGGAAAATTTTGGCGACGTTTTATTATGCGATCGCGATGGCACATCGGTGAGCTCGAAACCTTGTGTTGCCGCATCATCATCATCAAAATAACCGTTACTGCTTTCGAATTCCTCTGCGCGCACACCAAATGTCATATCCCATCGGTCATCAATTTCCCAATTTAATTGCGCATACAGCGCGTTGACCTCAGTCTCACCGCCGCTGCTCGAAGTGATAGAGTCCTTGCTTCCTGCCGAAAAATCATTTGAAGAGAAGACATCTAAATTCAGCTCGTAAGACTCATGCCTGGCGCCGGTTGCCAGTGATAAGCCAGGCAGGCCTAAATCTGAAAAATACAGCTTCACCTCGGCAGCTCTCCACCCGGTATCACCGAAGTCGCTAACCTGCCCTGCCGGGGTAAATCCCGGATCCTCTGGATGAGCTCGCGATGATCCGGTTTCATCTCGAAATACCGAGAACTTATTTATATTGGCTTCCAGTTCAATCGAGTCAGTCAAAGGTCCCCTCAACCTGAGACCTGTCGACAGGCTGCGTCGCTCTAATTCGCTCGCAGCAAAGCGAGTAGACGGTACTGAAAACCGCATCCCATCTTGGATAACATTTCCACTGTAAACAGTGTCACCTGCGCTATCACGTAAATAAGAGTTCGCAGAATCGTTCACCGAGCTGCGATCCTCAAAGGCTAAATTCAATAGCGCAGACCATTCACCAAAATCTTGACCAAGTTTGAATTTGTAGTTGTTGGTTTGTGCATCCACGACCCCGGTATCCATAAACCACCGCCTTTCTCTGCCACGCTCATCATTTTCGACCAAAGCACCCGTAACCTCGATGGGATCAGTAGCGTTACTGGCGCCGCCAAATCTAAAGGTTTGTGGCTGAGCTTCATTTTCTAAACGATTGAATGAAAGGTAAAAGCTGGTGTCACCAATCTTGTTTCCATAAGACATAAACGATTTGTAACCGTTCACAGAATCATCGAATCCATAGTCATCGAAGTTTTGAGAGAAGTAGGAACTATCAAAATGGAATTCACTTTGCTGCGGTATGGCTGTTTCAATCTCCACAACACCGCCCATGGAGTTGCCACTGTACTGAGCAGAGAAAGGCCCATAGTGAACCTTTACCTGAGCTATTTCACTGGCTGAAACCATGGTCCAGCGCGGCGCGCCGTTCCAGCGTGACTGGAGCAAATAGTGCAGCGGCACACCGTCTGCAAATACCATTGAGCGTGATGTTTGAAACATATTCGAGCCACGCATGCCCAAAACACCATTAGCATCACCGATAAAACGGCGACGAATGACGATACTCGGCTCAAACTTTACAACATCTTCAGTGGTCGCCACATTGATACTGGCAAAATCTTCTTGTGTCAGCACGCTCAACGGGCCTGGGCTAGTAAATTGCTGATCGGCCTCACTGCCCCAAACCACGAGTTCTTCGACAGGCTTATCCTGAGCTAACGCTACGTGACTAGGTACCAGGATTGCAGATGAGAGGGCTGCTATAGAGGATAGAGATGCGAAAGGTGCCTTAATGGCAGGTTTAAGTTTACAAGACATAGGTGCCGGCTCAGCTTAGATTATGATCAGAAAACAGAGCATATAACCGAAAGCTATCACCTGAAATGTGACACGGTGACGCGCGTCAAATTGCCACAGGCAGAATTGCCTAGCTCGGTGGCCAGCCACAATTTATTGAGCATTTAGCTTGTGTTGAAATAACACGAAAGTAGGGATGAAAATAAAAAACAGTGGCGCGTTGAGAACAGCTAAACGTCTCTAATGTCACCTCAAATGAATCATTGCAGATGGCCCATCAACCAACGTTATGGCGGGCTTTAGCTCAACAACAACCAAGATGCAATCACTCTAAATAGAGGGTTAGAGCCCTTATTTTATCTGTTTATTATGAGCTCGGTTATTGTGAGCTCCGTTATTGTGAGGCTCTTTATCGTAAGGTCGGTTATGTATAAGCATCTCCCTTTCAGCTTTTCTTAGCCCCCACCCTCCCCTAATTATCCTGCGCTATTAGTCCAGCATCTCAACTGTCTGCTTCCTCACTGTCGTTCATCGCTAAGTCCTTGTGCTAAACTAAATTTATTTAGCAACATTGCCATTTAGAGGGATTTTTCAGACACCGATGCAAATCAATTCTCAGCTTTCACCCGACTTACAAACACTGACCCTCACTCTTTTGGGCAAATTCGACTACACCTGCCATCAAGATTTTCAAGCTGCCTATGAGGCCCTTAGCCCAGCACCCAATGGGTTTATCATAGACGTTTTAGAAGTCCCTTCGATTGACAGCTCTGCTTTGGGAATGCTTCTCCTTCTGCGCAACCATGCCGGAGGTGACGATGGGAATGTTAAGATCATTAACGTTCAAGCAGATGTTTATAAGCTTTTACAAACTTGTAAATTCGACGAACTGTTCGAGGTTGAATCTCTATAGCGTCAGAGTCAAAATTGATTCCGCAATATTTTGAAATAAGTTCCACTCATGCCCGTTCTTCTATAGTAGGTCGCTTGAAAGTTCAGCGGCCTTCGTGCCCCTTTAGCCCCTGCTCCCCGCGGGGGCGATTTTAAATGAATAGGTTTGCCGGCCATTGATTTAGGCTATTAATGACTAGAGAAGCGCTTTCAGCTCTTCTGGGAAGAAGGGTTTTTTAAAATCTTTCAAAGCAGCCGCATAAATAATCGCTTCCATTATCAGCTCTGAACTTTCCTGCAACCGGATAGTCTGCTTAAAAGCAATTTTCAATCTGGACACTTGCTCAGCTGTCACTGTCACATCGAAACAATCCCCCGACCTTAAAGGTTTTTTATAATCAAGCTCCGCTCGAGTGACAATTACAATGATCCCTCTTTTTGTCAGATCTGCAAAATCAACACCGCGACTTAGTAAGAATTCGTGTCGCACAGTCTCTAGGTAGTTCTGATAGACCGCATTGTTTACTATCCCCTGCATGTCGCATTCGTAGTCTCGCACTTTTAGTCCAACAGTGAATAACGCTTGCTTCATAGTCCCAACTCCATCGACACAGCTGCTCAGCCTAACCCAATTCTTTTTTCACGAATAGCTGGCGATCTCAGAACTTCATCCTATACTGAAATCAGGGACTGTAATTTAACAAGGAATGTTATGACCGTTCATGGAAACTTCCACCTAGGACAGGTGGTACAACATCGCCTATATGGCTATCGGGGCGTCATTGTAGATGTAGATCCGGAATTCAAGCTAACTGACGACTGGTATATGCAAGTTGCCAAAAGCAAACCACCGCGCAATCGACCGTGGTTTAGAATTTTAGTGCACAACACCGCCTACGAAACCTACGAGGCTGAAGAGAACCTTAAGGCTGAGGAGCACCCGGATAAGATCAATCACCCTGATCTTAGAGATCATTTTTGTGGCTATGCAAAAGGCGCTTACGTGACCTCTATTGCGATCAACTAGTTGCTGGAGCTTTTGCTTCGAGCTCCGGCTCCGGCTTCGAATCCTTACCTGAGGCTTTTGCCTAGAGTTCTTGCCTGGGACCACGAGAAAGGCTTCGCCGAAAGCGAAGCAGAACCTTAAGCAGATCCAGCGGATGAGCCAGGTAGTTAGACTGACTGATACGCAGCAACAAAGCTCCAACCGCTAGGATGTAACTCAGCCACAATCCCTTATTTCCGTTTTCTTTTATATCCGCTTCCTCTTCTATCAGATAATCACTAACTGCGACTATTGTTGCTTTTCTTGCTACTAGTGTCCTTTGAGTATTCATGACAAACTATTCTTTGAAAAACAGAGCTAATCCCTTACGGGCTTTAATTTAGCGATTTTGTTCACAGCAAAGCTCTCGCTGACGAGGAGTTATAAGTGTCTGAACCAGTTTGCCTTATTGTCGGTGCCGGCGACTATATTGGCGCCGCAATCGCCAAACGTTTTGCTAAAGGTGGCTTTACTGTCTGCCTAGCACGTCGAGACGCATCCAAATCCCAAGCCCTGATTGAAGAAATTGAGGCCAGCGGCGGAACCGTTTATAGCTATTCAATGGATGCCCGTGAAGAAGATCAGGTAATAGAGCGATACGCTGCTATTGAAAAGGACATTGGTCCGCTGGAAATTGTTATTTCCAACGCTGGTGGTAATGTCAATTTTCCCATTTTGGACACAACCGAACGGGTCTTCTACAAAGTTTGGAGAATGGCTTGTTTTACTGGCTTCCTAGCCGGCCGCGAGGCTGCTCGTCACATGGCGCCGCGGGGCCGTGGGTCCATTTTTTTTACCGGTGCCACGGCAAGTTTAAGAGGGGCAAGCGGATACGCCGCTTTTGCCAGCGCCAAATTTGGGCTCCGAGCGTTAGCCCAATCAATGGCAAGAGAACTCGGGCCGCAGGGGCTTCATATTGCACACCTAGTGATTGATTCCGGTGTCGACACCGCTTTTGTTAGAGACCGCATTCAAGCTCGCGGCATTGACCCTGAAAAATTACCAACCGACACTCTGATGAAGCCAAACTCTGTAGGCGAAGCCTATTGGCATTTACATCACCAAACCCCAGACGCGTGGACTCATGAAATGGATATCCGCCCGTTTGCAGAAAAATTTTAACCAGCCCTAAAGAGCCTATTATGACATTAGAATTTCACTTCGATTTTGGTAGCCCTAATACTTATTATTGTCACCGCGTTCTGCCGGAGATTGAAGCTCGCACTGGCGCCAAGTTTGACTACCTGCCAATTTTATTGGGAGGGATTTTTAAGGCAACTAATAATAAGTCACCAATGGAAGCACTCGCTGGAATTAAAAACAAATCTGAATATAACGCTCTAGAAACAGCAAGGTTTGTGAATATGCATAAGCTTGGCAAGTTCAAATTCAATCCCAGCTTCCCGGTAAATACTCTGCATATAATGCGCGGCGCTGTGTATGCAATTAAAAATGGATTGGGAGAGCCCTACATAGAGGCCATGTATCAATGTATGTGGGAGAAAGAACTCGATATGTCTGATCCGAAAGTGATAGCTGCCGAACTTGAAGCAGCTGGTCTTCCAGCAAGCGACATTATTGCTGGCTCTGCTAGCCCTGAGGTAAAACAAGCACTGATAGATAACACAATGGCATCTGTTGAAAGGGGAAGCTTCGGTTCACCAACATTTTACGTCGGTGATGAAATGTATTTCGGCAAAGATAAGTTAGCGCAAGTAGAGGCAGAAATTATAAGGCAGATTAGCGGTTAGAGCTGCCGTTAGAGCTAGCACTAGAAGCACGATTAAACACTCGCACCAAATTAATCGCTGCACCAAAACTTGATGGTTCAATTTGCATAGCTATAGTGAGCGTATTGCCATGATCGGAGAGCGAATAGGTTTCAAGCGTAAAACCACCATCGCGAGGCCGCGCCTCTACAATTAGATTTTGACTCTCCCAGCGGGAAAGCGAAAAATCGGCGCCTCCTTCACTGTAAAAAGTATTTGCTGAAGACTGCCGCTTGCGCCCATCGGTGTGGAAAACTCTAGTAAAGTTGTCTGCATATTCAAACCTGCATTGAACCCCTTCAATTGAAATTGTTAGTACATCATCGTAGGAAATCCGGTCATAGAGTTCCTGCTCATCAGGACCGCCGCGATAAAAATCATCCTCAGCTTTCGCAAACCAGCGCTTTTTGACCTTGCCTCCAGCTTCTTTTATGGCCGCTTCAACTTGTTTATCGGTATTGTCGCTCAACTCTTCGTTAATAACCCAATGCCCCACTAACATCTCAGCCGCAGGGTTTACCGCCGCTGGCAGCATCTGACTGTAAAGCGCACTCAGCGTTGCTACCAACAAACCAAAAACAGGGGTTAGCTTGGGCGCGCTAGTGTCTATGCCGCGCACGACAATGTTACTCATACTCTTAATCATAATTTAGATTTGAGTTCCTAATTCTCCGGCGTTTTTGTTGGACCCGCCGCTTCAGGTTTAGTGAAAAAAACATCGTAATCCTTGATCATAACTCGCGCTAACAAGATTACCAAGACGAACAGGATCGAGTAATAGACGGGGAAGGCCGCCAAAGAATCAATAAAAACTGATTTATCCAAGCCCTCTCCACTCAAAGTTTCTTGCTGCGCAGCGCGCAGCGCCGCCACATACGCTGTGTAGAGCAAGCTGGCGATGCCCAGCCCCAGATTCAATGCCAACCCTTTAAAGCTCAATACTGTGGCTCTAATGCTGGAATCAACTTCCTTATTTATATAGTAGCTTGCCTGAAATTGGACCATACCCATCATTGCAAATGCGCCAATGGCAAACAGAACCCCAAAAACCGGCACCGCGTAACTGAGCCCTATAAGACCCACCACTAATACCAGCGACAGTGTAAGAAAATTGAAAATTGGCGAATGATTAGTAACCAGATATCGAGATATCTTTGCATTCACAATTCCTATAAGAGCCATCCCAGCACCGATAAACCCGAACCATGAAACAGGAATGTCGATGATCCTGTAGTACTCACTTGAAAGCACAGCGAACTGTCTGCCCACGCTATCCAGTGCAAGCCCAGCTAAGATGACAAACAACACAAAGCGGTGGTTGAACGTCCATTTTGCAGCCACGGCGATTTGCCGAAAAGGTTCAAGCATCGGGTGTTCTTTATTTATCCCGTTGCTTTCAAGCTTCAGCACTTTCTTTTTTGCTAAAGCAACTTTATCTAAGTCATAGAATCCCAGCGCCGTAATGAGCACTGCACATGCGGTGATCAGAGTTAGCGCCACCGGCAAGCGAATAATTACCGACTGCGGCAAAACCCATTGTTCATTAAACAAAGCAAGCAGCCCATTCACAATGGCTGGGTCGTATGCAAAAGCCCCCAAAATCATCGTCGTGAAAAAACCTACCGACACCACCAATGCTGTTTTTTCTAATAGCTCTGACCAGTCCCCTTCGCGCCCAAGCGCCTTCAACGAATCATAGGCCAATGCCTCGTCTGCGCCGCTCGCTGCAGCTTCAGATAAACCAGAACAAATTCGGTTGCCTAAAAACAGGAAGAATAACAAGTTTGAGCTGCCAATAGGGGCAAACACAATAAGTGCCATTTCCAGCACCATCATGACTGCCGCAAAAACCACCAGCTTTTTCCGTCCGACAATATCCGCCAAAGCGCCAGAGGGGACTTCTGCAAACACAATAGTGAGCGCCCAAACTAAATTTAGAATCGCGAATTGCTCAAGACTCAATCCATAATCGAGGAACAAAATCGTAAAAACAGGATAGTAAAAGCGCGCGGTGTATAAAAGACGAAAGACTATAAACCGTCTTAAATTTCCTTCAAGTTGCCTCGGAGTAGCTGCGAGTCCATCGATAACGTCTGACATCTATTTGCCTGCAGTGATTGTAAAAGTCGGCGCTGAAGTTGCAACAACGTGTGTGAATTAAATTTAAAGGTCTTGCAACCACTTAAGGATCGCCTGACCTATCTCATCTGGTGAGTCTTCTTGGATAAAGTGATTGCCGGCTACGGTGGTCTCCGTTTGATTGGGCCACGTGCGGCAGAATTCCCGCTGCGGGCCAACCAGAATTGAGCCGGGATCAGCATTGATGAATAGCTTCGGCACCGGGCTTAATGAGAGCCAATCAGCATAGCTCTGCACGATTGCGGCCACCTCAACAGGCGAACCCTCGATAGGGATTTGCCGAGGCCATGTCAGTGTTGGCCGACGGTCCTCACCGGGATTGGTGAATGGCCGCCGATATACCGTCATCTCTTCTTCTGATAAATCTCGCAGCACGGCTGAGGGTAGCACTCTCTCTATAAACATATTTTTTTCAAGGATCATCTCTTCACCTGCCTCAGACCTAAATCCCTGAAACACCCCTCGCGCAGCCTCTGGCCAATCGGCCCAAAGCACGGGTTTAACGATACCTTCCATGTAGGCTATGCCTTTTACGGCATCGCGATTCTTATTAGCCCAATCAAAACCTAGCGCCGAGCCCCAATCATGTACCACCAACGTTACATTTTCAGCAACCCCTAGGGCTTCTAAGGCGCCGGCCAAATAGTGACTATGCTCAGCAAAGGTGTACCGGCCTGGTCCAGAATCATCTAATTTATCCGAATCCCCCATGCCGATAAGGTCAATGGCTATACACCGGCCCTGTTCTTTAAGGTGAGGCATAACGTTACGCCACAGGTAAGAGGACGTTGGGTTGCCGTGCTGAAAAATAATAGGGTCACCTTCTCCCATTTCCACATAGCTCAATGTCTTACCGTAAACGGTAACACTCTTTTTCGGATGTTCTTTAGCGCTAAACATAGTCTCTTCCTTTATGGACAAGCTCTGTAATTATACTTACTGTAATGCTACTCACCGCATAACCTCTTCGCTCATACAAATGAACGCTTTCATATCGGCTCGTATTCTGGCTTGGCCTTAAACGAGAATAGACTGAGGCGGCGCCCTTTACAAACAGTGTGAGGATAAAGTGGCCTCCGCTTTTGTAAAGCCTACCCCAACCCCATTCTAAGCAGTCTCAGAGCAGCAATCACTGAAACGATGCCAATTGAACCTCATGACGAGATAATATATTCTGCCAAGAATAAGTTTTTTCACTTAACAAGTAATTTTAAAAGTTAATATTAGGAGAGAGCCGGAATGACGATGCAAACCACACCACTGCTTATGTCAAAGATTTTAGGCAGGGGTGCCAAACTGGACCCTGATGTTGAAGTGATCACCATGCAAGCTGATGGTACTCATCGGCAAACATTGAAACAGACCTGGGATCGCGCTAATCAGCTAGCCCACGCATTAAATGCTCACGGCATTGATATCAGTGATCGCATCGCCAGCTTTATGTGGAGCAACTATCGGCATTTAGAGCTTTACCAAGGCGTGCCATCGATGGGCGCCGTTTTGCACACTTTGAATATTCGACTTTCGAGTACCGATCTCGAGTACATCATTAACCATGCCGGTGATCGAATTATTTTTGCAGATGAAGATTTATTGCCTTTACTAGAGCCACTCTGGGGCAAGGTTCCCTGTGTAGAATTGTTGGTTATCTGTCGCCACGGTGAAGGAGGCGAAAGCTCATTTAAAAACCAAATTGATTACGAGGATTTCATCAGCCAGCAGGCAACTGAATATACCTGGCCAGAAATAGATGAAACCTCACCTATGGGTCTGTGCTACACCTCCGGCACAACCGGAAAGCCAAAAGGCGTGATGTATACAAATCGCTCCACTTACCTTCATACACTGGCCGAAGGTCTTACAGATTCGCTAGGCCTGTCGGCATTAGATTCTGTTCTTGGCATCGTACCGATGTTTCATGCAATGGGTTGGGGCTTGCCGTTCTGCGCTTCGATGCTGGGTTGCAAACAGGTCTTCCCCCATAAATTCATGACACCCGACGCTTTCTTACAGTTGATGCATGAGGAGAAAGTGACCATATCCGCGGGGGTTCCAACGATATGGCAGGGAGTTCGCGCTGCTCTTACTGCCAACCCCGACAAGTATGACCTATCTGCCTTGACCCGACTAACCTGCGGAGGCTCAGCTCCGCCTGTTGAGATGATGCGTTGGTATTGGGACAAATATAATATAGAGATGATCCAAGGCTGGGGAATGACGGAAACGAACCCTCTCGGCACCCTGTCTCGCAAAGTCGCCAAACGGTCACACATCGGCATTTCAGAGGATCAGCAATTTGAAAACATCGCTAAGGCTGGCCTGTCTATGCCTGGCATTGAGATCGAAATATTTGACGAGCAGTGGAATAAACTGCCACACGATGGCGAAGCCGTTGGTGAACTTTGTATCCGTGGGCCTTGGATTGCGGCGGAATACTATAACGATCCGCAGCCAGAGAAGTTCCATGACGGCTGGCTGGTAACTGGCGACGTTGCAAAGATTGACTCCGAGGAATACATCCTTATTTCTGACCGCTCAAAGGATTTGATTAAGTCTGGAGGCGAGTGGATATCATCAGTGGATTTAGAAAACCACATCGTTGGTATTACCGGCGTTGCTCAGGCCGCTGTGGTGGCCCAACCTCACCCAAAATGGGATGAGCGCCCTGTCGCCCTCGTGGTTATGACACAGGGCCATCAATTAGACCAAGATATGGTGATGGAACATTGCAGCAGTATTTTTGCAAAATGGCAGCTGCCCGATGAAGTAATCGCGGTGACAAGCATCCCGCTAACGTCTACTGGCAAGATCGACAAGAAGGCCATTCGAGCCGATCTAGACGCCCAAGACTATAAGCTGCCAAGCCTACGTTAGCGTAATCACTGACTCAAAAACCAAAAAAGGGCCTCATGGCCCTTTTTTTATTGATCGAATCTAGGTGTCGGAGTTAACACGGTGAAATCCTCACTTTTACCATGTTTACCCAGACAACTTACCGCTATCTACTGGCCCGGGTCAGTGGGGGCATAGTCAATACCGTCAGCGTCGGCTCTTCGCGCACCGGCTAAAATACCGGGCAAAGCATAGTTACCTTCGTGGCAGGCGTATTCAAACATCTGCTGCGACGAATTAGTCATTGGTAATTCTCCACTCCAAGGCTGGCTATAATTCTCAGGATCTTCAACGGTAAATTGATACAGAACTGAATCCTCTGCTGTACGAGTAAACCGTTCGGTAACCTTCATTTTTACTGAACCATAGAAGCGATGTTCAAGCGAAGACCTGAGACTCTGCTGTGGATGAAAATCGGTGGTTTCGACCACTAGTGTATTACCCTCATAGTAGCCAATTGAATCCCCGAGCCAAGGATACTGAGGCGGATCAATATGCTGAGAGCTCATTCTGACTATTCGCGCGTCGTGGTTCATCTCTGCTACCAGCACTATATGGTCGGCAGTTTGGATAATCTGCGTGAGGTTGTTATAAAGTACTGGCAGCTTAGGCGGACCTCCTGAGGAGCCAAAACCAACAACACACCGCTCTCCCAGTGGTCGAACTTCTGGGCCATCGTAGGATTGCCGGCGCTGCATTGCTGCAGCAAAATTTAGCCGCCCCTGCTCACTATAAGGAAGCTGCCCATCCTGTGGATCGACTAATATGGAGGTTCGTATTTCACCACCGACCACCGCAAGTTGACTACCCGGGTCCATCCAAAAAGTATTATAGCCGCCTACATTTTGACCGGGAGTCGGCGCTTCTCTGTCTGGGTCGCTAGGTCGCAGACTTGCTTCTGTTCTAGCTTGAACCTGCGCTTCTAAGCGCACGGCTTCCTCTTGAGA
>JBLHTH010000072.1:0-14974 GCA_047627195.1 Pseudohongiellaceae bacterium | reverse complement strand
TGTTGGCCGATTCGTTGGATCGTAAACTTATTCTTAAGGATGGACAGCTTGTCGGCTAATTCCTTAAGCAATAAGGCGAAAATTGCCACTGCGCGCTTTATCGCTTCGCGCTATGTCAGCGTTGGCAAACGCAGCCATCTAGTCTCCTTCATGTCGGCTATTTCTATTTTTGGCTTGGCCCTGGGCATTGCCATTTTGATCACCGTGCTTTCTGTGATGAACGGGTTCGATCGCGAAATGCGTGAAAATATACTCGGAATCGTCCCCCACCTAACAATTAGTACTGACGAAAACCTAGGAGCCGCGCAGTGGAGGGACATCCGTGCCAGCATCGCTAAGCAAAGCAGTATAGTTGCTGTGGCACCGGTAATTGAGGTGGCAGGTATTGCCGCCACGGGCAGAAGTAGTCGAGGTGTGGTTATAAATGGAATAGAGGCGGAGTCTGAATCGAAAGTCTCCGCAATTGGTCGTTTTGTGCGCCAGGGCAGTTTAGAAGCTCTAATCGACACCCGTTGGGGGGTGGTCATTGGTGAGCCGCTTGCCGAGCAGCTGGGGGTTGGGCTTGGTGATGAAATTGACTTGTTCTCGTCGGCTATATCCATCAACCCAATTTCACCACGGCCAATATTCAAAGGCTTTACTGTAGTGGGGCTGTTTAAAGTAGGCTCTCAGGAATTGGACAATGCGCTGGTTATTACCAATTTGTCGGCGCTGAAGGCGCTGTTCAGAATAAGAGCGCAGTACAATGGCCTGCGACTGCGCAGTGACGATGTTTTAGCGGCCGATCAAATTCGACTGGTGCTTTATAATGAAATGCCCTACGGCGTGACAATCGCCAGTTGGACCAGCCAGTTTGGCGCTATCTATCAAAACATTCAGTTTTCGAGAACTATCATAGGCTTCATGCTTTGGCTGCTTATCGGTGTGGCGGCCTTTAACCTTGTGGTGAGCATGATTATGATTGTGCGAGATAAGACTGGTGATATCGCTATTTTGCGCACGATGGGTGCGAGTCCAAAGATGATTGGCCACATATTTATGTGGCAAGGCCTGTTCATCGGCTCTATTGCGATCACCATAGGGGTGGTGTTAGGGGTTATCGGTTCGCTTAATGTGTCAGCCTTTGCCGCAAGCCTTGAGGCATGGCTAGGGGTGCAACTTCTTAATGCTGAAGTCTATCCGATAGACTTTTTACCTTCTCAATTGAACCCCATGGATGTCGTTTTCGTCGTTATCGGCGTCATTGTGTTGTCCCTTTTAGCAACGATTTACCCGGCCAGAAAAGCTGCAGCAATCCAGCCTGCACAAGCTTTACGTACCGAATAGGTTTGTCTCGCGGAGTTTAATTATCGGCAGATTCTTGGCCTTAGCCTAAGTCCTTAACTAAGGTGAAGGTTCCTGTTTTCCGGTACTACTGTGTGCTCCAATTTTGCCTAATTGCTTACTCACTCGGAATTCTAGCGGTGACCGCTGTGCCTTGCTTGGCATGGCCGCTGTTTCAGATCGCAGCCGCATTAGGATTTGCAAGCGTCATTGTTTGGCGGCTTATCTACCATCTCTGGAAATCAGCTGAGATATACCATTTTTTGAGAGTAGCCCTAGCCGGGTTACTGTTTTTCCTTCTTGGCTTTAGCTGGCATGTCTATTGGGGCCGCAGTGGTCTCAATGCCCGGCTGCCAAGCGCCTTAGAGGGAAAGGAAATTTCTGTCAAAGGCACTGTGATTAGTTTGCCTCGGGCGACAGAGTTTGGCATCCAGTATCATTTTCAGATTGAGGAGAGTGATTTCGGATTTACTGGCAAGGTTTTACTTAATGACTACGGGGTCGATGCCGGAATCATTCGTGCAGGGCAGCGGCGAAACATGCAGGTAAGAATGAAGCGTCCTCACGGTGTTGCCAACCCCGGTGGCTTTGACAGGGAAGCTAGTCTGCTCCGCAAGGGCCTAGTTGCTACCGGCTATGTACGCATAGTTTCGTCAGTCACAGAGGCCACCGGCATAAGCTTACTCACATTGCGGCAATCTTTGCTTGATAGCTTGAATCCCTACACCAGCCAATCTGAGGCTGGGGGGCTGGTTATTGCATTAGTGTTGGGCGTGGCGGATCAGATAGATCGTGAGCAAGGCGAATTATTCTCGAACACCGGCACATCTCATTTGTTTGTTATCTCTGGTCTTCATGTGGGCCTAGTCGCGGCAATGGTGTATTGGCTAGCAGGTCTTTGCCTGCGTTCATTTACCAGCTTAAGTTTTCTCTTGCCAAGGCAAAAGCTGGCAACGCTTCTAGCTATGCTTGCGGCCACGTTCTACGCCGGATTAGCCGGCTTTACGCTGCCGACCTTAAGGGCTGTTGTGATGTCCACTGTGGTAATGGCGGTGTATCTTACGGGTCGAAAGCTTCCTGTATTACTACGTTGGCTGCTTGCTTTGGCGGCAGTGCTGAGTTTGGATCCACTGGCAGCTGTTAGCCAAGGATTCTGGTTTTCGTTTATAGCGGTTGCAGCGTTGTTGCTGCTAATAGATGGGAGTCAACGTGCCCAGCTGTCAGACTCGTCGTTTGATGGAGGCGCAGGAGAGAAAGGGGAGGGCAACGAGGAAGAAAAGGGGTCAGAAAAGACAATAAGAAACGAAATAACAAAACAAAACCATCGGCGCAGGAAGTTTTCTCACGCCATGTCCACGCTGCATCTTTTAATTACGTCTCAGCTCAACGTGTTCGCCGCATTGTTTTTGCCTTTACTTGTTTGGGGGCTCCCTGTTTCGATGCTGTCGCCGTTAATTAATCTGCTGGCAATACCTATATTGGGTTTTGTTGTTGTTCCCCTTTGCTTGTTGTTTGCAATACTTGCCGGATTGGGAAGCACTCTCGCCGCGCCTGTGTTCGTCATCGTGGAATATTTGTTGGAATGCTTAGTAGGAGGGCTTCAATTAATAGGACATTGGGATTTTGGGCGAATGGCGTTATTTGAATTAAATACGCTACCAACAGGGTTCATCCCATGGGCATTCGCAGGCGTTGGGTTAGCGCTGCAACTCTATCCAGTTTTGGGCATGACGCGCTGGCTCGGGGTACCGTTGTTGATGCCTTTACTGTGGCCGGTGCCTCAAATTTCTGCAGCGGTTCTCAGTGTAAAGGTGCTCGATATTGGCCAAGGTTTGTCTGTGCTGGTACGAACCAAGCAGCATAGCCTGATATATGACACCGGCAACGGCCGTGACTCGGGGTTTAGTGCTGGGCGTGCCATTATCGCGCCAGCTCTAAAAGCCATGGGCATTTCAGAGCTGGATATGATTGTGGTGAGTCATGGTGACACTGATCATGCAGGGGGACTTACTGGATTGTTGGCGGTTATACCCACTAAATCCATAGTGGCAAGTGATGATGTAAAGGCGCAAAACAGGAAAGTGACAGACTGTCATGAGTTAGGGGACTGGGTTTGGGATGATGTCGAATTTAGTTTTCTAGAGACCGCGCCTATCGAGGGGTCTAGCAACAATAACTCCTGTGTCCTGCAAGTGCGGTTTGGAGATTCTGCGGTGCTGCTTCCTGGCGATGTTGAGAAAGAAGCTGAATACCAACTGTTAAGCCGGTATGGGGCTAACTTGCAAAGTACATTGTTGATTGCTCCTCATCACGGCAGTAAGACCTCTTCAAGTTATCCGTTTTTGAAAACTGTAAAACCTGAGCAGGCCGTTTTTACGGTTGGTTATCGCAATCGCTTTAATCATCCAGCGCAAGAAATCCTGCAAAGATATGAGGCGTTAGGGATAACTACCTATACGACGTCAGCAACTGGGATGCTTAGTTTTGAGATACGCGATGGAGAGTTGGGCACAAGCGGTAAACGTTTTTCAAGGGCCGCGGCTTTTGGTGACGCACGCGCCTTTCGAAAAGCTCAGCCTAGGTACTGGCGATGTCCCTAAACGTGCCGATACCAGTACAAGGTTATAGTGCGTCTATGTTAATCTAACGCGCTGATTTATCGGAGAAAAGTTGTGGTAGAAATCATCAGGGCAGGCGGCTTGCTAATGCTGCCTATTATTCTTTGTTCCATTGTGGCTATTGCCATTGTAATTGAACGCTTTTGGACTCTTAGTTCGTCACGTATCACTCCTAAATATGTTCTTGCCCAAGTTTGGACTTGGCTCAAGAATAATCAATTAGATTCAACCAAGCTAAGGGAGTTACGACTTTCGTCCCCGTTAGGCCAAATTTTGGCGGCGGGCTTGCTGACATCTAAATATGGCCGAGCGGCTATGATTGAAAGCATCGAGCTGGCTGCAGCTCAGGTGGTTCACGACCTTGAGCGCTATCTGAACACCCTTGGAACCATCGCCGCGATTACACCGTTGCTGGGTTTGCTTGGGACTGTGGTTGGCATGATTCGGGTATTCAGTGAAATCATGCTGCAGGGAACGGGCAATGCTAATGCATTGGCTGGCGGGATATCGGAAGCACTTATCACCACTGCTGCGGGTTTAAGTGTTGCTATACCTACCTATATGTTTCACCGGTTTTTTTCCCGAAAAGTAGACTCTTTGGTGCTTGGTTTAGAGCAAGAGTCGATTAAATTGGTTGATGCTTTGCACAGCGATCGTAAGGTAGAAGTAAAGTGATCGAGTTAGTACTATTTATTCTGAGTCGATGCCCATGAAATTTAAACGCACCGTCAGAGAAGAGTTAGTCATTAACATCACGCCACTTATAGATGTGGTGTTTCTGTTGTTGATATTTTTTATGGTGACAACCACTTTTAGCAAGGAAACTCGCCTATTAGTTAATCTGCCCGAAGCCAATGCTGAAGCGGCGGAGGGTGAACGAGAGCAAATTGAAATAATAGTGTCCGTTGATGGTAGTTACAGTATAAACGGTAAAGGGTTGGTTAACGCGCAGGCCAGTACTTTAGCGCGCGCTCTAGAAATTGAATCTAATGGGAATATAAATCTTCCGGTAATATTAGTGGCCGATGCCCTGGCCTCTCATCAATCTGTCGTTACTGCAATGGATGTCATTGGCCAATCTGGATTCACTCGACTAAACATCGCCACTCGCAGACCTGCTGAAGACTCAGGCTCTGCGGTGGTTAATTAATCAATTATGACTGAGCCTCAAATAGAAGCTATACCCTCCGAAGACGTCGATGGCTGGGCGTTGTACAAGCGTTTGCTTAGCTATGTGAGCGGCCAGCGTCTCGCTATTGGCGCAAGTGTTTTTGGCTTTATCGTGTTTGCAGCCACTGCGCCAGCGGCCAATGCCTGGCTGGGTTGGACTGTTGATGCCATCGAGGCTGAAAATTACACCGACCTTAGAATATTAAGTCCACTTGCCCTAATTGCTATTGTTATTGTGCGCGGTATTGGCGGCTTTTTAGGCGGGTATTCGATGGCACATTTGGCGAATTACATTATGCACTGCCTGCGCGGCGAGTTGATTCGAACTTTGGTGCGTTTACCCTCCAGCTATTTTGATAAGAGTAATTCCGGGCGATTGGTCTCAAAACTTACTTATGATGTTACTCAGGTCGCGGCAGCGGCCAGTGATGCGGTAGCGGTGGTGTTTCGAGAAGGCCTAACGGTGATTGGGCTTTTGGCCTTTTTAATCTACATAGACTGGCAGTTGACTCTGGCTTTTATTGTTATTGGGCCGGTGGTGGGTAAGATCGTTAGCTATACCTCTAAGAAATTTCGGAAATACAGTACTCGTATTCAGGACTCTATGGGTGACGTGACTCAAATTACCCAAGAAGCGATTAAAGGTCACCGGGTTATTCGAACGTTTAACGCCGACAGATTTGTCTCTGAGAAACTCATTGCCGCGAGCGAACGCACTCGCGCACAAAACATGAAGATGGCATTTATCCGCGCTGCCAGTGCGCCAATCGTGCAGTTGATTGTTGGAATGGCATTAGCGTTTTTGGTTTGGTTGGCTATGTCGCCAAGCTTTTTTGAGGATAAGACAGCCGGAGATTTTGTCGCCTTCATAGGTGCGTCTGCTCAACTTGCTAAACCTATTAGGCAATTGACTCAAATCAACGCAGTAATCCAACGTGGGATATCTGCGGCACAAAGTATTTTCACACTCATTGATGAGGACAGTGAGATAGATAGCGGCAGCTTTGAAGTTGATAGGGCGGCCGGAAAGTTTGAATTTGAAGCGGTGCGCTTTGCTTACGACGACCGCGCGGTGGCGCTCGATGATGTGAGTTTTACGGTCCAGCCGGGTCAAACTATTGCGCTGGTGGGTAAGTCTGGCAGCGGTAAATCTAGTTTGGTAAATTTAATACCACGCTTTTATGAATACTGTGAAGGTTCAATTAAGCTGGATGGTGTGCCGATTCGGGACTATAAACTTAGAAGCCTGCGGGATCAAATATCCATAGTGACTCAGGATGTGGTTCTTTTTAACGGTACAATTTTAGAGAATATAGCTTACGGTGTTTACGATACTGATATTGACCGCTTGGTTGAAGCGGCGACTAATGCCCATGCCATGGAGTTTGTTTCAGAGCTAGAGTTGGGGCTGGATACCCATGTGGGTGACGATGCGAAATTATTGTCAGGCGGCCAGCGTCAGCGAATTGCCATAGCTAGAGCATTGCTTAAAGATGCCCCAATATTGATTTTGGACGAAGCGACATCAGCGCTGGATTCAGAATCTGAGCAGCATATTCAAGATGCGCTGAAAACATTAATTAAAGGTAGAACTACGTTTGTGATTGCTCATCGACTTTCGACCATAGAAAATGCTGATTTAATTTTGGTTATGGCCCAGGGAAAAATCATTGAGTCTGGCACACACAACGAGCTGCTTAAGCTCAATGGCCATTATTCGAAACTACATCGAATTCAGTTTTCCGATAACGATTCTGTCTAGCCGTAATGAACTTTTTAGAAAAATCATGGCATAAAAAATCCTCTTGGCTAATGTTACTTGTGCCGCTATCTGCGTTATTTATGTTTTTGGCAAAATCTCGCCGGACAAAACTTGAGTCAAACCCAAATCGGATTATGTTATCTGTGCCAGTAATTGTTATCGGTAATATCAGCGCCGGTGGCACCGGCAAAACTCCGGTTGTTATTGCATTGATTGATAGTCTTAAAGCCCGTGGCTATAAGCCCGGTGTGATAAGCCGAGGCTACGGCGGCGACGCACAGGATGTGCCCTTGAGCGTTAACAAAAACACGCCGGTGACGCAAAGCGGTGATGAAGCTAAGCTAATAGCGCAGCTGTGTTGCGTGCCGGTAGTGGTCGACCCGCGTCGAGATGGGGCCTACGCCCACCTCATAGATGCTTTTGATGTTGATGTGGTGGTGAGCGATGACGGCTTGCAGCATTACAACCTGCCGCGCACTATTGAGGTGGCTGTTGTTGATGGCCAGCGCATGTTTGGGAACGAAAAGGTTTTTCCGGCGGGGCCACTGCGTGAACCTGTTGAACGCTTGAGAGAGGTTGATTTTATTTTACTCAACGGCGTTGATAGTTTGACCGAGCAACAAACACTTGCAGCCAAGGCAAAGCTGGAGCCATTTGCTGAGTTAGGGGTTTTAGAGTTACAGCCCACAGTTTTTATAAATCAGCAAAGCGGCGAGAAAAAACCCTTTGCTGGCGCGCCGTTTAACATGGGTAATCGACTTCAGGCTGTGACCGGCCTTGGTAATCCAGAACGATTTTTCAACTTGCTTGAAACGCTGTCCTATCAAGTTGAGCGCTATCCGTTTCCAGATCATCATAGCTTCTCCAAAACAGACTTTGAGCAACTTAAACTCGATGAATTTCAGCCGGTCGTAATGACAGAAAAAGACGCTATTAAATGCGAAGAGTTTGCGAAACCAAATTTTTGGACTTTGAAGGTAGTGTTAACATTGCCGGATGATTTTGTTGATGGTGTAGTGAAGTTATTAAAAGCCAAGTCCGCCGCTTAAATATTAGCGGTGCGCTGAAACTAATTGCAGGGCGAATAATATGTTAGATAAAAAACTTTTAAGTATTCTTGTTTGCCCATTGTGCAAGGGTGAATTACATTTTGATAGAAGCAAAGATGAGCTGGTGTGCAAAGTTGATGCGCTTGCTTTTCCTGTTCGTGATGGGGTGCCGGTTATGCTAACCAATGAGGCCCGTGAGATTACGTTACAAGAGAGAGAAAAGCTCTAGTGTCTTTTACCGTAATCATTCCGGCTAGATATGCTGCAACCAGATTGCCGGGCAAACCATTGTTGGATTTGATGGGCAAACCACTGCTGCAGCATACCTACGAGCAAGCGCTTAAAAGTGACGCTCAGGAGGTCTATATCGCAACCGATGATTCTCGAATTCAAGCGGCAGCTGAGAACTTTGGCGCCAAGGTGTTGATGACATCTGATTGCCATGTCTCTGGCACTGACCGCTTGCAAGAAGCGGCTAGCTTGATTGGTTTGTCGGCGTCTGATGTTGTGGTTAACGTGCAAGGTGACGAACCGCTTATCCCGCCAGAGGTGATTAATCAGGTTGCTGCTAATATAGTCGCCAAAAAAAATATTGGCATTGCAACTCTGTGTGAGACCATTGCTGATGAAATCGAAATAACAGACCCCAATGCGGTCAAGGTAGTCTTCGATAAAAACGGCATTGCCTTGTATTTCAGCCGCTGCACTTTGCCTTACAACGCCAGCGTATCTGCTAGAAATTGTTACCGTCACATTGGCCTTTATGCCTACCGCGTTGAAGTGCTAAATCAGTTTATTAAATGGCCAGTGGCACAGCTCGAATTATCAGAAAAGCTTGAACAGCTGCGAGCGCTTTATAACGGCGTCAAAATTCATGTTGAGGTGTCGTCGCAGCCAATTCCCCCAGGTGTGGACACTGAGCGAGACCTCGAAGGTGTGCGCCAGTTTTTAATGAGGCATAGTTAAGTTAAGTCTATGGCGCCCTACCTAGAGAAAGGTAAAGTGACAGCAAAGGTGGAAGTAAAGGCAAAAGCCCCTGCGCGGAAGCTCAACGTCCTAATGGTTTGCCTTGGCAACATTTGTCGCTCGCCAACCGCCCACGGAGTGTTTGAAAGTTTGGTCGCTGGCAATGGCCTCAGTGAGAAGATTCTGGTCGAGTCAGCAGGCACCGCTAACTACCACATTGGTAAAAGCCCGGACCCGAGGTCTATTGCCGCGGCCTCTTTAAGAGGCTTTGATCTTTCTAAGCAAGTAGCAAGGCAGGTAAGCAGTGACGACTATGAACAATTTGATTACATTTTGGCCATGGATGCTGAGAATCTGAGTGTTATGCAGTCTAAATGCCCGCCTCAATACCAGTCCAAACTTAGACTGCTATTGAGCTTTACAAATTCACAACGGCTCAGCGTACCAGACCCTTATTATAGTATGCAGGATGACAGTGGCGAATTTGGTAGCGGCGAGGATGGCTTTGAGCTGGTGTTAGATTTAGTTGAGCAGGCCTGTCAGAGCTTGTTAGATCACGTTGTTACTCACGAGTTTTCAGCTGGATTCACAGCTAATTCTTCACCTAAATTCACACCTTCTTTTAAGCGTGGGACAGTTCAGTGAGCGTTCATTTAGACATCCATCATGGCATTGATCTGGCGCCCTATAACAGCTTCGGGGTGCATGCCAGCGCTGCTCATTTCTGTGAAGTGACAAACCTCGATGAGTTAAAAGAAGCCCTCGCGTTTGGCGCAGCCTCTAAAATACCCGTGTTGGTGATAGGCGGGGGCAGCAATATCCTTCTGTCTGCCGATTATCTGGGCCTAGTAATTCGAATCAATATTAAAGGCATAGAGTGGCTTAACAGGAAGGGCTTGGTAAAAGTAGCCGCCGGCGAGAACTGGCATGAATTTGTTGAAAGCTGCACCAATCATGGTTTCTATGGATTGGAGAATTTGGCCTTAATTCCTGGGACGGTGGGCGCCGCACCGATTCAAAATATCGGTGCCTATGGCGTTGAACTAGAACAGTTTGTAGCTTCGGTAAGCGTTTATGACGAGAAACAGGGCAAAGAGCGTGAGCTTAGCCACAGCGATTGCAAATTTGGCTACCGCGACAGCCTATTTAAAAACCCCGATGCCCGGCACTTAATTGTTTTGGGGTTGACCCTGCGGTTAGCCATCAGGCATAGACCTAACATTAGTTACGGCGCGTTACTGGCTGAATTTGCAGGGCGTGATTTCGCGGAAATCACTAACAGGAATGTTTTTGATGCTGTCTGCCGGGTACGCAGCAGTAAACTGCCTGATCCAGAAAAGCTAGGCAACGCGGGCAGTTTCTTCAAGAACCCGCTGGTATCAGTAGCAAAGGTAGAGACGTTAAAAAAAGAATTTCCGGATATACCCTGTTTTGACGCTAGCGAGCCGGGACTGGTTAAAATTCCCGCTGCATGGTTATTAGATCAAGCTGGGTGGCGCGGCAAACGTAAAGGAGGGGCAGGGGTCCACGAGGAGCATGCCTTGGTGATTGTTAATGCTCACAATGCAACAGGCGAAGACATTGTCTTATTGGCCCAGGAGATGGCTGGTTCGGTCTTAAAGCGCTTTGGAATTATTCTGGACAGTGAGGTGCGGTTAATTTGAGCTGAGAACTTTTCTACTGCAAAAATACCTGCAGCTCCTGCCCCGCCCCCAATGTTTTCCAACCCCAGCGCACTATATTTAGAGAAACTGTGACCCAGTTCCCGTTTTATCCATCCCAATTTGTGCACCTAAAACCCCTATGATACAAATTGACTGTACCAAGTATGTTCATTTGATTTCTTAGGGAGTTTAACTTCAACTCCCAGTGCTGAAGAGGTAAGAGAAAATTGCAATATGATCCCTAACCCGCTTAAACCAATTACTGTCGTTATCGTCGATGATCACAAACTGGTGCGTACAGGTTTGGCTAGAATGATTGATGACGAAATAGATATGCGCATTATTGCCGAAGCCGCCACAGGTGAAGAAGCCTTACAAATTTGCGAAACTCTAGTGCCTGATATTGTTTTAATGGATGCTCGTATGCCCGGCATAGGTGGCATCGAGGCAACCTTGAGGCTGTTGAAGAACCACCCAAAGTTGCGAGTGATCGCGATGTCGTCCGTGACAAGCGGCATTATCCCTTCTCAGATGCTGCGCTCTGGCGCCAAAGCATTTATCACCAAAAATATTGGTGTTGAAGAAATGCTTAAATCTATTCGAGTGGTTTACGAAGGTCAGCACTATGTAACTGCCGATGCAGCGATCCGTTTGGCCTTGGATCCTTTTAATCGGAACCAAGAGCCTTTGTTTGATAAGTTATCCAGGCGCGAACTTCAAATTGCGCAGATGCTTACCGACGGCAAGAAAGTCAGTCAAATTTCAGAGTTTTTGCAGCTAAGCCCAAAGACGGTGTACAGCTACCGCTATCGTCTTTTTGAAAAGCTTGGCATTCACAGTGACGTTGAACTGACAATTCTTGCAGTAAAGTTCGGTTTATCTGATGATCTCAACGACTTTGGTGATTCTATGCCCAGAGTTGGGCTAGTTGCCAGTTGAGCCTAGCCGCCGTATCCGCTAACCTCCCAGCCCTAAAGTTTTCGAAACCCTCTTAGGATTGTATCCTTGGACTTTAAGTAGCCGACCAGCGCGGCTTCTTGCGGCTGTCACATGTCAAAAACAACAGAACCCACCAATGAACCTGCGCTAGACGGCAGCGCCGAAGAGGCTGTGCCTGCTAAATTTGATTCTAAGCATTTTTTAGCCACGTTAAGCTCGCGCCCGGGTGTTTACCGCATGATCAACAAGGCGGGAGATGTGATTTACGTGGGCAAGGCCCGCAATCTGCATAACCGCGTTAGCAGCTATTTCCGCGCCTCGGGACTGACGACTAAAACCATGGCCATGGTGGCCAAAATTCAATCGATAGAAGTGACTGTCACCAATAGTGATACGGAAGCGCTGCTGTTAGAGCAGAGCCTAATCAAGACACTGCGCCCGCCCTACAACATAATGCTGCGCGATGACAAATCCTACCCCTACATCATGCTGTCTGATAAAGATGACTTTCCCCGCCTGTCTTTTTATCGCGGCAGTCGCAAACGCAGCGGCCGGTTTTTTGGACCTTACCCGTCCGCCAATGCCACCCGCGAGACCCTGCAGATTCTGCAAAAGGTATTTAGGGTTCGCCAGTGTGAGGACAGTTATTTTAAAAATCGCTCCAGACCCTGCCTGCAGTACCAAATAGAGCGCTGCACGGGCCCTTGTGTGAATATGATTTCAAAAGAGGATTATGCAAAGGATGTGCATTTCTCGACGCTTTTTTTGCAAGGTAAAAGCAATGTATTAACAAAAGAGCTAACCGACAGCATGGAATCAGCTGCTGCATCAGAGAACTTTGAACGCGCTGCAATACTTCGCGATCAGATTGTTGGTCTACGCAGAATTCAAGAACAGCAATATGTGGCTAATCAAGGCGCTGATGCTGATATTATTGCTGCTGAATTCAACCAGCCCTATGTCTGTGTTCATGTTATTTACGCACGAGCAGGGCGCATTATTGGCAGCAAAAGCTTCTACCCCAAATTTCAGCTGGCTGATTCAAATGAAGAAGTGATTTCGGCGTTTATATCTCAGGCCTATTTAGCTGATGAAAAGGCCGCTAGCATTCCTGCCGAGATCATCGTGCCTAAAGTTTTAGAAGACGGTAAGGAATTAGAAGAGGCGCTGAGCTACGTGGCAGCCCGCAAAGTTAAGCTGTCGATGCGAGTGCGCGGACATCGCTCAAAATGGCTGGAGCTTGCTCTAACTAATGCTAAAGAGTCGCTGCAGGGGCACATCAGCAACAAACAAAATATTCACCAGCGCTTCACCATGCTGCAAGATGCACTCGGCAAAGAAAACGCTCTTAGCCGCATTGAATGTTTTGATATCAGCCATACGTCAGGTGAAGGGACCGTAGGTTCTTGTGTCGTGTTTGATGAAAACGGCGCCGTAAAAAGTGATTACCGGCGTTTCAATATTAAGGACATAACCCCAGGGGATGACTATGCGGCGATGGATCAGGTGCTTAAGCGCCGTTTCACTAGGCTTGCCAAGGGCGAGGCTAAAATTCCCGACGTAGTGCTAATCGACGGCGGCAAGGGCCAGTTAACTCAAGCACATAATGTTTTAGAGCAGTTTCAGCTGCCGGAGATATTGCTGTTGGGTATTGCTAAGGGCATTAGTAGGCGGGCAGGGCAGGAGACTCTGTTTTTGAAGAGCGGGGAGCGCTACCGCGAACTGGCTTTGCCTACAGAATCACCGGCGCTGCATTTGCTGCAGCAAGTGCGAGATGAGGCTCACAGATTTGCTATCACCGGCCACAGGGCCAGACGCGCCAAGGCTAGGCAGGTGTCGCCGTTGGAAGAAATATCAGGTTTAGGGCCCAAACGCAGACGAGACTTGTTAAAATACTTTGGTGGCCAGCAGGGCATTAAAAACGCCAGCGAAGCAGAAATTGCGAAAGTCACTGGTATAAGTAAGAAACTGGCCGAAAACATCTATGGACACTTACACAATACTTAGCATCAGAGGCGCTAGCTAAGGTATTGTGTTGATTGAATAGCCACTTGCAGGCTACGAAGAAGAATAAGAACAGCCAAGCACAAGCAACAGAATTAGAGTGACTCTTAACCCCATCGAATTTGAAGATGCCAGCCCGCTAGTGAAACGCCAATGAATGCAGCCAATTTAGCCACTTGTTCCCGAATAGTATTGATACCAGTTGTCATCGCCATCTATCTTGCCGACTTTCAACATGCCCATTTAGCTGCAGCAGCTGTATTTGGCATTGCCAGCTTTACCGACTGGCTAGACGGCTATTTGGCCCGCAGACTTAATCTAACCTCAGAGTTTGGCGCCTTTCTTGATCCCGTGGCTGACAAGCTCCTGATTGCCGGCGTGTTAGTTATGCTGGTAAGCGTATACCCGCTTATCCTGACGGCAACTGTAATTATTATCGCCAGAGAAATCTTGGTGTCAGCATTGCGCGAATGGATGGCCACTCAGGATAAACGCGCTGCCGTTGCAGTGGCCTTTACTGGCAAGTTAAAAACCACGGTACAAATGATCGCAATCAGTGCCTTACTGCTAGCAAATGACGACTATCCATTGTGGATTTTACAGCTGGGCTACGCCGGTACTTATTTGGCAGCAGGGCTTAGTCTTTGGTCCATGGGATTGTACTTTCAGAAGGCTTGGGATGTGCTTTTTCCCGTGGCTGATTCAGGCAGCTAAAAGTAAGCCAGAAGGTAAGCCAAAAGTAAATTAAAGGTCAACCAGAGGCCCACAAGCGAGAGTTAGGCCTAATCCGGACTTAAAGATCTCGATAAAGGCAAAATATTCAATGATTTATGCAGCTTCCTGTTGACTTGAACGGTCCAGTCATTAGAATACACGCCTCTCTTGGACCAGCTAGGTTCAAGTACCAAGAAGACTGACCATTAGCATGCAATCAAGAGTAAATCTTAGTTGCAGGCAGCTCAAAAAAGCGAGCATAATAAGTCTTCAGACGCGGGAATAGCTCAGCTGGTAGAGCACGACCTTGCCAAGGTCGGGGTCGCGAGTTCGAATCTCGTTTCCCGCTCCATTTTTTATGACTTCAATAGCAATAACCGTCCGGTCTTGCTACTTGCCCAAGCCAAAAATCCTTAGCCCAAACGTTACTCTAGAAGCGCGTATCCCTAAGCGCAGGGCCAGCGATGTAAAGTTTTGTCTGATTTTTAGCTCATTGGTTGATAATGAGAGATCTGCTCAGCCAATCTCACGGCAACGACAGGCCATAGGGCCGCCATGGAAGGAAGCGAGCAGCGTATCCATTGGTGTCATCCCTACAGCGCTGCGTGTGATACTGAGCAAGCAAGGGCGTATTGGAAGTCAGGCAACTTCCCGAAAGGACGCATAAAAGAAGAAGAATTCATCGCGCTGTCTGAATAAGCTGAAAAAACATAGCTTTAGGTCGAATTCAATTTGCCTCACGGACCTGTATCCTCTATCATTCTC
>JBLHTH010000071.1:0-14998 GCA_047627195.1 Pseudohongiellaceae bacterium | reverse complement strand
AGCGCAAACTCACTAAGCAGCAGCAAGTGAGAATCTCAGCCAATCAACTTACCGAATCGGCAGGCACGCCTGTTGAAGGTGAAGCTGTCCCTACGTTGCAGGGCTTGGTTATCAGTCATTTTGGTCAACAGTTAGAGATCGAGCCATTAGAAGGGAGCCTGAAGAATCAAACAGTGCGCTGCTTCCAGCGTGCCAATCTGCCAAGGCTGGTCACCGGCGACCGGGTTCGCTTTCAATTAGACAGTCAGGACACTGGAGTCATTTTATCCGCCGAGCCTCGCAATAATGTTTTCGCGAGACCCGGTTTCAAAGGGCTGATTAAGCCGGTCGCTGCCAACATCGACAAGGTGTTAGTCGTCATCGCCGTTTTACCCGAACCATTCATGAACCTTACCGATCGATATTTAGTGGCAATTGAATCTCTCAACTTAGACCCAATTGTCGTGCTAAACAAATCCGATCTGGTTAGCGAGACAAACAGACGTCACATTGACAATATGATGTCCATATACGAAAGTATTGGTTACAACACTCACCGAGTCTCTGCCAGCACAGGCGCTGGAATGGCGCAGCTAGAATCCGAACTTGCAGGGCTAACCACAGTGCTTGTAGGTCAGTCCGGCGTCGGAAAATCTTCCTTGGTCAATAGCCTAAGCCGTCAAGACAGCGCCGCCGTAGGCCGACTATCAATTGGTAAAGAGAAAGGGACGCACACAACTACAACGGCTAGATTGTTCCATCTCGGGTCTTTTGATCTTGTCGATTCACCGGGCATAAGAGAGTTCAATCTCGGTCACATCGAGCCAAATCAGCTCATAAACGGATATCGAGAGCTCCGCGCATTAAAAGGCCTGTGTAAATTCCGAGACTGCGCCCACCAAAGTGAGCCTGAGTGCGCGATTCTGGCCGCGGTTGAAGATGGCCTTGTATCACCAGAAAGATTAGGTAATTACTTTCAAATTTTTCAGAGCATTGGCAATTGATTTATCCAATCACGCTCATAGCCTTTATACTGCTCTAAATTACGCAAGCTATAGAAAACTGATGACGACTGAATCCTTAACTAATTCCGTAACTGATCCCTCAGCTTCGCACTTAGCGTTACCTATAATAGTTCAGGCAGATCAGTTGGCTCTGCGGCTCGACAGCCCGGATCTCTTAATCATTGCGGTATGTTCTCAGGCGGTATTTGATGCCGGTCATATTCCTGGCTCTAGGTTAATCCTACCCTCTGAGCTGGTCTGTGGCATAAAGCCGGCTGTAGGCAAAATACCGAGCGAGAATGCGCTAACTGACTTGTTTTCAGGAACTGGCTTGTCGGACTCCTCCCATGTTGTCGTCTATGATGACGAAGGGGGCGGCTGGGCAGGTAGGTTAATCTGGACGCTGGATGTGATTGGCCACAAAAATTATTCCTACCTCGATGGCGGGTTAATCGCCTGGCGGGATTCTCATCTTGCCATTGAAACCATCACATCGCCTGCAGTAGCCTGCGCGTACAAAGCGGTGATTAATTCATCCCTAATAGTTACCTTAAAGCAAATCGTTGAGCAGATAAGCCGTGACAATGTTGTGGTCTGGGATGCCCGAGCTAAAGAAGAATATGACGGCGTTAAGATCACCGCACTAAGAAATGGACATATACCCGGCGCCGTAAATTTAGACTGGCTAGAGTTGATGGACACAAACAACGGTCTGCGGCTGAAGCCGTTAGAAAAAATTTCTAAACAGCTATTTGACATCGGGATAGATGCAAGTAAAACCGTTATTACCCATTGCCAAACCCATCACCGGTCAGGCTTAACTTACCTTGTGGGCAAAGCACTAGGTTTAAATATTTTTGCCTATGATGGTTCATGGTCTGAGTGGGGAAACCACCCTGACACGCCCATCGAACCTTAAATTAGAACCCTAAATTAGATACTCTCATGCCATCGCTATTTATAATCTTTCAGCACATTGCTCCCCAACATCTATTTTCGAGAATTGTCGGCAGGGCGGCCGAAAGTAAGTTATTTCGAAAGCCTTTTATCAGCTGGTTTAAGAAACGCTACCAAGTGGATTTATCTGAAGCATTGATAGAAGACCCATTTGAGTTTGAAAACTTTAACGCGTTTTTTACTCGTGCTCTTAAACCTGAAGCGAGAACGATATGTAAAGACTCTGGCGCTATTGTGAGCCCCGCGGATGGGGCAATTAGTCAGCTTGGCGCTATTGACGAGCTGACGATTGTACAAGCTAAAGGTCGGCACTATTCGGTTGAATCGCTGCTAGCCTGCAGCCCTGAGGAAGCAAAAGTTTTCGTCAATGGCAGCTTTGCAACGATCTATCTTTCACCACGGGACTACCACCGTGTTCATATGCCCATTGCCGGTAAACTCCGAAAAACGACCTATGTTCCCGGAAAACTGTTTTCGGTTAATCAAAAAACGGCCGAGTCAGTAGCTGATTTATTTGCTCGAAATGAACGTCTCGTATGTTATTTTGACACTGCTATTGGCCCGATGGCGCTGGTTCTGGTGGGTGCTATGATTGTGGCAGGAATTGAAACAGTTTGGTCCGGAGGCGTTGCCCCAAATGCAAACAAAACAATAGTCAACGAAGAAGGTTTTGATTCCGTCGATCTTAATATCGGTGAAGAGATGGGTAGATTTAAACTAGGCTCTACAGCAATTTTACTTTTTCAGGAAAACGCGATCAGTCTTTCCCCGCAGCTGAAAGCTGGCAGTGCAATTAGAATGGGCGAGAGCATAGCGACACAAAATATTGAGGGAAATCACAAATGACACAAGATGAGTTGAAAAGACAAGTGGCACGCGCCGCATTTGAAATAGTTGAAAACATGTTCGATGAGAAGATGATTATAGGGGTTGGT
The DNA here is from genome assembly GCA_047627195.1 of Pseudohongiellaceae bacterium. Classification (GTDB taxonomy): domain Bacteria; phylum Pseudomonadota; class Gammaproteobacteria; order Pseudomonadales; family Pseudohongiellaceae; genus UBA9145. The sequence goes on along the minus strand of JBLHTH010000071.1, from coordinate 12,123 downwards.
ACTGGCTCAACCGCAAACTATTTTATTGATGAACTAGCTGCACTTAGCACCGATATTAATGCAACTGTCGCAAGTTCAGAAGAGTCTGCCAATCGCTTAAAAGCACATAATATACCGGTTATCGATCTGAACTCTGCCGGCGATGTTGCCGTCTATGTTGACGGTGCCGACGAAGCTAATCATCACCTGCAATTGATCAAGGGAGGAGGGGCGGCGCTCACTCGAGAAAAAATTATTGCCGCCACGGCTAAAGAGTTCATCTGTATTGCGGATGAATCGAAATTAGTTAAAACCTTAGGAGCATTTCCATTACCAGTTGAAGTTATTCCCTTAGCTAGAAGCCACGTTGGTAGAGAAATTGTAAAGCTTGGCGGCGATCCCGTTTACCGCGAGGGCTGCGTTACTGATAACGGAAATCACATTCTGGATATCTACAATTTGGAAATACTAGACCCGAAAAAACTTGAATCTGATTTAAATCAAATTACTGGTGTTGTCACCAATGGTTTATTTGCCGCGAGACCTGCAGACCTGCTAATTCTTGGCACCCAAGACGGAGCTAAGAAAATTACAGCTAAACACAGGGACTAGATCTAGTGGGGGCGGGGCTGACTCAGTGCTTTAATATCAGGTTGACGTTTTAAAACACAAAAGAAATCTGGAGGCTCTGTATATTACAGAGTCTTCTTTGGTTTGGCTTATCTGGCCGACTACCTATTTACTAACCGCTGCCCTGTCGGTGCCTTCAGTTATTACCTACAACTAATGCCTACAACTAATGCCTACAACTAATGCCTACAGCAACATCCGCAATAAGATTTCTCTATGAAAGCTTTCCAAAATAAGTCTGCAGAGATTTCTTTTAACCAACATCTCCAACGACAGATCCCAGAACAACAGGTCTTAAATAGGGTTTACGTTTTCAGCTTGCGGACCTTTCTGGCCCTGAGTAACGTCCATCGTTACCTTTTGGCCTTCTTGCAAGGTTTTTCTACCTGAACCGTTAATGGCGCTAAAGTGAACGAACACATCTTTTCCACCTTCTTGCTCGATGAATCCAAAACCTTTTTCGTCATTAAACCACTTAACCGTACCTTCTACTGACTCTGACATATTTCACTCGTACTTATTAATAAAGTTAATCAAATTACCAGACTAGCAAGATGTCGATCAGCTACGATCGAAAAATTAGTGTACGCCGATAATATTTCAGATGGAAACAATTATTGTCGCAAATTGTAACTAACTTGACGGTTTTTACAGGCCATTCCTACTGAAAAACCGACCTAAGTGAAAGCCAACTTTATTGGCTACTAATCAAATATTTTGCCGGGGTTCATAACATTTTTTGGATCGAACACCCGCTTTATCTGACGCATAAAATCCAACTCTGCAGCGGATCGCGAGTAGTGTAGATAAGGCTTCTTAAGCAAACCCACCCCGTGTTCCGCAGACACGCTGCCGTCATAATTTTTCACTATTTCGAACACCCAACTAGACACCTTACCGCATTCTTCAAAAAACTCGGCGGCTGCCATGGCTTCGGGTTTTAGAATGTTCAGATGAACATTGCCATCTCCGATATGTCCGAACCATATAATTTCGAAATCTGGGTAGGCTTTACTCACAAGCTCGTCAACTTCGGTTAAAAATTCTGGAACTCTTGCAACTTTGACCGAGATATCGTTTTTGTAGGGAGTAAACTGCGAAATGGTTTCAGAAATATCCTCACGCAAGCGCCAAAGGCTTTTAGCCTGATTTAAATTTTGACTAATAGTGCCATCAAGAACCCAGCCTTCCTCCATGCTTTGCTCAAACAAGGTCATTGCTGTCTCAAGATCTTTTTCTGTATTGTTTTCAAATTCGATTAGCACATAGAACTCTGTCTGGCTTTCAAAGGGCTTTTGCAGTCCTTTTTCTGCGATAACGTGAGTCAGTGCCTTGTTGGAGAAAAATTCAAAGGCTGTGAGACTGAGCTTGTCTCTGAATAATTGCAAAACCGGCATGGTCGACTGCATATCATTCACACCCAGCAGTAACACGCTCGGATCTCTTGCTTGGCTACACAGGCCGATTGTAGCCTCAACCACAAACCCTAACGTTCCTTCAGAGCCGACAAACAAATGTCGAAAATCATATCCGGTGGCATTTTTTGCCAAGCCTTTATTTAGATCGAGAAGCTCACCAGAACCGGTAACGACTTTTAAGCCGTCCACCCAATTTCTGGTCATGCCATAGCGTATTACTTTAATACCACCAGCATTTGTGGCGATATTGCCGCCAATTTGACTAGACCCGGACGAAGCAAAGTCAACCGGATAGAGCAGGCCTTTATCCTGCGCATACTGCTGAAGCTGTTCAGTAATGACCCCAGGCTGGCACACCACTTGCCTATCACTGGCACTAAAATCCAGTATCTGGTTCATTCGATCGAATGCCACGACGACTTCTTGGTTCATGGCCACTGCGCCGCCGCTAAGCCCGGTACGGCCTCCAGAGGGCACCAGCGCGAATTCTTCTTGATTGGCTAACAAAACCAAAGATTGGACATCTTCTACAGTGTTTGGCAACACAATAGCGATTGGGTCCGCTGCAAAGGCCTTAGTCCAGTCTTTACCGTAGTTTTGCTTGTCTGATTCACTGGTTTTAACCCAGTCAACTCCTACAATGTCAGTTAGTTTGGCTAACAGCTCCGTTTCCGAGCAATTCATAGTTAACACGTTCCAGATCAATTAATGGGCAGGTTGCTGCAGCTTCTAAACATTTCGAATCCGGTCAAAAAGCTTGAATCAACCCAATGGCGACTTTGAATATGTTACCATGCGCCAGCTTTTTGAGCAGGCCTTGACTAGCGGCAATTGCATTAGGAATACACCTAACTGTTACTATTGTAGTGGCCCGGGCAATCGGTAAGAAAAAGCCACATAGTTAACAACTAATCACATACTCAATCACTGAATAATTTCCCAATGATAATGAACCCCACTTCCTTTGAAAAAAATAAGATAAAGATACTCCTCCTCGAAGGCGTGCACCCAAGCGCTCTTCGCAGTCTGGAAAAAGCCGGCTATACCAATGTTGAGAGTATAAAAACCTCTCTTGGTACCGAAGAGCTTAAACAAAAGATTGCCGGGGTCCATTTTGTTGGTATTAGGTCTCGAACCCAGCTAACCGAAGAAATATTCCAAGCGGCTAATAAATTACTCGCGGTGGGCTGCTTTTGTATTGGCACTAATCAGGTTGACCTCAATGCCGCACTAATTCGGGGCATTCCGGTCTTTAATGCGCCTTTTTCCAATACCCGAAGTGTCGCCGAACTCGTCATCGGGCAATCCATACTGCTTTTAAGGGGAATCCCACAGAAGAACGCCCTTCTGCACAGAGGAGTTTGGCAAAAAGCTGCGAAAGGCTCATTTGAGACCCGTGGCAAAAAACTCGGGATTGTAGGGTACGGCAATATTGGCTCTCAACTGAGTGTCCTAGCTGAAGGCATGGGCATGAAAGTGTATCTATACGATGTGATGACTAAGCTACCGCTGGGAAACGCCACTCAGCTAGATTCTTTGGAAGAATTAATGAGCGAGTGCGACGTGATCAGTCTTCACGTACCTGAGACACCCCAAACACAGAATATGATCGCGGCTAAGCAAATCGCTTGGATGCGCCCAGAGGCCATACTTATCAATGCGTCGCGAGGCACGGTGGTGGACATTGATGCGCTGGCAACGGCACTTGCGGATAAAAAGATAGCCGGTGCTGCAATTGATGTTTTCCCAGCTGAGCCAAAATCCAATGACGAAGAATTTGTTTCTAAACTGCGCGAATTCGATAATTGTATTTTGACGCCCCACGTTGGCGGCAGCACCATGGAAGCGCAGGAAAATATAGGGGTTGAGGTTAGTGAGAAGCTCGCAAAATACAGCGATAACGGATCAAGCGTCACCTCAGTTAATTTCCCGGAAGTCACCTTACCCGGTCACCCTGATAACCACCGCATACTTCATATTCATAAGAATGTGCCTGGTGTTTTGGCCGAAATCAACTCCATGTTCTCTGAAACGGGAATCAATATCCGTTCGCAGTTTTTACAAACAAACGCAGAAGTAGGCTATGTGGTCATGGACATAGACCAGAAGTACAGTGAGCTTGCACTGGAGAAGCTTAATAAAGTCTCGGGCACTATTCGCTGTCGTGTGCTTTTCTAGGCAAAAACTAAATTAAACCAAGCGCTCTATCTAAAGCCGCAAATACCTGACCTCTATAGGCCTCGCTTTCATTCACTAGATGATGGCGAGCGCCGGGTATTTGCTCAATGAGGAGATTGGGAAACTTTGCTTTAAACTCTTCTAAATTGTATTCCCAATCGACGGTGGTATCAGCGGTACCTTGTATAATCTGAAGGGATGTCTGGTTAACCGCAGCCAATCCGAACTGCCGCTGGTTTTTCACCATAGCTAGAATCCAATCCCTCATTAAAAGTTTGCTTTGTAGCTGATCTTCGAATTTTAGAAAATCTAGAAATTTCTGGTCATGACTGTTTTCAGAAAACTTTCTCTTAGTTGAAGAGAGAAAAAGCCTGCTTAAAGAAAAAAGAAATCTGCTTTTTTGCCACGCGTAGGGCCTTAGCAGAGGGGCTAGCGCTATAAATTTAGTAAGCGGAAATTGCTTGGGAAACCTGTTCTTAAGCAAGCAATCTATCATTACTGCCGCGCCGGTGCTTTGGCCAAGTAAGTGCCAAGGACCGGGAAGCTCGGCATTGTCCATCGCGTCTAACAAACACAACAAGACCTTACAGTACACGTCAAACGATTCAATGCTTGCAACCTCTCCACTAGACAGGCCATGTCCTGGCATGTCGAATATCACAACGTCTAAGCCTTGAGCCAAACAGTGTTCGATAACGTGCTGATAGATTCCGGCGTGATCCAAATAACCATGAAGTAGAACAACAGTACCTAGACTAATCGTACCTATCGGTTTAAAATACTGAACAACCACATCAAAGCCTGCCGCATGAATAATGCCGGCGGTATGACTGGACCCTGCTCCGGTCACATTTGGCGCGAATTTATAAAACTTAAAATACGCGTCAAACGCTGACCTTGAAGGTTCAGCGCTTGAGCTTGTAAAATCTAATTCGCCAAGGCCGCAGCGAATTTCTGCTGCATCAGCGCGTGTGAACATTCGACACGACTCGACTATTACTTAACATCTAATTCACAGCCTATACAGCAACGTATATTCACGTGTTAGGCGCAATCTATAAACCGTCAATATAACGCTGTGACATTTCATCCAAGGTATAAATTTTCTTAATGTTGGATGTTTGTCCACCGCAGCCAAAAGATTCAAGTCTCTCAATAACAATATTTCTCATCGCCGTAGTTGATGCAATTAGGAACTTTCGCGGGTCGAATTCTGATTTATTCTCACCTAGAAATTTTCGCACGGCACCGGTTGACGCAAGTCTTAAATCAGTATCGATGTTTACTTTGCGAACCCCGTACTTGATTCCTTCCTGAATCTCTTCCACTGGGACACCATAGGTCTCGGGTATTTCACCACCGAATTGGTTAATCACTGCCAGCCAGTCTTGCGGTACCGAAGAAGAGCCGTGCATCACTAGATGAGTGTTAGGTATTTTAGCGTGAATTTCTTTTATCCGCGCAATCGCTAAAATATCACCCGTTGGTGGGCGGCTAAATTTGTATGCGCCGTGGCTTGTGCCAACTGCAATAGCTAAGGCGTCAACTCCAGTTGCTGCTACAAAATCAGAGGCTTCCTGAGGGTCAGTTAAAAGCTGAGACATCGAAAGCACACCCTCGGCGCCGCTACCATCTTCTTCGCCGGCCATGCCTGTTTCCAATGACCCAAGGCAGCCGATTTCACCTTCTACAGAAACGCCGCAGGCATGCGCCATTGCCACCGTCGTCTTAGTGACATCAACATTATAATCAAAGTCAGCGGGAGTCTTGCCGTCCTCTCCTAACGAGCCATCCATCATCACCGATGAAAAGCCGAGCTGGATTGAGCGCTGACATACAGCAGGAGAAAAACCGTGGTCCTGATGCATAACTATTGGCACGTGTGGGTATTCTTCGATAGCAGCCTGAATCAGATGCTTGAGGAAATTCGCACCAGCATACTTTCTAGCGCCGGCGGAGGCTTGCAGAATTACTGGACTATTAACCTGGTTAGCACCCTCCATGATCGCTTGAACTTGCTCCAAATTGTTCACATTAAATGCAGGCACGCCGTATTGATGCTCTGCGGCATGATCAAGTAACTGTCTTAAGCTAATAAGTGCCATGACTAATCCTCTAATAATCTTTCAAAATTGAATGTCTAATTGCCTGTCTAATTGAATATCTAATTAATTGCTTAATAAGATGTCCAATTGCTTGTCTAGTAAATAATCTGATAAATATTTTAGCAAATTTAATAATTAATCTTGATACTCAAAATCAGCTAAAAGCTAAAGGCCTCTTTCATTTAGTATTTTCACTGCAGGCAGTTCATCACCCTGCACATACTCCAAAAATGCGCCACCGCCTGTTGAAATATAAGAGATTGAATCTGTGACTTTGAACTGATCAATCGCCGTAATAGTCTCGCCACCCCCGGCGATCGAAAAACCATTATTATTTGCGACCGCTGTCGCAACTGCTTTAGTACCATTGGCAAAGGCCGGAAACTCAAACACGCCGAGCGGCCCGTTCCATATTATGGTTTTCATGTGACTAATTATTTCGCTTAAAGCGGCAGAACTCTTTGGCCCAATGTCTAAGATTAAATCATCATCGAGAATTTCTGATACGTTTTTAATAGTGGCCTTCGCCGTCTCCGAAAACTCTTTGGCGCACACAACATCAATAGGCAGCGGTATTTGCGTTTGCTCCATTAACTTGGCAGCAACCTCAACAAGGTCGGGCTCATACAATGATTTACCTACATTAAAGCCACCTGCCGCTAAGAAAGTATTTGCTATGCCGCCACCGACTATCAGTTGATCAACCTTTGTCGCTAAACTTTTTAACACTTCCAATTTGCTGGATACTTTGGCGCCACCCACAATCGCGAGCATAGGCCGCTTAGGATTTCTAAGCGACTTCTCTAATGCATCTAGTTCTTTTGCGAGTAGCGGGCCGGCGCAAGCCGTCGCCGCAAACTTTGCCACGCCATGGGTACTAGCCTGCGCTCTATGGGCAGTTCCGAAGGCATCCATAACAAAAACGTCACATAAAGATGCGTAGTATTTTGCTAACTCATCACTGTTAGACTTTTCGCCAACGTTAGCTCGCACGTTTTCTAGAACAACAATATCTGCTTTAGCGCCGGTTATTTTCAGCGGAGAATCTAGATAGTCCTCCACCAACGCCACTGAACAATTGAGCAGCTGCTTAAGATGCTCCGCTACCGGGGCGAGTGAGAATTCACTTTGCTCAGAGATCGCCAAACCTTCACTAGGTCGCCCTAAATGGCTCATGACAATAACTTGAGCACCGGCTTGCATCGCAGCTTTTATAGAAGGGACGGCCGCACGAATTCTAGTATCGTTTACTATTTTGCCATTCTTGATGGGCACATTTAAATCTTCTCGAATCAGTACTCTTTTTCGATCTAGTTCAAGCTGCTCCATTCTAAGGAATGTCATTGTCTTTACCCTGTTCTTCTGCTGCTTCTATTAACTTTAAAACGAAAACTAAATTGTTTAGCCTAACCGGCACATATGTTGAGCTACATCTAGCATTCTATTTGCATAAGCCCATTCATTGTCAAACCACACCAATAGCTTGATCAGCCGACGATTAATCACCTTAGTTTGGTTTAAATCGACAATCGCCGACCTTGGGTCATGATTAAAATCACAAGAGGCTAGCGGCTCCTCAGTAACCCCAAGGATATTGATCGGCAGCGCTTTACTCGCATTTTTTATGGCCACTATAACTTCAGCAATCGAGGTATCTCTGGAGACGTTAATTGACAGGTCCATGGCCGACACGTTTACCGTCGGCACTCTAACAGCCTGAGCTTCTAGCTTGCCTGTAAGATTTGGCAGAATTCGCTCTATTCCTTTTGCCAAGGCCGTCTCGACAGGAATAATCGATTGCATCGCGCTGCGAGTCTTACGTAAATCCTTGTCATGGTAACTATCAATCACCGGCTGATCGTTCATAGCCGAATGTATTGTGGTAATCGCACCAGAGTCGATGCCGAAGTTATCGTCCAGTACTTTTAGCACTGGGACAATACAGTTAGTTGTGCACGATGCATTGGATACGACCTTATCATTGGCAGTCAATGACTCATGGTTTATCCCGTAAATAATAGTGGCATCGACATCGTTTTCAGCTGGTTGAGAAAACAGCATTTTTTTCGCGCCTTGAGAAAGGTGTTTCTCGGCGGTACTACGATCGGTGAAAACGCCACTGCATTCTAAAACTAGGTCTACTTCTTGCTCTGACCAAGGCAGGCCCAAAATATCAGCCGAGCGGTAAAGCTTTATTTTGTCTCCATCAATATCTAGCGCATCGCCGTTTACTTCGACTTTGCCAAGAAATCGGCCATGAGTACTGTCGTAGCGAGTCAGATGAGCAAGCGTCTTTGGGTCAGCAATATCGTTTAGCGCGACAATTCGCAAATCCAAATAATTGTTTGACTCATAAAGCGCGCGCAAAACGCAGCGCCCGATTCGACCGTACCCATTGATGGCTATCCTAAATGCCATAGAAGTTCCTAATAGTAAAAAGTTGAGGCGCTATAGCAAATCTTTGGCTTTAGCGATCACATTTTCGGCAGAGAAACCGAAGTGTTCCATGAGCACAGCTCCGGGTGCTGATTCTCCGAAACTTTTCATCCCAACAACATCGCCATCCAAACCAACAAATTTGCGCCAATAGTCCACGCCTGCAGCTTCCACCGCCAAGCGAGCTCGAACGGAATTTGGAAGAACCGATTCTTGGTATTCGCTATCTTGCTTCTCAAAGTGATCGACGCTTGGCATAGAAACCAGCCTTGCAGCGACTCCCTGCTCATTAAGTTTCGCAACGGCTAGGCGGCAAATTTCAACCTCTGACCCAGTCGCAATAATAATAACTGCCGGTTCACCAGAGCAGTCTTTGAGGATATAGCCCCCGCGAGCAATATTGCTTAATTGATCAGCACTTCTGGCTTGATGAGCTAAGTTCTGCCGAGAAAAGACTAGTGCTGTCGGGCCGCTGTGATTTTCTAAGCTGGCTTTCCAAGCGACCGCAGATTCGACATTGTCACAGGGCCGCCAAACTGACATGTTTGGAGTACTGCGAAGATTTGCCAATTGCTCTATCGGTTGGTGGGTAGGCCCATCTTCGCCTTGGCCAACAGAGTCATGGGTGTAGACAAAAATACTTTGCTGGCCCATAAGTGCAGCCATACGTACCGCATTGCGGGCATATTCCATAAAGATTAGGAAAGTAGCCGTGTAGGGAATAAACCCTCCGTGCAACGCTATACCGGACGCAATCGCTGTCATACCAAACTCGCGCACACCATAGTAAATATAATTGCCATCAGCCTGTTGGGTGATAGGCCTAGAACCTGACCAATTGGTTAAGTTAGACCCAGTTAAATCTGCACTGCCGCCGATAAGCTCTGGCAGCAATGAAGCATAGGCTTCGATAGTGTTCTGAGATGCCTTACGACTTGAGATATTGTCGTTAGAGGCCTGGCAGCTAGCAATGAATTCGTCGGCTTTGTCTCGAAAATAACCAGGCAATTGTCCTTTCACACGCCTTACAAGTTCCATTGCAAGCTCGGGATATTCTTCTTCATACCTGACCAGTTTTTCTTTCCAAGCTGTTTCAGCTGTGAATCCTTTTTCGGTCGCATCCCACGCTTGCTTAATATCTTCTGGCACAACAAACGGGCCATGTGGCCAATCAAGGTTAATTCGCGTTGCCGCCACTTCCTCATCCCCAAGCGGTGCCCCATGAGTTGCTGCGGTGCCTTCCTTACCGGGTGAGCCAAAACCAATAATTGTCTTGCAGCTAATTATGCTCGGTTTAGATGATTCGGCTTGAGCGGCATCAATAGCTTGCTTTAGTCGCTCAGGGTCATGACCGTCAACACTCAATACCTGCCAGCCATAGGCTTCAAAGCGTTTGCTGGTATCGTCAGAAAACCACTCATCGACCTCGCCATCAATTGAAATACCGTTATCGTCGTAAAAAACGATCAGCTTGCCTAGCTTCAGGGTTCCCGCCAGCGAGCAGACTTCATGGGAAATGCCCTCCATTAGGCAGCCATCTCCCGCGAAAACGTAGGTAAAGTGGTCAACAAGCTCATGACCTTCCCTATTAAATTGCGCGGCAAGGGTTTTTTCAGCAACGGCCATACCAACGCCATTTGCAAGACCCTGACCTAATGGGCCTGTTGTGGTTTCTACCCCTGGGGTATAACCGTATTCCGGATGACCCGGGGTCTTAGAGTCAAATTGACGAAACTGCTGAATATCTTCGATTGAGAGATCGTATCCGGACAGATGTAATAAAGAGTACATCAGCATCGAGCCGTGCCCGTTGGACAGCACAAATCTGTCTCTATTAAACCACTGAGGATTAGAGGGGCTATGTTGATAGTAGTCATTCCACAGCACCTCAGCTATGTCCGCCATGCCCATGGGAGCGCCTGGGTGCCCGCTTTTAGCCTTCTGGACGGCATCCATGCTCAATGCTCTGATGGCATTGGCACATTGTTTTCTAGACACAGCGTTATCCGCCATTTTGTTATCTCTCCTGATTTAATGTCATTTGGGCGGACCGTCTCAAACTATGATTGCAAAGACGTCTGCCTTACATTCTGGTCGGCTTAAGGCGACGCATTTTCCCGCACCTAGGACGAATATGCTACCTGTACTTAAGGGCAGTACTTAAGGTCTATCGTTTTGGCCTAAAATTTTGATCCAAAGTTAATACTTAATAATTAAGGCTTTCAGTTGCTCACACCCATCATTACTAGCAGCGCAGTAAGGACGCTAAGAAATACATCAGTAAAAAGGGCCTGCTTTCTCATAAGTTAATAACCAAGCAATATCAGCGCCAAGCTGGTGGTCTATTTTGCTTACTTTGCTATCTCGCGTGGCATTAGCGTGATAGGCACTATTTTCGTGCATGGCGATCAAATTTCAGGGCTAGTTTAAGCAACGTTTAGCAGGTCGTTATCTATATCAATATATATTGATATAGATTTGAAAAGTCCTCCTCAAACTGATAGAGTCCTCACCTTTATTGACTTAGAGCTAAAATCATTGGCAAATTCAGCCTCCCTTAAACACATAAGCGAACTGCCGACGCGCAGTGAGCACTGCGAAACGGAGCAATCTCTTCCTTTGTACAAAGCTCTGGCAGATGGTTTGCGCTTGCAGATTCTGAGGTTGTTGAAAAAAGAGTCTTTTGGGGTCTCAGAGTTATGCAAAATTCTAGATACTCGCCAGTCAGCTCTAAGTCATCACTTGAAAATTCTTGCTAATGCCAATCTCGTCTCTACTCGTCGAGAAGGCAATTCAATATTTTACCGCCGTGCTTTCATCGCTGAAGAGGATGCCTTCAAAGAAATTAAAAAAGGCGCCTTTGATGACATGGATAAAACTGAATTGGTCTCAGTTCACCAAGACAGGGTTCATCAAATTCAGCTGGAACGCTCTCAGCTTTCAGTAAACTTTTTCAATAAAAATGCTCACCAGCTTCGAGAACAGCAAGGTTTGATTGTGAAGCATGATGACTATGCCGGTTCGTTGCATGACGTCATAAACAGCATAGGCTTGGCCCATGATGCCAACGTGATGGAAGTCGGGCCAGGAGAAGGGCGACTGCTTTTAGAGCTTGCGCAGAAATATCAGAACTTAACCGGTTTAGATAATTCCGTCGATATGTTGGAGCGGTCACGACAAACCCTTATCAATGCCAACGCGCAGGGTGTTAACTTAATTTTGGGTGACACCGCGCTGGCGAAAAACCTTAAACCCAAGTACGACTTTATAATCTTTGACATGGTCCTACACCACATTCCCTCGCCAGCGGAAACCTTCGTAGATTGTTCACAATTACTCAACAGCGATGGTTACCTATTAATAGCCGATTTATCGAC
>JBLHTH010000070.1:0-15248 GCA_047627195.1 Pseudohongiellaceae bacterium | reverse complement strand
CTACTCACCAATGTAGCTACAGCTAGGTTGGAGAAAACTAGCACCATAGCCAGCCAAGCTCCGCGCGAACTGCCACTAATTTCACGAGCGAGAACACCTGCCAAGGCAATAAACAAAGCCATAAATACTATTGAGACGATTAAGAAACTCACACTGCCCAGCGGCAGGATGACTAGTACTGCGTGAAACAGAGTGAGAACGACGGGAGTGAAATTCGCAGCAGAAAGCTGCTTATAGATATCTCCATTATAATAGGGCTCCAGCCAACCGGACTCTATCGACACTCTCATAACGTGCGCATCATCCTCTGAGAAGGTCGACCACCCTAATAGTGAAAATAAGAAACCACACGCAATAAGGCTAGCGATAATAAGAAGCTGGAAATTCCCATTGGCTATGGCTCTCTTGAAATCAGCAAAGTAGTTTTCTGGGCGCATTACAAAGCACTGCTTTTTATATTTGTTTGTGGACGGGAGAACTGCCATATTAGAGGCTCATGGTGATTCAAAAAACAAATTAAATCAAGGAGTTCGGAGATTCAGAAGGGCTTTCTAGCGACTCGCCAAAGCACAATTTGAAGTTTACAGGATAACGGTTATGCTTAAGCTAAAAGTACAAACATAAACACAAAAGAGAAATGAAGCGTTGAATTACTCAGGGAAATTGGGATCTTAATAGCTTTGTATGGCGTTTACGGCATGTTAAAAAGGGTTTATACCAAAGACCGCCTTTGTGCGCGGGCACTTCCGAGACGACGATGCATCGGTGCTTTAGAGTATCTGTATCAGCTATGTCTTTACCGGAAGTATCGCTGCCCTAACCATTTCAAACAGCCTTAGCTAACCTAAGCCAAGAGTTTCGATTCTCCTATCAAAAATTAGCAGTTAACTTTTACAAACAGGATCAAGCCATTTTTCATATAGCACTCCATTTTGCTTTACCTCTCCTGTTAGCTGGTATTTTTTATCGCTCTACTTGGCTAAAAACGACGGCGCTGCTACTGTTAGGGTTGCTTATAGATGCGGATCATTTACTCGCTGTGCCAATCTATGATCCAACTCGATGCAGTATCGGCTTTCACCCATTGCACACCCTATGGCCTATTTTATTTTATCTTGTCTTGCTGATCCCGAAGAACACACGAATCTTAGGTATTGGATTGTGCCTGCATATCGCGCTGGACCTTTTAGATTGCCAACTTAACGGCACAGGCATATGCCTAGACGAACTCCTGCCTTAAGATTAAGGTTTACTAACCACCCTACTGCCTGAGTTAAGCTTATGAGCCATTTTCCACAACACCCTGGGTTTTATAGCGCACTGATGCTACTCGCCGGAATAGGTATTCCAATAATGGCAGCTCTTAATGCCGGGCTAGGCTCCAGGCTTGCAAATCCCGCCTATTCAGCGGTAATTCTGTTTAGCGTTGGCTTGTTAGCAGCAACAGGTTATTTGCTTATCGCTCAAGGCGTCCCCACTAGCTTGCCTCCAGCTGGCATTCCGATTCATTATTATCTTGGTGGTCTGTTTGTCCTGTTCTACGTCCTAAGCATCACCTGGGTGGCGCCTCGGTTTGGCATCGGCAACGCGGTATCGTTTGTATTACTGGGCCAACTGCTATCAATGGCAGCTATAGACCATTTCGCTTTGATGGGAGCCAATCACCATCCGTTCACGCTGCAGCGGTTTATCGGACTAGTGCTAATGGCCTGCGGCGTATTTCTAGTGGTTCGAAAGTAAGCGGTCGTTTAACCCTGAGAACACCCCCTTCTTCGACCGTTTAAGTGCCAGCGCCGCCAAGGTCCCCTCCAGTATTTTCAATTATCCAGCTGACTCATAAGTTTTGACATTTTACTAAGTGTCGACTAGTCTGGACATATGGATATACAAAAAGCGGCTATCATGTTCGACGCGTTATCACAGGAAACCCGTCTTGGCGCTTTTCGCCTCCTAGTTCAAGCGGGCCCTGAAGGTCTTGCCGCCGGGGTTCTTAGTGAAACCCTAGGCACGCCGCACAACACAATGTCGTTCCACCTTAACCACTTGTTTAATGCCGGTATTGTGTCTTCCCGTAAAGAGGGCCGCTCGGTTATCTATACTGCAAACTTTGATGTCACCAGAGACTTAATCGGCTTTATGGTGAAGGACTGTTGCAGCTCTGAATTTGCAAATATCAGCGAAAATAAGAAGACTGGTTGCTCAATTATCAAACTTGAGAATTTTTGCTAGTCCAAATTAATCATAACCGCTTATACCAAGGTCAATACCATGAAGCGAATGCACATCAATGTGAGCGTTGAAAATATCGCCGACAGTATCAAGTTCTACAACGCGCTATTTGGCGCAGAACCTGTTAAAGCCAAAGCTGACTATGCAAAATGGATGCTAGATGATCCAAGGGTAAATTTTGCTATAAGCAACCGCACAGAAAAATCAGGCGTTGATCACTTAGGCATACAGGTAGAAAAGGACGAAGAGTTAGAGCAGCTACGAGAGCGCCTAAAAAATGCTGATATGGCGCTGTTTGACGAAGGCGAAGACGTTTGCTGCTACGCCCGATCAGAGAAGTCGTGGGTGAAAGATCCCTCAGGCGTAATTTGGGAAGCGTACAAAACTATGGCGGATGTACAGCTATTTTCAGGCGAAGAAGTCACTAAAAAAAGCATCGATGGCACTGCTTCAAAGCCTAAATCTAACTGTTGCCCAGCAGCCGATACCTCAGTTACTAACAGCGCCGGAGCAGCAAATTGAAAAAAGTTCTCGTTTTGTGCACAGGCAACTCCTGTCGCTCAATAATCGCTGAAGGGCTCATCAATCATCTCGGCAAGGGCGAATACTTAGCAGTAAGCGCTGGCAGCCATCCGGCCGGCTATGTGCACCCAAAGTCGATAGCGAGTTTAAAACGCCACGGTATCGAGATGGGTGAGACACGCAGTAAGTCATGGGATGAGTTTGCCAACAAAAAGATTGATCTTGTCATTACCGTTTGCGACGAAGCGGCAAACGAAACCTGCCCCGTTTTTCTGGGTGATTTTAACAAGCTTCATTGGAGTACTCCGGACCCAGCCAAAGCCTTGGGCAGTGAGGTCGAGATCGACGCCGCCTTTGATGACACCTATCAACTGCTTAAAAACCGTATAGAGAATGAATTGCTATGAAAACAGGATCCGCGTCTCCCATGGGCCTTTTTGAAAGCTATCTATCAATATGGGTAGGTCTTTGCATTGTCACCGGCATAGGCCTGGGCGCTTTCTTGCCCGGTCTTTTTCAGTTTGTCGCCTCACTTGAAGTCGCTAGCGTCAATTTGGTGGTAGCCGTTTTTATCTGGGTAATGATTTATCCAATGATGGTCAATGTAGATTTCAACTCATTAAAAGACGTGGGCAAAAAACCAAAGGGCCTTTGTATAACACTTGTCGTAAACTGGCTGATTAAGCCGTTTACCATGGCAGCCCTTGGCATCTTCTTCTTCGAGTATCTGTTTGCCGGATTAGTGGATCCGCAAACAGCAAAGGAATACATCGCCGGCATGATTTTGCTAGGGGTAGCACCCTGCACCGCCATGGTATTTGTGTGGAGCCAATTAGTCCGAGGAGATGCCAATTACACGCTAGTCCAAGTGTCTATTAACGACATCATTATGGTATTCGCTTTTGCGCCGCTCACAGCGCTCTTGCTCGGGGTTACCGATATCGTGGTGCCTTGGGAAACTTTATTGCTGTCAGTTGGGCTCTATGTAGTAATACCGCTAGCGGCAGGATACCTTACTCGAAAAGTTCTCGACGGCTCTGAAAATGAAGATCGCATCGGTAACTTCTCAGCCAAGGTCAAACCCTTTTCGGTCATGGGCCTACTCGCAACAGTTATTCTCTTGTTTGGTTTTCAAGCCCAAACCATTTTGAGCCAGCCCCTGGTAATTGTATTAATAGCCATTCCACTAATTATTCAAAGCTACGGCATATTCGCTATCGCCTATGGCTGGGCCTATTTGTGGCGAGTTCCCTTTAGCACTGCAGCACCCGCCGCCTTAATAGGAACATCCAATTTCTTTGAATTGGCAGTGGCCGTCGCAATCAGTCTGTTTGGGCTGAATTCCGGCGCGGCACTGGCAACCGTTGTAGGCGTACTAGTAGAAGTACCGGTAATGTTATCGCTCGTGGCTATCGCGAACCGTACGCGATCAAAGTTTACTTAAGTTAATTAACAAGAAGACATCACTGCTTTGGGTATTTGACTGCCTGTTTTCGAACCAGAGCGGACAGACGACTAAACTCAAGAAACACCAACCCTTAAGCTTAGTTCCCCAAAATTAAGTACCCGTTGCGACCAACTGCCCAGCACATCTGATTACGCGTCATAGCACCCTGTTAATGATTATCAGGTCAAAGCGTGCTTTTCGCGACACGTTTGTTAATGAAAATGCTGATTGGTAATCACTGTTAATAGCCACAAATTAGCGGAACAGAGAATATCTAATTGAATTGATGAAAGATTCAGTTAAAGTTCCCTTTGGTAGATATTGTTTATTGACTGACAAAAGTTCTGTTGTTCAATTGTTATACGATTAAAGGAGCTCAGTGAAACTATCGTGATTCATCGATTCTCCAGAAATGTCATAAAACTGTCGTACGGTATTCGTACTCGTAACGTATTGTATGCGTAAGAGATTCCAGGCAGCTCCTTTATTCTGCAATTGCATCGAACACAACAGGTCATGGGCATTTAATGAAAGTTAAAGTTGATCTAGTAATACAGATGAGAAAGGCCAAAGCTTGGACACAGGATGAACTGGCAATAGCTTGTGGCCTGAATTTGAGGACAATTCAGCGGATCGAAAAAGAGGCAACAGCTTCGCTGCAATCGATGAAAGCGCTAGCGTCAGCATTCGACTTGAATATTTGCGATCTCGAGTATGAGGATTTAGAAATGATTAATGAGCTATTGGGGAAAGATGTATTGATTGAGATGGGGATATCTATGAACAAGATGAGTGGACACGATACCGTTAAGGGTAAAGTAGTTGAAATCGATGCGAATTGGTTAAAGCTAATGGAGAAGAGTAAACCTATCTATATTAATTTGATCCATGTAAAACGGATAGTTCCACAATAATCATGATCAATTTTGCTGTGCAATCGCCTAACAAAGCATCTAAGTCGCCAGCAAGCTGGCTAAAACGGCTCCCACTGCGTTCGAGCCGCCTCATAATACTACGCTAACGTCCGCTATTGGCACAAAGCCCAAGCTCCTCACGAAAAAGCGACAGGTTGCCTAGCTAGGTGACAACGGCAACAACTTTATATCCCAACCAAGACAAAGCAACTATCATAGAATACTGACAGCTTGCTTAACTATCTAATTGAGGTGTGATTTGAGATTTTTAAAGTGGTTTTTTGGCGTGATTGTCGTAGTCACTCTTGGCGGGTCGGTCCTATTATTTGAGGGTGATATTCCTGCATCGACGGTCGATGCGAAGTATTCGAATTCGCAATCGAATTTTCTTACCTTAGAGAACGGCAGTCGCATTCATTACCGAGACCAAGGCCAATCTGCGGGCCTTCCCATAGTGCTAGTTCACGGTGCCATGGCATCGCTGCATACTTGGGAGCCTTGGGTTCAGGTTCTAGGAGAGAACTACCGGCTTGTTACGCTGGATCTCCCTGCCCACGGACTCACAGGCCAAGTGCCAAATGAAGAATACGGCGCTGAGGCATTCACTGCTGCAATCGAGGCTGTGGCAAACGAGCTTGGACTGGACAGCTTCGTGCTGGGAGGAAACTCTATGGGTGGAGGCGCTACTTGGCGCTACGCTCTTGAAAACTCCGATCGAGTCAGGGCTATGGTGCTAGTAGATTCGGTGCCGCCAAACCACTGGGCGCGAGCTGAGCTTGAACCGGGTCAGGTGTCAGGGCCAACAGCCTTCAGCTTACTCAGGCAAGGCTGGTTTAAAGCTATAGCTCGTAACTTGGACCCAGCTCTGTTGATCGGTCAAGGCCTGCGCTCAGCTTATAACAATTCACCCGTTGTCGATGACCAGTTGATCGCCCGTTACTATGAGCTAATCATGCGCGAAGGCACCCGCTCCGCGATTCTCGGTCGAACCGGATCGTACAATGACGAACGGGGTCAGACACAAGATCTAAGCGTACTCGACCAGCCAACGCTGATTATGTGGGGAGCACAAGATGCAGTCATTCCAGTGTCGGTGGCTGCGCAGTTTGAGGAAATTCTGCCTAATAGCACGACTGTTATCTATCAAGATCTAGGGCATATCCCGATGGAAGAAGACCCAGCGCGAACAGCAGCGGATGTGCTGCTCTTTTTGAAAGCGCTAGAGAACTAGAGAATTGATTGCGTAATTTAACAAAATCTTCGTGTTACAAAGTGGGGCAAGGGCACTTAAGATTTTTCGACTACAGTTTACAATATTAAGCGCTGCCTAGAATTAAAAAGTCAAAGCGGAAAAAAAAGAAAAAAAAGAGCCTAGAAGGCTCTCTTTTAAACTTATCACATCACTCAAAAATAGTTCTAAAACTGAATTGAGATGAAGCTATTTCCAAATGCTGCGAGCCATCAATGGAATATCAAGATTGCCACCGTCAGGACGCCCTACATGAATAATGAAGCTCTCTGCATCGGGATGACTATAGCCAAGTGAAGCCATACCACCTTCTGACTCTGGCACTGCAACGAACTTCACGCTGTCGCTAGATATTTCAGAAAGCACCATCTTTTGTGGAGACTCTGTACGAGCCTCAAAACCCGGGTCCCACTGCTGAATATGCAACACCAATGATCCGTCCACTTCTTCAATCGTAATCATCTCAAACATGCTAGTGGCATCGCCATCTGTCATACGGACCATAGCTGCTATGGATTTTCCTTCAGTGGATATCCAGTTCTCTTCTAGCTGGTTTGGCCCTAACTGCCCAGCCCAGTTACCAGTCATCCAACCAACTTGGTCAATAGTGGCTGCGGGACCTGCCGCGAAACTCGATCCGGCAAGTGTTGCCAACACCGAAAAAGAGAGTGTAGATAGTAGTTTATTAAGCTTCATATATTGCTCCGTTTTGATTAATCAGATTCTTGAGCCCATAAAACTTAGTTAGCTCTATAGGCTCTATTCGTTGTTTTTATAAACCTTCTTACGTTTTATAGACCTTCTTGCTTTCTTATAAACCTTCCAGAGCTTCTTTATAGACCTTCTAACCAAGGACCCAGTGTACTCCAGTCCATTCTAAACATATGTGGCGCGCCATCTAATACTTCTGCGTCCAAACGTGCTCCTGCTTCGGTCAAACTCGCGACCGTTGCATCAAATTTATCTGCCCAACCCAACTGATCTTGACCACCGATGCGCAGATAAACTGGAAATCCCTCAAAAGCCTTGTTTTTATCACTGTCACTAAACAGCGCCGGCACAGCAACCACACCCAAATAGCTGGACGGATCTCGCCCGGCTATTTCCAATGCCGACATGCCGCCATTAGACACGCCAGCCAAGAGCACCTTGCCATCCTTGATGCCAGGCCTGCGCTGCAGCGTTACAATTAATTGTTCCACTTTGGCATTGCTTTGTGCCCCTCGAAACGATCGGTTACTAGCCGAAATAGGCACCGCAACTGTCCAGCCTCGGCTAGCAAAGCCGGAACCCAGCCACTGCGACGTATCTTTGGAAATCGACGCATTACCTGGTCCACCCCCCATCAAAATCACCAGTGGGCTAGCTTCTGTGAGCTGATCTTCCGGCAGCACCATGAATACATTCAAAGTACTACCATCCGCCAATTCGATGCGTTCTTGCCCTGCCGCATTAATTGAAAACGTCATAGCCAAACTTAGCCAACATTGAAGTAGACGATTCATAATTTTATGAGTTTTCGGACTTTGCTCTCTCACGGTAAATGTCTTCGAAGCGCTCCTGCAGCCTGCGCATACCACCCAGCCAGCGATCATAGTCTTCTGTCTTGCGCCGCATATAGGTAAGAACCTCAGGATGAGGCAGCACCAAAAAGCGTTCTTCAGCTAACGTCTCTATCACTGTGTTGGCAAGCTGATCTGGTTCTAGCAATCCATCTAAACCTGCAACACCACCGCTGCCATCGCCACCGGCTGTCATTGCTGTGCGAACCGCTTGCGGACAAAGAGCCGAGACTTTAATGCCTCGATTGCCATAAGTAATCGACAGCCATTCAGCGAATCCTATAGCGGCATGCTTTGTTACTGAATAGGGAGCCGAACCAACTTGGCTGAGTAAACCGGCCGCAGAAGAAGTATTTAGAAGATAACCCTCCCCACGCTCTAACATTGATGGCAAAACTGATCGCGCCGCAAAAACATGAGCCATCACGTTAATGTCCCATATTGTTTGCCATGCTTTGGTCGACACGTCTTCGCCACCGGCAGTAAATATGCCGGCATTTGAGCAGAACAAATCGATATGACCATATTCACTTAAAGCCACCTGAGCAAGAGCCTCAACTTCCTCTTCTTTTCCCACGTTAGCTTTAAATCCAAGAGCTGATGTTTGACTTGAGATACTTTTGACGGTTGCGTCGATACCCACTTGGTCGATATCCGATACCACTACAGCTCGCGCGCCTTCTGCAGCAAACCTTTCGCAAAGAGATTTACCTATTCCACTGGCGCCACCGGTTACCACAACAACCTTATCTTTTATTTGCATAGTCTTTCCGTTTATCCGTTTGTGTTCTTTACTTACTCGTTTGTATTCTTTATTTATCTGTAATTATTCAACGATGGTAATTTAACGAAAGTTATTCCGAGGAAATGATCTCGTACTAGTTCGCCACCATTTGCGATAGACGCTGGGTAATAATGTCTTCTGCCTCACCTACTATGCGCGAGATCAGCTCATCACAGCTAGGGATATCATCAATAAGACCAACTATCATTCCGGCTGACCAAATCCCGCTATCCAAATCACCGCCTTTAAACAAAGCCCGGCCTTTTACGCCGGCGACTAGTGGCTGAATGTCTTCAAATTTTGTCTCCCCAGAACGAGCTTCAATTTCAACAACTTGTTTAGCAATACTATTCTTAAATACTCGCGCTGTATTTTTCAGGCTGCGATAGATCAGCGCAGTATCGAGCTCACTTGCCCGAACCATACTTTGCTTTACATTTTCGTGAATAGGCGCTTCTTTTGTCACCATAAACCGCGTACCCATATTAATGCCGTCTGCCCCCATCGACAACGCGGCTGCCAAGCCGCGACCATCACCAAAGCCGCCAGATGCGAGAAAAGGAATTTTTAATCTTCTCGCTGCCAAAGGCAACAGTATCAAATTGGTAACATCGTCTTCGCCGGGATGGCCTGCACACTCAAAGCCATCGATGCTTACCATGTCGCAGCCTATTGTCTCTGCTTTAAGAGCGTGTCGGATAGAAGTGCACTTATGCACAACCTTGATGCCCGCTTTTTTAAATAGCGGCAAAAATGGTTCGGGATTACGACCAGCAGTTTCCACGATTTTTATTCCAGAATCTGCTATCGCTTGTGCATATTCCTCATAGGGGACAGGTTTGATTGTTGGAAGAATAGTAAGATTTACACCGAAAGGTTTGTCAGTCATCTGACGGCACTTTTCGATCTCTTTAATTAAATCATCTGGTGTCGGCTGAGTAAGAGCCGTAATAATCCCTAAACCTCCAGCATTAGAGACCGCAGAGGCCAGTTCTGCCAAGCCAACCCACTGCATGCCGCCCTGTACAACGGGATGTTCAATACCAAGCATTTCGGTAACTCTTGTTTTCATTTAAAACACTCTCTTGAGGGCACTATTTGTGTCCGTTCGTAATAATCTACATATCATTTTCACGTCGCTCGATACAGGCTAAAACCAGAATAAGCCAACGAAAAAGCCTTGTTTTTAGTGCTTGATATCCAACTGGTCGGATAGTTTACGTGGTTCATCGCAGCGGTGCAAAGGCGTAGGAATTGAACGGGCATTTATGCTATATTCCTTGCCCGCAACGCCTTCACGGCATTTATGAATGACTCGACAATAGGCTTAACAAGCCAATGCCGAGCAACACAGTATGAAGCTTAACTAAACTATATCAAAAGTGCCTCAGAGCATTCGTTTAATAGCTGATGAAAATTTAGGGAGAGATCAATGTCACCAAAGCTACTTGCCACTGGTATTGCTATAGCGACCGCGCTAAATGCAGGTCCGGTTCTAGGTCAGTCACTCAATGGCTCACAAGCCATCGAAGAAATTCAAGTCACCTCGACTAATCGACGCTCGGTAGGACTTGCCGATGTAAATTCATCGGTTTCCATAATAAGCCAAGACGAGCTTAACTTAATTAAATCTAGCCACTATCAAGAAGCTCTGAACCGATTACCTGGCGTTGCAATTCACCGCAACAATGGCCAAGAAAGCCTAATGGCGATTCGCTCTCCAGTGCTTACCGGCGCTGGTGCCTGTGGTTCATTTTTGATTGCGGAAAACGGCATCCCTGTGCGCTCACAGGGATTTTGCAACGTCAATGAGATGTTCGACACCCACACCGAAAATGCAGCAAGCATTGAAGTCGTGCGCGGGCCTGGCAGTGCCTTTTGGGGTTCAAATGCGGTTCATGGACTGGTAAACGTAATGTTACCAGAGCCGGGAGACGCAGCTGAGATAACCATAGAACAAGGCCCACGAGGTTCCAAACGAATCAAAGGCGCCTTCGGCCAAGATTACGGCAATTTTAAGCAGACGATTTTATTCGCCGGCCAAGATGAAGAAGGCTATAGAGATGATAGCGGTGTTGATCAACAAAAGCTTTCATGGCTTTACAACTACACCAGCGATGGCGGCACTGAGTTTGACGGCGGCTTTACCTTCATCAACCTAAATCAGGAAACCGCAGGTTTTGTCGCCGGCACAAATGCCTTTGAGGACAGCAACCTTAGAGATACCAACCCAAATCCAGAAGCATTCAGAGACTCAGTTAATAGCCGCATATGGACATCGATTAGTCGCCGCGTTGAAAATTGGGATCTTGTTATAACCCCATACTGGCGCGAAGTGAACATGACTTTCATGCAACACTTTTTACCGGGCCAGCCTATTGAAGATACTGAGCACCGCAGCCTAGGCACTCAAGTTGCCGGCTATAAAGAGCTAAACAGCGGCGCTCAATTGGCTATCGGTTTTGATATTGAAGATACCCAAGGCAGTCTAAAGCAGTTCCAACCCAATCCTACAGAGGGCTCTTTCTTTCTTCGCAACTCTATCCCTCAGGGCAAGCACTATGACTATGACGTAGATGCTCGCCAACTAGCCGCCTTCGTAAACTATGAGCAAACCTATGACAATGGCTGGGGCATGTCTCTTGGTCTGCGCTTAGAGAACACAAAGTACGATTATGAAAATAACATGATCAATGGCCGTACTAATGAACTAGGGGTGGCGTGCCGATTTGGCTGCCGCTACAGTCGACCTGCCGATCGCGATGACAGCTTCACCAACCTTTCGCCTAAACTGGGCCTCAGCTATACCTTAAATGATGAGCATGATCTGCAGTTCAGAGCTCAGCGCGGATTCCGAGCGCCACAGGCCACCGAGTTGTACAGGCTACAAAATGCTCAAACCGTTGCGGAGTTAGACTCAGTGGAACTCGATAGCTACGAGCTGGCTTTCAAAGGGGCAGGTGATTCTTGGAACTACTCAGCAACTGTCTATTTTATGGACAAGCAAAATGAAATTCTAACCAACAGTGCCCGTGAGAACCTAAATGACAATCACACTAGGCACAGAGGTCTTGAATTCGCTTTAGGCATAGACATAACCGAAACGCTTTCTTTCAACGGTGTCTATAACTTAGCCTCTCACACCTATGAAAATTCACAACTTTCAGGCGGCATAAATATCCAAGGAAATGATGTCGATACGGCACCTAACACGTTCGGGAACTTCAGACTTAGCTGGCGTCCAACATCCGATATAAGAGCCGAGCTAGAGTGGGTAAACATGGGCGAGTACTACACAAATCCCGAGAATACGGCAGATTATGAAGGTCACGATATAGCTAACTTACGCGTCCAGTATCAGCTAAACGAAGCTATCAACTTGTCTGTCAACGTTATGAATATCACCGATGAGAAGTATGCAGAGCGTGCAGACTGGACCACATTCACCGGTGATCGTTATTTCCCAGGTGAGCCGGCTAGAGCTTTTTTTGCAGTGAACTGGAATTTTCGTTAATCCAGAAACATGTTTAGGCACTTAGGTGACAATAGCCTCTAGACAATGGCGTTTGGACAATAGTTCTAGAAAAGTCTATAGACGTTTGATAAAAATAAAAATGCCGGCTAATGCCGGCATTTTTATTAGTGCCACATGATCTGGCAACTTTGTACATTTTTCTTTTGTTTTATTAACGCCCAAGGTAAATTCAACAGCTATGTTTAAACCTCAACCAACAGCTTCAACAATCGCTTATGAAGGTTTGCTTAATTTTTTTGCTGGGCCTCATTCCGATAACCCCGGACCAATCGCCCACCCCGATGAAATGGTGAATCTGGAGGCAATGCGGGATATTAAAAGCTATAGAGCAGCAGCCGTGCTTATTCCCGTTACTCGTAACAGCGACACTAACAAAAGCGAAGTAGTGCTGACAGTTCGAGCGGCACATTTAAAAAGTCATGGCGGGCAAATTAGTTTGCCCGGGGGAATCAAGGAGGAGCGAGACCCAGATTTTCAAACCACAGCGCTTCGAGAAAGTGAGGAGGAGATTGGACTTTTAGCGAATCAGGTTCAAGTGCTGGGAAAGTTAGGCGACATGGCACTGCCGTCTGGATTTCGTATCACTCCTTTTGTGGGATTAATAGACAGTGGGCTGCAATTTACTGCCTCACCTGACGAGGTTGCTGACATTTTCCATGCCCCGTTAGAGCTATTACTCGATCCAGGAGCTTATAAAAAGACCACTATGGAATTCAATGGCGAGGAAAGAGTTATCCTAGAAGTCGTTTTTGAAAAATACCGAATCTGGGGAGCTACCGCTGCTATTCTTTATCATCTGGCACAGCAAGTTAGACGGACGCATTCGCAGATAGTCTAGGTAGTAAAAGGAAAAGAACTAAAACGGCAGTATTTTATCAGGCTAACTATCTTCGTCTTCGAAGCTGCTCAACAGTGCGGATTTTTCATCTAGAGAAACGCCATCGTCAGCCTCATACTTAGCATGGCAAACTCGGTTCCGACCCTGCTGCTTAGCCAAGTACAAAAAGGCGTCGACCTTCTCAACAAACTCTTTTTCAGCCAAGTTGTTGCCACGGCTATAAACATCGACTCCGAAACTTGCTTCAATACCTAAGATTGAAGTACTCGCTTTAACAGGCGAATTTTCAATAATAAGTCGTAATCGGTTCGCAAACCTTACGCCTTGGCGTAGAGTTGTATCAGGCAGAACAATAGTAAATTCTTCCCCTCCATAGCGACAGGCAATATCCAAACGACGCACTGTCTTCTTAGCCAGTGCGGCAATATGCTTTAATACGATATTTCCCACCTCGTGACCGTGCTCATCGTTAACGTCTTTAAAATGGTCAAGATCAAACATGATAAGACAGGTTGGCTGGCCCGATCGCCGGGTTCGTTCCATTTCCAAACTTAAAGCCTGATTAAAATAGCGAAAGTTAAATAGTCCGGTGAGTTCGTCAGTACGAACCATGTCAGAGAGCTGTCGCACTTCTTCGCGCAACCGCATTACTTCCGACAAATTTGTACACTTGTCATCACCCGCCGGACAAGGAACTAGCTTAGTCTCTATTTTTTTTGAATCATTCATACTGCGCTGCCGGGCTTAAAGCGACAGTGTCGTTTTGCGAGATTGACATCACTTTTAGCACTGATCCTATTCTTTTTATTTTGGATAAAGCCTATGGCTAGATCAACTTAACCGACACAGAAAAAATCACCTTTCCTTCAAATACCTTACGCAAAACCCGCTAAATATCTGAAAAATCGCTTAATTTCACACTATCAGAATATTCAACATTAGCATAAAACACCAGCCTGCAAAAACACCCAAGCTCATATTTTGGGATAATTAGAGCCAAGGCCATCCTAAATAGGGCTAGGGCATTGCCCAATCCGGAAATTCCCCGAGAACACCGAATGTTAAGTGGCCAAGGGTGTAGACAAACACTGTCAGCAACACAATCGACAACACGTCCAGCCAAAACCCTGCGATAACCATTTTCATGATTGGCACACGCCCAGATCCATAAACAATTGCGTTGGGTGGCGTGGATACCGGCAACATGAAGGCACAGGACGCCGCCAGGGTAGAAGGAATCAACAATAGCAGCGGGTGTACACCGATTGCTTGGGCCATACTGGCCATTATTGGCACGGCTAAAGAAATTGTGGCTGTGTTAGACATCACTTCGGTCAAACCCGTAACAACACCCGAGGTACCTATAACTATCGCCAGCGGGCTGGCGTCTCCAAGAACTGTTTGCAGCTGCGATGCTATATAAAAAGAGAGACCTGAAGTGCTGAACCCTTTAGCTAAAGCGAGACCACCACCGAATAAAAGCAAAATCCCCCATGGAACCTTCTTTGTATCCTCCCAATCCAGCAGCCTGCCACCAGCTTTCTTACCAGCAGGAAGAATAAACAGCAGCAACGCCATTGCAATTGACACCGTGCCATCATCAATAAGATAACCAACCGGGCTTGAGCCCACACTCAGCAGTAGCTGATCGAGATAATGACTCCAGCCAAACACATCGACCTCTGCCCCGAAAAGCCTGTCTTTTCTCGTCATCCAGAGAATCGCAGCTAAGGCAAAGACACTGCCAACTCTTTTTTCTTCAACCGCCATGGGCCCTAGCTTTTCGATTTCGCCTTTAATAAAGTCCTTACCACTGAAGGGCGTTGTTGCCGGCAATGGAAACACAAATCGCGTCAAGACCAGCCAAGCCAACACCATAAATACTGCACTCATTGGCAATGCAAAAAGCATCCAACTTGAGAAAGTTATCTCTGGAGCATCTGGAAATAATTGCGACATTTGGGTGATAAGAACGCCATTGGGGGGCGTACCAATAAGCGTTGCGAATCCACCAATCGAAGCAGAGTAAGCAATACCCAACAACAAGGTTAATGCGAAATTTGGCGCTCGATCACTGACGGTTCCGCCTTCGGCAATCGTCTTCTCATTTAACTCTTCATACAAAAGAATCAAAGACATGCCCATGGGCATCATCATAAGAGCTGTTG
>JBLHTH010000069.1:0-15487 GCA_047627195.1 Pseudohongiellaceae bacterium | reverse complement strand
CCTTATCCAATCAGGAATGATTGGTTTGCTCGAGGCGTCTAGAAAATATGATGTCACAAAAGGCGCAAGTTTTGAAACCTACGCGGGTATCAGAATTCGTGGCTCAATGCTGGATGAAGTTCGCAAAGGTGATTGGGCACCGCGATCTGTGCATCGCAAATCTCGAAAAGTAGCAGAAGCAATAAAGGCTATTGAAGCAAGAACTGGTAAAGATGCAAAAGTGCAAGATATAGCTGAGGAAATGGAAATTGATCTCAATGCATATTTCGCCATTTTGCAGGATGCATCAGGAAGTCGCTTATTTAGCTTTGAAGATGTAATGGAAGGTGATGATTCTGCGATCGAAACAGCCGTAGGGGACTTGCCGGGGCCGTGTGATGGTTTGCAGAGGTCTACTTTTAAGGCTCACTTGGCGAAAGCGATTGATGGACTACCAGAGCGAGAAAAGCTGGTATTAGCGCTTTACTACGATGAGGAATTAAATCTTAAAGAAATTGGCGAGGTTATCGGTGTTAGTGAATCCCGTGTCAGCCAAATTCACAGTCAAGCAGCGTTGAGGCTGCGGGCGAGACTTTCTGATTGGCGCTAGTTTTCGGACTAGCGTAGGTTTTTTATTTTTGATGATGATTTTTTGGTAATAGAATTTTTATAAGCAAGGGAATTGCTTATGCTTAAAGTCAAGGAGATGACTGTGACTACCTATTTAAATGAATCTTTTTTCTTCATGCTGCTGGCGTTGAATGTCTCTATTATCAGCCTTTATCTGTTGTCCAAGCTGCGGCGAATGCAGGCTGAGATGACACACCTACGTCAAGTTTTTTGCAATGATAGAGAGCGCATGGTGCGTAATTTAGCTGGTATATTAGCTCGGCTACAAAGTGCAGAGGGCAGTATAGAGTCAGCATGCGCTGTGCAAGCCGAATTGAAAATAAACAAGTCAATGAATACCAATCTCACGCAGGCAAATAAGCTGCTTGATATGGGAGTTGATTCAGATCAGTTGGTGTCTAGTTTTGGCTTGTCAGAGGCCGAGGCTCAGCTGATGAGCTTGGTGCATACAAAGCAGTACCGGGTAAACAAGGCGGCTTAGTTTGGGTTAAGCCGTTGTTTGGTAATGTTGCCTGATTTGTAATAGTTGCGACAGCCTTAGTCGACTGCGCTCGATTGCAGCGTCGATGACAGGTGCATAGATTTCATACCAAGAGGCGGTGCCAGGAATAAGCCCTGCCAAATTATAGACGTTTACTTTTAGTAGCCTTAAAAACAGCTGAGCATTGCGCTCAGTAATGATTAGGGTGCTAGCCATATCAGTTATTCCTTTTTCGCTAAAATCAGTATCAAGACTCGCCTCCAACTCTCCTACCTTTACCATCGATTTACGAGTAGCTTTATCCAGTATTTCGAATTCACTATAATCGGCACGTATTTGTTGGAGGAGTTCACCTCCAGAGCGCTCATTTATAGAACTTCCAACGCTATAAAGGACAGTGATGCAGAGCACAATCCCAATACAATTAATGGCGACAACCATGGGAGCAAGCAGGCCGATTAATTTTTGCCGACCGGTAAGGTTTTCTCGGTCTTGATTTAGCATGGCGTCTCTTCCTCGTATTTCGCTAAGGTTTCATAATGACTCGATGCTGGCTTCGTATTGAAATCGGTCACGGTTTTAAGGTGCCGCCGAGTCGTTGTCCGCAGGCTCAGCTGACTTGACTGCTATTTCTTGGTCCGATAGATTGAGCGCTCTTGCTTCGCTGGCGGCGATAGCAAGATCTAGCTTGCCTTTGAAATCCTGTCGCCAGCCGCGCGACCCGCTAACCATTTCTGAGAGACCGAAGACCGCGTCTTGAGCTGAGTTTAGAAAAAGTTGAAAATCAAGTTCCTGACTGACTATTACATCTTCTAACTTGGCGAACTGCGCCTGATCTATTGCCGGGTCAACCCCGTCTAGTCGCTTACCCAAAGAATTCATTTGATGGTTATAAAACTCTACCGCCATTGTAAGATTCGAATACTCGTCGCTGACTAATCCACTTAGGTTCTTCATCTCTATTAAGGGTTCTTGAGTTGCCGACAAGAGTTTTCCAGTTAAACTGATGTAGGTGAAACCCAATAGGCAAAAAAACACAACACCGCTGGCGCCGGCAGCAAATAAAAGAGTGAGCTGTTTTTTAGCCTTTAGTTGAAGCTCCTCGATGAGGTCTTGCTCGCTGTCTTCGGTTTTTTCTTCTTCTTCATCTGCCATGGTTATGTCTCGAAAGTCTGAACTGTCCTTCCTAAGCGTAGCTGAAGTCTAAGTCGCCGGGGGCTTATTTCGCTTAGTGAAATGTTAATTTGGTGTGAAGTTCAGGATCCTAAAGTAACTGCATTGGATAGTTTTCGGGGAGTAATTGCTGGCTAAACTGGCTATAATCCCTTCGTGCCTGTAACTTCCTGATTTTGAGAACCGACGCTTTAATGCTAGAAAAGCAACTACAACCGACTGATCCGCCGGCGATGCTCTCGGCCGTTAATTTATTCTGCGAAAGGGATGATCGTGTCCTATTTAGAGATTTAGAATTCAGTTTAGAGCAGGGCCAAATTGTTCAAGTTCGGGGAGGTAATGGAAGCGGCAAAACAACTTTATTGCGAATTCTATGTGGTCTCAATCACGGCTATGAGGGGAGTATTCGCTGGTATGGGGATGAATTAAGTGAAAGGGCAGAAGAATTTGCTGCTGCCTTGTTGTACATCGGTCACCGAGTCGGAGTTAATAAAGTCCTGACTCCGCTGGAAAACTTAAGATGGAGTTGTAGCCTGCACAGTGCAGTTAGTGAGGCGCAGTTGTTGGATGCGTTATCGACAGTTGGTCTGAGAGGATTCGAGTATTCAGCCTGTTTTGGCCTTTCTGCCGGACAGCAGCAGCGGGTTGCTCTTGCCAGATTGCTGTTAAGCCCTGCGAAGCTGTGGGTTTTGGATGAGCCCTTCACAACACTGGACATCAAAGGGGTTAGACTGCTGGAAGGCCTGCTTCGCAAGCACGCGAATCAGGGCGGAAGTGTATTGGTGACAACTCATCACCCTCTTGAAATAGACGGGCTTTTGGAGTTGAACCTCTGATGAACAATGGGGCTACTACAGGAACATCTACTGGCAGAGCGTTTATATCCACTCTTAAGCGCGATCTGTTGATTGCTTTTAAGCGTAAAAACGATATTGCTAATCCGTTCATGTTTTTCTTTATTGTTGTGTCGTTATTTCCTATCGGCATTGGCCCAGATGCGCAAAAGCTCAGTGAAATCGCCCCTGGGGTTATTTGGATAGCTGTGTTGCTGTCATCGATGTTGTCCATGGACAGCTTGTATCGTGCTGATTTTGAGGACGGTTCACTTGAACAGCTCTTGCTATCTCCTAACCCACTGTTTTTCTTAGTACTTGCTAAAAACATAAGTCACTGGCTTGTTAGCGGCTTGCCGGTGATATTAGTGTCTCCGATATTGGCATATATGTTGAATTTACCCAGTGAGGCATACGCAGTGTTGGTTCTGTCCTTGCTAATCGGTACACCTATCATCAGTTTACTTGGCTCCATAGCAGTGGCCCTTACGGTAGGTCTGGGCAGTCGTGGTTTGATTCTCGCTGTGATCACCTTACCAATGAGTGTGCCGGTCTTGATTTTTGGCACGCTGGCGGTTCAATCTCAGCTTAATGGCATTAATCCTATAGGTTATTTGGCGTTACTTTTTGCTATGTTTGCTGCTGCATTAAGCTTGGCACCGTTGGCATCCGCGGCGGCGCTTCGAATCAGTGTAAATTAGTATTTATTATTTGGTCTAAAAGCTCGCAATTCTCGTATTTTTAGTGAGTTACAATCCGTAACAGGGGTACAATATAGCCTCGTGGTATAGTCCTTAAATCAAGAACTTAGGTAAAAATATATGTGGTTGTGGTTCTCAAAACTTGGCTCGCCAAAATGGTTTTACGAGCTCTCTGAGAAATGGTTACCATGGCTAATCGGCGCAATGGTGATTTTCCTTACTATTGGCGTTGTCTGGGCACTAGTATATTTGCCTCCCGATTATCAACAAGGCTATACCTCGCGAATACTTGTTGTGCATGTTGCGGTAGCAGGGACGTCGTTAGCATTTTTTCCGCTTATGGCTGTTGCCGGAACGATTACTTTGGTCTGGAAAATGAAGCTAGCCGATATGGTGGCAAAAAACGCCGCTCCACTGGGTGCTTGGTTTTCATTTATTACCTTAGCCACCGGCTCCATCTGGGGTAGCGCTAGCTGGGGAACCTGGTGGGAGTGGTCGGACAGTCGCTTAGTGTCCATGCTATTTCAGTTCTTCCTGCTCCTAGGCGTAATTTCCCTTCGATCTGCCCTGGATAACTCTGAAACTGCAGCTAAGGCCTGCGCCCTATTGTCTATTGTTGGTTGCATCAATGTGGTGGTCATAAAATATTCAGTGGAGTGGTGGAATACTTTGCACCAGCCATCTAGCCCAATCAATTTGGACTCAGGAAGTGCGAACGGTCCCGAGTTTTGGGTCGCCACAGCAATCATGATTATAGCTGTGTACCTGTTTTTTACGGTTAGCCTGATTTTATCAACGCGCAATGAAATTCTACAGCGAGAAAAAAGATCTCAGTGGGTTAGTGACATCGTCAAGAAACAACATGCACAAGCCGGGTCATAGATATGATTGAAGCGATTCAGTTTGCAAGTTTTAGTGAATTTCTAAATATGGGTGGTTATGCCTTCAATGTATGGGCTGTGTACGGTTTGTTTGTTATTTTTATTGCTGCAAATTTGCTCGCGCCCAGAATAAGACGTAAATCGATAATGAAAGAGCAGTATAGAAGGATAGTGCTCAGTGAAGAATCTGATACCAGAAAAAGTGATTAATACAACCGAGGAGATGCTCACTTATTTGACTCCTCAATTTGACTCCTCAATTTGACTCCTTAGGAGAGATAACATGAAACCGCATCGAAAGAAAAAGCTGGGGATCATCCTGTTTATCGCAGCCGGTTTAAGCGTGGCGGCAGGGGTGACTTTATTTGCTCTTAGCCAAAATATAAATATGTTTTTTACCCCCACTCAAGTAGCTGATGGTGAAGTTAAAGCTGATACTTATTTTAGAATTGGCGGAATGGTGAAAGAGGGTTCGGTAGTACGCTCTGGCGATAGCTTGGAAGTGAAGTTTATAACAACTGACTTTGTAAGTGATGTACCGATTCAGTACGAAGGTATTTTGCCTGATTTATTTAGAGAGGGGCAGGGCATTGTTGCCGAAGGAATAGTTGATGTTGCTGGAGTTTTTCAGGCATCGAAAGTACTAGCAAAACATGACGAGAATTATATGTCAGCGGAAGTGAAAGCTGCGATGGACTCAGCTGCGGCGGCAGGTGAAAAACAAAATTCATATGGTGGAGAGTCGAATGATACCTGAGTTGGGTTCTTTTTCACTTATTTTGGCGTTACTACTTTGCGTAGTTCTGGGGACATTACCGATTATTGGTGCGAGCACCAATAATGTTCTATGGATGTCGTTAGCGCGCCCGTTATCTGCTGGAATATTTGTTTTTGTTGGTCTGGCTTTGGCAACTCTGACCTATGCGTTCGCGACTGATGATTTTTCAGTTCAATACGTTGCTCAGACGTCAAATACTCTTCTACCTGCAAGGTACAAATTCACTGCGGTATGGGGAGGGCATGAAGGTTCGTTTCTTTTATGGACGTTTATGCTCACCGGCTGGATGGTGGCTGTAAGTATCTTCAGCAAAACTATGCCGCTGGATTTTCTATCGAGAGTACTGGGTATTCTCGGCATGCTCTGCTTTGGATATCTGCTTTTCATGCTTGCTACATCAAACCCATTTGATCGGGTCGTGCCTTTACCTCCTGCTGATGGAGCCGATCTGAATTCTGCTTTGCAGGACTTTGGTTTCATCGTACATCCGCCTACGCTGTATATGGGTTATGTCGGTTTCTCGGTGGTCTTTGCGTTTGCGGTGGCAGCACTTTTAAGCGGGCGCCTTGACGCTGCTTGGGCAAGGTGGTGCAGGCCTTGGGCCAATATTGCATGGGCGATTTTGACAATTGGAATTGCTTTAGGAAGCTGGTGGGCTTATTACGAATTAGGCTGGGGCGGCTGGTGGGCTTGGGACCCAGTGGAAAATCCACCGCTTATTACCTGGCTTTTCGGCACCGCGTTGATCCACTCGCTTGCCGTTACTGAGAAGCGCGGTGTTTTCAAGAGCTGGACTATTATGTTGGCAATCTTAGCGTTTTCAGGCAGCCTTTTAGGTACCTTTATCACTCGCTCAGGTTTGCTGACGTCAGTGCATGCCTTCGCTAGCGACCCCTCTCGAGGATTTTTTATTCTTGGTATTTTGGGGATTGCTATTGGCGGCTCTTTAACACTCTTTGCACTACGTGCGCCAATGCTGAAGAGTGATTTCAGCTTTGATCTAGTCTCTAGAGAAATATTTTTACTGGTAAATAACGTCATCTTAGTCGTGTCAGCAGCATCGGTTTTCTTAGGGACTTTATTCCCAATGGTATATCAGGCTGTGACGGATGATTTGATTTCTATAGGCCCACCATATTTTAATTTAATATTCGTGCCCTTGATGATTTTGCTGGTAATATTTGTTGGTATCGGACCGATTAGTCGCTGGAAAAAGACCTCCGTAAGTTTTTTGATTAAGCAGCTATCAAAAGTTGCGCTAGCGAGTTTAGCAGTTGGTGTAGCCTTACCATTGGTCATCCTGCTTGAGTTTTCTTTGCCTGCAACAATTGCTATGTCACTATCAGCTTGGATAGTGCTCGGGATGATAAAAGATATTGCGAACAAAACTGCCAATAAGCCAGATTTGATTTCAGGTCTGCGGTCTTTGAGTTACAGCTACTATGGGATGCAACTAGCACATTTTGGGATAGCGCTAATGGTCATGGGCGTCACCCTGACAAGCTATTTTAGTACTGAGAAAAGCGTGCTTTTGGACGCAGGTCAAAGTATCGATGTGGGTAGTTATGTTTTCACGCTCGAAGGTAGCAGCCAAGTGAGGGGTGCTAATTACGTAGGGGAAGAGGTGACTATGTTGGTCACCAAATCTGGTGCTCCTATTGCTACATTACTGCCCCAGCGACGGATCTATATCGCGACAGGCACCCCATCTACAGAGATGGCTATCGACGCGGGCTTTTTGAGGGATCTATTCGTTACCCTTGGTGAGCAAAAGCCCAGTGGAGCTTGGTCAATGACGATATATGTGAAACCTTTCATCCGCTGGATTTGGCTGGGGGCTATCTTTATGGCGTTTGGTGGTAGTCTTGCCGCTGCCGATAAACGATATCGTAAGCTTCAAAAGCATTCTGAGCAGTCGCTGGAAATTAAAGGCGGGGAAGCCCTGCAAGCGGCTTCCTAAGCTATGAATAGACTCGCTTTTTTTGTGCCAGTGATAGCTTTCTTTGCCTTGGCATTGATGCTTTGGCAGGGGCTTTATTTAGATACTAAAGCTTTGCCATCGATGCTTATCGACAAGCCTATGCCTGTATTTGCATTAACGACAGTCGATGGTGAGAAGGTAACTAATGCAGACTTACCTGATCAGGTATTTCTTTTAAATATCTGGGGCAGCTACTGTCTTCCTTGTTTGATTGAACATCCAACTTTCATGCGCTTAGCGCAAGAAGGGGAGATACCAGTGGTTGGGGTCAACTACCGGGACCGACAAAACTTAGCGCTTAATTGGCTAGATGATAATGGCAATCCATTTGAGTTTAGTATTTTGGATGAGAGCGGCCGATTTGGAATCGACCTAGGTGTGTACGGTGCACCAGAAACGTATTTAGTAGACGGTGATGGCGTGATCCGTTATCGCCATGTTAGCGTGCTCGACGAATCAGTCTGGCGAGAAGAATTTATGCCAGCTATCGCTGAACTTCGAGATGGGGTATCCAAATGAGGCATTTTTACACGCTGATCTGTTTAGTTTTTGTTCTACTGACGTTTGGCAATTCGAGTATAGCCATAGCACAAGTTGATACCTTTAAATTTGACACCCCTGAACAACAGCAGCGTTTTAGGAAGCTTTCGGATGAGCTGCGCTGCCCAATGTGTCAGAACACAAATCTTAGCGGTTCTACAGGAGGTGTTGCTGAAGATTTAAGGCGTGAGATTCATCGAATGATTGTAGAAGGGTTAACCGACGCTGACATCGAAAAGTTTATGTTCGATCGCTATGGGGACTTTATTTTTTACAAGCCCCGGTTGCGCGCAGAAACGGCATTTTTGTGGTTCGCACCTATTCTTTTTCTTTTACTTGGTTTTGCTGCAGGCTATATGGTTTGGCGCAAATCAAAATTATCAGTTCATAAATCGGCATCACTTGATGTTGGTCAACTAAACCGTTTAAACGATCTGCTTGATAGTAAGCAATGATCACAATCTGATTGGGATTTCTTTTGTTCTGGTACTTGTCAGCGATACTGTTAATTATTGCCGCACTATTTGTGCTTATTCCCCTGTGGCTGCGAAGCCGGTCACTTAACTATGTAGGTGCGGCGCTTAGGAAGGACGCAAACATTGCTTTGTTTCACGAGCGTAGGGACGAGATTGAGGCGGACTACACGTCGGGAAATATTGACCAGCCTAGTTATGATGCGTTGGTGCTGGAGCTGCAGCAGAGTTTACTCATCGATGTGTCACTAGACGATGATGCCTCCATTAGCAAAGAGTCCAAGGGCAAAGCTAGAAACAGTAAACCAGTATTTCTTCAATTCGCCATACTTGTGCCCGTGCTTTTTACAATCTCGATACCAATCGCTGCCTATATCCTTTATGAACGTTGGGGTTATTTAGATGAGGTTGCACTTACCGACCTTTTTAAACGAACTATAAATAATCAAGATGATATGGAAGAGGCAAAGTCCCTAATCATCAGTTTAGGACAGGCCGCTCAAGATAATCCTGATCAGCCTTGGCCATTTTATTTTCTCGGTGAAAATTTTGCGAACGTTGGTATGTTCACAGAGGCATCTCGGTCTTATGAAATGGCCGCTGAGTTGTTAGATGACACGCCAGATAAGGCTCTGGTGCTTGGGCGCGTTGCATTGTCTCAATATATTTTGGCAGGATTCAAATTCACACCTGAGGTTTTGGCTGTTGTTAATGAGGCACGGTCAATAAATCCGTCTGAAATTTCAATACTGCAGCTTTTAGCTGCGGATGCAGAACAAAGGGAAGACTATGCTGCAGCAATCGAGTACTGGCGATTACTAATTCAATCAAGTCCAAATTCTGAACAAGCACAGTCACTGCGTACAAACATTGCCGCGGCGCAGTTGATTTTGGCGCGTGATAATCCTGATTTGGCGCAAGGCCCTTCAATTAGCGTAAGGCTAAGTTTAGAGGCGGGTATAGAGCTGCCTGCTAACCTTCGCGTTTTTATAGCGGCTCGCAATGCGGCACAAGAGGGACTTCCTCCTTTGGCTGCTGTTGCGATAACAGTAGGGGAATTGCCAGCGGTTATTAGGTTAGATGATTCTACCGCCGTTGGGCCTTTCAACTTATCTTCAGCTGAAACTGTGTTTGTTTCTGCTCTAGTGTCCTATTCCGGTGTTGCTGCGCCAAATACCGGAGACTACCGCGTGGTTTCTCAAAGCTTCTCTCCCAATGGGCAAAATGCTGAGATCGAACTTGTTCTAGCCGATCTTGTGCCATAGACCTTGCCTGAATGTATTGGAATGAATTTTTTATCATTGCAGTAGCGCACTTGTTTGCGGTCGCATCTCCTGGGCCCGATTTTGCTGTGGTTTTAAAGCAAAGTGTCACAGGTGGCACCCGTGTCGGCGTCTGGACGAGCCTTGGTGTAGGGTCGGCTATTCTTCTTCATGTGACGTACTGTGTTTTGGGCGTTGCGGTATTACTCACACAATCCCCAATGCTGTTTATGCTGGTTCGTTATTTGGCAGCCGTGTATCTGCTTTATCTCGGTGTGACTGCGATTAGGTTATCTTTTGGCAGCGGTAATGAAAGGGAGGATGTGTCTTCTGTCGTTTCAGTGAAGCCTCTGCAAGCGTTTTATGTGGGCTTTTTAACTAATGGTTTGAATCCCAAAGCCACGCTTTTCTTTCTATCTCTTTTTACTGTGGTGATAAGCCCAAAAACTCCTATATTGGTTCAGGCCGGCTATGGCATTTATTTGGCGATCGCCACCTTCGTTTGGTTTGCATCTCTTTCCGTATTGCTGGGGCGCGAAAAATTTAAGCGCTCGTTGTTAAAGCTAGGTGTCTGGTTCGAGCGAATAATGGGTTTTATACTAATTCTTCTTGCCGTCCAAATCGCTGTATTCGCTTAGCAGTTGTCGGGCTATACGAGGATCAATTGCGGTGCATCTGCCGTGCTATCTAGGTTATGATTGCCTATAGGAGTTAACAATGGCTGCGATAGAAATACCCAATAAATTGGTCGACAATTTTGGTCGCCATATAGACTACATAAGATTGTCAGTCACCGATCGCTGCGATTTCCGCTGTGTGTATTGTATGACCGAAGACATGACCTTCCTGCCTCGCGAGCAAATACTTTCTCTAGAAGAGTTGTTTCAAGTGGCCCAGGCCTTCACTGAACTTGGTGTCCGCAAAATCAGGCTAACTGGTGGCGAGCCTATGGTTCGTAGTGGCGTAATGAGCCTGTTTGAGAAGCTTGGCACACTGCCTGGACTTGAAGAGTTATTGCTGACAACCAACGGATCTCAACTTGATAAGTATGCAAAACCGCTGCGAGCAGCCGGTGTAAATAGAATTAATATAAGTATCGACAGCTTAGATGCTGATCGCTTTAAGCGCATTTCTCGAGTTGGAAAACTGGATAAAGTCCTGCAGGGTATAGACGCCGCTATCGCTGCTGGATTTGAGCGAATCAAGTTAAACTCCGTGATAATGCGCGGATATAATGAAGATGAGGTGATAGCTTTAGCTGACTACGCGATTGCGCGTGAGATTGACATCGCATTTATTGAGGAGATGCCTCTAGGCGAAGCATCGGATCACGACCGTGAAGAGACAACTTGCAGCAACGCATGGGTCAGAGAGCAAATTGAGAGTAAGTACGATCTCGCCGACAGCAACGATAAAACTGCGGGCCCGTCTAAATATGTATCCTTACGAGATAAGAAGAGCAGAATCGGATTTATCTCCCCGGTAACACATAATTTTTGTGAAGACTGCAACAGAGTGAGGGTAACAGTAGAGGGCAAGCTGTTGCTATGTTTGGGAAATGAGCATTCTGTGGATTTACGCGAAATTTTGCGTGACCCTGCAATGGATATGAACGATCTAAAGTTGGCCTTGGTAAAATCTATGGATATAAAGCCAGAACGACACTACTTCTATGAAAAAAACCATGTGCAGCCAGTACGGCTCATGAATATGACAGGTGGCTAATTAGTATGAGCGACTCTCAATCTTTACGTATCGCTGTGGTTACTGTTTCCGATACCCGAACCGAAGAAACCGATAAATCCGGCAAGGTTTTGATCGACTGCTTGAAAGAATCAGGCCATTTACTAAAACATAAATCAATTATTAAAGATGATGTGTATTTGCTGCGCGCGGAGATATCGCAGTTAATTGCGGATAGCGAAATTCAGGCAATCTTAATGACTGGAGGCACTGGTTTCACTGCTCGTGATAATACTCAGATTGCGATTAAGCCATTGTTTGATTCTCATATTGAGGGGTTTGGCGAATTGTTTCGTCAGCTGTCTTACGAGGAAATTGGTACTTCCACCATCCAGTCCCGGGTATTCGCGGGGTTTGCTAACAATTGTATTATTTTTTGTCTGCCCGGATCGCCAGGAGCCTGTCTTACAGGTTGGACAAAAATCATTTCCAGTCAGCTGGACTCGAGCTTCAAGCCCTGTAATTTTGTCGACAAGCTAAGACGCGTTTAGCGACCCAATTTAGCAAAAGTGAGTAAATGGCAGGGAATTTGATTTTCCCTTCTAAATTGCTGTGGCTGTAAATTGCAGCTGAGGTAGTGTTAGTTGTAGATAACTAAGCTAGCGGGGGCGGGGCGTAACGAGGTAAATAAACTTAACACCAGCAAAAGCGGGTTTGCCTAGGCTGGTGCTCAGTTAAAACTGCAAGTTGAAGACTAGTCATAATGCCTCCTTCTATTAAGTTAGTTTATACGGACGCGTATAGAATCGCAGCTGGAACGGCGAGGGCTGCTAGTACTAATACAACGCTCACTACAGTGGCTTCTACAACTGGTCGCACTTTTCTTAATGCTTCAGTCATGTCTTTCTCCTTAAGGTTTAGGGTTTGAAAAAGGGGGGAACTTTTTCAGTTCTTAGGTTATCTCCAAAGAACAGGGCGTATAGTAACACATAATGTAATTAAAGGTAACACTTTATGCAAAAAAACGTAAGGTGTTGTTAAAAGTAACACAACTCTAAAAGCGCAAAGTCTCTGTAAATTAATATTTATATAAATCAATAATATAGATATATTTTGGCGGAGGGGTCGCTGTCCGATATTTTGTAAGCCGAACCCTTTTTGATGACCGGTGCGTAGCTAACTTCATTAAAAACATGGGGTTTTATTCGATAAGGCTATATGTTGAGCGTAACAATAGGTAACACATGGTGCGCACTAGCATCGTATTCTATGGTCTAAACTTGAGGTTAGATCGCCGATGCGGATAGGCAGTATCTAAAACATGAGCAAGAACCCGACAACTTGTCGATTAGGCTGCCCAAATGAACAACAAGTCTTATTGTAAAACCTGCCAGCAATTACGCTTGTTGCTATGCTTCACTGCTGCCGCTATGGTGTTGCTTTTGACATTCTATGGCCTATCAATTTGGCAGTCTTAAGATACCCGTCTGCTCGTTTGCTCAAAGAGCGAGTTGGGGCGGCCCCGAATAACGCGGGAGTTTGAAGTCATCATTAGGTATTCTCACTTGCTTGTGCCCTGGCTAGCCTCTGGCACCTTTGACATGTAGAGGCTAGAATCATGGCTCATTTAAATAAGGTACATAATCTATGCGGGTCATGACATTTAATGCCAACGGTATCCGGGCGGCGGCGCGTAAAGGTTTTTTCGACTGGCTGCCTGAGGCCAATGTTGATGTGGTCTGCGTACAAGAAACCAAGGCTCAAATTGACCAGCTTTCAGATCCTGTATTCCATCCAGAGCAATACACTTGTCATTATTTTGATGCGCTGAAAAAAGGCTATGCAGGTACGGCAATATACTGTCGCCAAAAGCCGGACAAGGTGGCGTCAGGGTTAGGCTTTGAGGTTGCCGACACAGAAGGACGTTATATTCAGGCTGACTTCGGGAATCTCAGTGTGGCGTCATTGTATTTGCCTTCAGGGTCCTCAGGGACTGAAAAACAAACACGTAAAATTGAATTTATGAAGCAATTCATGAAGCATATGAAAAAATTAAAAAACAGTGGTAAGGAAGTCATGGTTTGCGGTGATTGGAACATTTGTCACAAAGAAATAGACATTAAGAACTGGAAGCCAAATCAAAAAAATTCCGGTTTTTTGCCAGAGGAAAGGCAGTGGCTAGACGAGCTCTACGATCAAGTTGGCTATGTTGATGCGTTTAGAGAAGTGAATAAAGAGGAACATCAGTACTCATGGTGGTCAAATCGCGGGCAAGCCCGAGCCAACAATGTTGGCTGGAGACTGGATTACCAAGTGGTGACTCCGGTGATGGCAGCCAAGGTTGTAAGCGCAGAGATTTACAGAGGACAAAGTTTTTCTGATCATGCTCCCGTGATTTTAGACTACAAGCTATAGGGTTATAAGTGTAGTGTAGGAATAGGATAGAAATTGAGACTAAGCAGAAGCGGCGAAATTATGTTACAGAACAAAACGTTAAAAATTATCAGTATCATCGTGCTCGTACTTGGCGCGGGCATCACCTCAACTTACGGTTACTCGCAAACTCTGTTCGCTGTTATTGATACATCGAAAGGGGAAATCAGGGTTAAATTGAACGATAGAGCCGCACCGACTTCTGTTGCCAATTTTGCTAATCTGGCTCAGCGTGGGTTTTATGATGGTTTGAGCTTTCATCGCCTAGAGCGTAATTTCATGGTTCAGGGTGGAGACCCAGACGGTAATGGAACTGGCGGTCCTGGTTATCAATTTCAGGGAGAAGTCAATTTGCGGCACAATCAACCTGGTATTATTTCTATGGCTAATTCAGGTCCTGGCACAGATGGAAGTCAGTTTTTTCTTACTCATCTTGCGACCCCACATCTCAATGGCTTACATTCTGTTTTTGGTGTGGTCAGTGAAGGATTGCCGGTAGTGCAGCTGCTGAGAAAAGGGGACATTATTAACAGTATTGCGATTGAGGGTGATTTAAGTTCGTTGTTTGAAAAAAGAAAAGAAAAATTGGAACAATGGAACGACGTACTAGATGCTAATTTTTCTAACCTGCGCGCCTTCCCCAGATAATGCCTACCTCTATACCGGCGCTAGTAATCTTTACTACCGCCTAGCTCGTAACAACGAGCTTGTCTATTAGCCACTGTTAATAGGCAAGCACTGGCATTCAAGCGTGGCCGAGCTTAAAGGAGGGCGCATAGAAGTCGCAAATAGCATAAAGATGCTGCTAGGCCAAAGCGGGTCTCTAGAATACTTTTTTGAATGGTTTAACCGTTACTTTTTTGTATACCCCGGCTGAGACATAAGGGTCCATATCTGCCCAGTATTGAGCTGCCGCTAAATTTTCAAATTCAGCGACTACGAGGCTGCCGCTAAAGCCGGCATCGCTGGGGTTTTCACTGTCGATAGCCGGATGGGGCCCTGCAAGCAATAAACGATTCTGGTCTGCTAATTCACTTAGCCTGGCAAGGTGTTTCTCTCGTACTGATAGGCGTTTAGATAAACTGTCTGTCACATCCTCGCTGATGATTGCGTAATACATAAACAATGTCCTTTATTGTTAAGCCGAGTCTTTACCCGTGTCAGAAGTGTCTTCGTCCTTGACCTCAATATATTTTGAAAGCACTGGCATCTGGGCAAGAATAAAACCAAAAGTAATTATCATATTGCCAAACACTTTAAACTGTATCCAGTGTGCCTCGCTCAAAGTAAAAGCCACCACCAGATTTATTACACCCATGACGAGAAAATAAATTATCCAAACACTGTTGAGCGTTAACCACACATCTCTAGGCGCATTAATAGCATGTCCCATCATATGTTCGATTGCTGGCTTTTCTCCGATAAATCTAGAGCCTAGGAAGACAGTAGCAAAAATCAAATTAACGATAGGAGCTTTTAGCTTTAAATAGGCGATGTCTCTGAATATTATTGTGGGGATACAAAATAGAACCACAGCTCCAAGGGTTATCCACTGGAATTTGTCTAACCTTCGCTGCATTAGGAAAATTGAGCCGTAGGTTAAAACGGAAGCGACAATGAGAAATTCGGCCGCACTGAACACGCCGCCGATAGAGTGCT
>JBLHTH010000068.1:0-15563 GCA_047627195.1 Pseudohongiellaceae bacterium | reverse complement strand
TAGAAACCGGTCACAGGGTCATGTCCGCAAACCTCTAAGGGCTCGCCTAAAACGTTTAATGGCTCATCCATAATAATATCTTCTTGTCTTTCACAAATGAATAAATAGGCAAATAGTTAGGCAAATACAGCCTCGAGGCTTGCTTCTTAGCGTCTTAATATCATGAACCAACGGCCAATATTAAGCATGTTAGCCAACGCTGAAGCGAAATAGGTTAGCGCTGCAGCTTTGAGTATTTTACGTACTGCGGGGATCTGTGCTTCATTAATATATTCACCCTCTATCAATACCGGCATCGCTTTGTTAAAACTTGCATCCCATTCTT
The DNA here is from genome assembly GCA_047627195.1 of Pseudohongiellaceae bacterium. GTDB lineage: Bacteria > Pseudomonadota > Gammaproteobacteria > Pseudomonadales > Pseudohongiellaceae > UBA9145. The sequence goes on along the minus strand of JBLHTH010000068.1, from coordinate 15,238 downwards.
CTGGAAGAATAATAAGATAGGCCAAAGCACCAGCCAATTGCAGCAACAAACTAGCAGCAATTATCGCACCCATAACAATTGGCGAACGTACGGCAAATCCAACCAAGGGCAATACCATCAAAAGCCCAATACCAACCTTGCTCAATCTAGCTGCAGCGGGAAGGTAACGCTTCCTCAGTTCGAATATTTTCTCATTGCGATGAAACTGCATAGCATGCCCTACTTCATGGGCAGCCACAGCCACAGCCGTCAGCGACTTGCCTCGAAAATTATCCGGACTCAACCTGACTTTCTTTGCCGCTGGGTCAAAATGATCTTGAAACGCCCCTGTTTCCTCAACCTGAATATCGCCGAGCTCAAAGCGCTCGATTAAGTGCTTCGCCAGCTCGCCGCCAGTGCCTGCTAAGCCTTCTATTTCGGCACCATATTGTTTCATTACTCGACGCACCCAAAAAGCAGGAATATACGCGAGTATTGCAAGTACTGCCCCGAGGATTAATATTGGCAAACGAACATACTCTAAATAACTCGATTAAATTTGGGAGGAGCTTCGGCAGGGACTTTACGTTTGGGTACCTGCTGCGGACTTTGATAATTGGACTCGCGAAACCAAAGATTGCAGGCCCACTTTTCACCCTTTGTCACTGGCATGCCTCCATGGAGGCTGTCAGGATGACGAATATTTCTACCCGTATAACAATTATGAAAAAGAACCATCCGGCCTTTTTTAGCGCGCACTTCCATGTCCAGATTTGGGAAACTGGTGCCACCGCCTTCCTCAACATCGCTGAGATATAATAGGCAAGTAATCATGCGTTGGCCGCCTTTAATCATGCAGCGACGACCACGCTCGGTTGCAACATCCCATGCATCATAGTGCGGGGCGTATTCTTGAGTTTGACTATAATGAATCACTTGGAAGGATTCGGCTTGTTCCAAAGGCAGTCCAACCACTTCAGCTACCCGCAGTGACATATCTTCAATTACTCGATGTTGTTTAAACGGAATCCAGCAGTTACGTCCCGACCGGCCATCACTCTGGACGCCAGCTTTATCATCGCTAACCAATGCCTTTTTTAACTTAGGTTTGGCAGCTGCCAGAAGCTGATCAACTTCTTGTTGAGAAAGAAAATTCTCAAACACATAGACCAAAGGGTCATCATTGACCTTTTGGCCTATTTCATAAAAGTCTCTCAGCTTAACCGTCATTGACTCGATACCTGACCCAACCTAATCCTATTATTTTACGAATTGACCAAGTTAAAATCCATTTAACGTAGCATAGCGATCTCGGTGAAAACTAGCATCGCCTAGAAACTGCTGAGCAGCACGAGCACGTTTAATAAAGAAGCCAATGTCAAACTCGTCAGTCATACCAATGCCGCCGTGGAGCTGAATACCTTCGTTACTAACCACTTCCATTATTTCTGACAGCTTCGCTTTGGCAACGCTTGCAATTATTGCAATCTCTTTAGCCGTGCGGTCTGGATTATCAAGTGCCGCCAAGGCTGCACGAACAGTAGATTTGCACAGTTCAATTTCGCTATACATATCCGCCATGCGATGTTGCAAGCCCTGAAAAGAACCAATCAAAACACCAAACTGCTCACGCTGTTTCAGGTAATCCAAAGTGCGATCAAAAACTTCCTGCATACTGCCAAGCATTTCTGCAGCAACACCTATTCGCGCAACATCCAGCACCTCATCTAATCCTGCGAAGCCTGCTCCTATTTCACCAAGCATGGCATTTTTTGGAACCTGCACGTTATCAAAACTTATGTTGGCGGCGTTACGAGAATCAACCATCCAAGTTCGGTTAATGCTAACCCCCTGCTCAGACGCATCAAGAATAAATAAACTAACACCTTCTTCGCTGTCTTCTTCACCTGAGGTTCGGGCGCTGATGATTAACGTATTCGCAACATGGCCATCCAGTACAAAGGTTTTACAACCGTTAATTATATAGCCCTCAGCATTCGCGGCAGCAGTGGTCGATACTGATGCTGGCTTATGAGACATTTTTTCATCTATACCTAACGCCAACAAAAGTTCGCCAGACACTATAGCAGGCAGCATTTCTTGTTTTTGCTCCTCAGTGCCAAGCTTATTTATCGCGGTCGCACCAAGTAGAACCGATGCGATAAGAGGTGAGCTTACTAGGCTACGTCCAGTTTCTTCGAGAAGAACGCCGAGACCGCCATAGCCAAATTCAAAACCCCCATAAGCTTCTGGTATTGCCATGCCCGGCCAACCCAGTTCTATCATTTGGGCCCAAACAGTTTCATCAAAGCCAGTTTCGTCTTTACTGTCACGCAGCCTACGCAGGACATCAATCGGCGCATTGTGCAGGCAGAACCCCTTGGCAGAGTCTTTCAATAATTGTTGATCTTCGGTTAATACTAAAGCCATTACACTATTCCGTCTTTTGTTAGGGGGCGTCTACTTTTTACTCATGCTCAGCATGTCAGGTAACCCCAGCACACGTTTAGCGATTATGTTGAGCTGTACTTCCAACGTTCCACCCTCAATAGAATTGGCTTTCGAGCGCAGCCACTCTCTTGTTATTTGCAGCTCATCTTCTGCAAATCCAGCGCCTTCCCAACCCAGACTTTGGCTGCCCATTGCCTTTAATAAGAGCTCATAGCGTCGCTTATTCAATTCACAGCCGTAGTACTTAAGCATCGATGAAGTAGCGTTTGGCCCCTGACCTTGTTTGGATTCTTCAACTGAGCGCTGCGAAGTAAAAGCAAACGCTTCGGTATCAATTTTAAACTGTGCGATTTGGTCCCGTAGCACTGAATCAGAAATCTTGTCAGAGTCCCCTCTATAGTGCATCGCTGCGCCTTCGAGGGTTGCTACCGTAGAGGTAGTTCCGCCTTTATCACCTGAGTCGTTCGCTAGGCCAAAACCAGAGATCATGGTGCGCTCGTGCTGCAAAAGCCGCTTAGCAATTGTCCAGCCGGCGTTAAGCTCTCCTATTAAGTTGGCCGCAGGCACTTTCACATCATCGAAAAATGTCTCACAAAATGGTGAGGAACCGCTAATCAATTGAATTGGTTTAGTGCTGACACCTTCACTGGTCATATCAAACAAAATAAAACTAATACCAGTGTGCTTCGGCACGTCTGAATCAGTGCGAACCAGACAGAATATCCAATCCGCTTGATCTGCATACGACGTCCAAACTTTAGATCCGTTAATCGTGTACTCGTCGCCGAAAAGTTCAGCTTTCGTACCAAGTGCTGCTAGATCCGAACCTGCGCCTGGCTCAGAATAACCCTGACACCAGCGAGTTTTTCCGTGCACGATATCTGGCAAGAAACGCATTTTTTGTTCTTCATTGGCGTATTCAAGCAGTACTGGCCCCAGCATGCTGATGCCAAAACTGTTAAGCGCAGGTCGAGCATTAAGCCTGTTCAACTCTTTACTCAGAATAATCGCTTCTTCTTTGCTCAATCCACCGCCACCGTATTCACTAGGCCAAGTTGGACAAGTCCAACCTTTTTCAGACATCAGCTCTAACCAAAGCTTACTTTCTGGATTTACAAATTCAGGCCTGCGGCCACCCCAGACGACTTCTTCCTGCACCAGAGGCGTACGCATACTTGGTGGGCAATTTTCTTCTAACCAGGCTCGGGTGCTTGCCTGAAAATCACTTAAAGCTGACAAATGACTACTCCTACTTTCTATTCTGATATTTCAGAAAATTAGAATTAACTGCTTAGCTGCTTACAAGTACCTGACGGCCCTGCACTTTGCCAGCCTTAAGGTCGTTGAGTGCATCGCTAGCCTGAGATAACGGCCGCTCTTGTATTTCAATTGGTGCGATCTTGCCATCACGGACCATGGCCATAAGTTCACCCATATCAGCAAGACTGCCAACATAGCTGCCTTCGATAATGCGCGCATTCATTGGTAAGAATGGGATAGGCAGTGTCAATGCTCCACCAAACAAACCAACAACAACTAGTTTGCCTCCCTTGCGCAGGGTGTTTAATCCGTAATTGACGCTAGATTCTGCCCCAACGAAGTCGATAGCAGCATAGGCGCCGCCGACAGCTTTTTTCAACGCTCTCGCCGTTTGTGGGTCGCTTGAGTTGTACGTGCGAGTAACTCCTAAATCACGAGCTGCCTGCAACTTCGCTTCGTCAATATCGACGACGATAGGGTCAATGCCCGACGCCCTTGCCACCTGAATAGCCATACTGCCGACACCACCAGCACCGATGATAACAACTTCATCACCGGCTTCTAAAGTGCCTACTTTTTTCAAGGCACCATAAGCCGTAAGACCAGAGCAAGCGTAGGTCGCCGCCAAAGAATCAGACACGTCACCTTTATCAAATAAGTACCGGCTATGAGGCACAAGCACGTATTCTGCAAAGCCGCCGTTTTTGACAATACCTAAAGCCTGACCTGGAGTGCAAAGATGCTCATCACCACGTTTGCATGAAGCACACTCGCCGCAGCCGATCCAAGGATAGACAACACGTCGGTCGCCTATTTCAACGTCTTTGGCGTCAGGGCCAAAAGCGACCACCTCGCCAAAGATTTCATGACCAAGAACCATGCCCTCACGACCAACTTCCAATTGCTTGCCGCCGCCTAGCTCGAATACCCCATCATGCATGTGAATATCTGAGTGGCAAACACCACAGGCAAGCATTTTAACTACGACTTCACTGCCCGCAGGCTGAGGAACATCGCCTTCGACCTTGACTAAAGGCTCACCGCGTTCAGCGGTTTGATAGGAAATCACTAGCTAGCACCTCGTTCTTTGTCCCACTGGGCAAAAGTCTTACCTGATTCAGCAAGTTCTTTTAACAGTGGCGCAGGCTTCCAATACTGTTCGCCATAAAGATCGCGGTACTCACAAATTTTGTCATAAACATGTTTAAGACCTACGTGATCGGCGTAATGCATTGGGCCACCTTTAGCGGCCGGGAATGCATAACCGAACACATAGACGATATCGATATCAGATGCACGTTGCGCAATGCCTTCTTCAAGAATTAAAGCACCTTCATTGATTAACGGATAAAGACAACGCGCTAGAATTTCATCGTTGCCTATTTCACGACGTTCAATACCAAGCTTATTTGACTCGTCAACGATCATCCCTTCAACTTCGGTGTCCGCTAATCGACGTCTTGTTTCTGGATCGTATTTATAAAAACCAGAGCCAGTTTTCTGACCGTGTCTGCCCATTTCAACTAGCAGTGTTCCCATACGGTAGAGCTTAGGATCGTCGGGTAAGTCTGTGCGGCCCTCACGTGCCTTGTAGCCCACATCCAGTCCTGCAAGATCACCCATCGCCAATGGCCCCATTGCCATACCAAAACCCTCTAGTACAGAATCAACCTGTGTTGGAGTACAACCATCCATCAACAACATCTGTGATTCACGGCCATAACCACCTAGCATGCGATTGCCAATAAAACCGTAGCAAACGCGAGAAAGCGCACACACTTTATTGATCTTCTTACCGATTGCCATAGAAGTAGCTAACACATCATCAGCGGTTTTCTCGCCACGCACCACTTCCAAAAGCTTCATAACATTGGCTGGGCTAAAGAAGTGCAACCCAAGAACATCCTCTGGCCGCTTAGTTGCTGCCGCTATCTGATCAATATCTTGGTAAGACGTGTTGCTCGCCAAAATCGCACCTTGCTTGCAGACGCTGTCTAGCTTTGTGAAAATTTGTTTCTTTAATTCTAGGTTTTCATAGACCGCTTCTATCACCATGTCCACATCGGAGATATCGTTGTAGTCAGTGGTGCCTGAAATCAGAGCTAAAAGTCCTTGCGTTTGATCTTCAGTTAGCTTGCCTTTTTGAACGGTAATACTATAATTCTTTTTGATAATCCCTAAGCCGCGCTGCAAAGCTTCGTCCGTAACTTCGACCATAACGACAGGAATCCCAACGTTAGCGAAACACATGGCAATACCGCCGCCCATTGTGCCACCACCAATAATCGCAACTTTCTTAATGTCGCGCATAACCGTGTCTTTAGGCAGATCTTTTACTTTAGCTGCCAGCCGCTCAGCAAAGAAAATATGCCGCATGGCCGCCGATTCTGGAGACGTCACCAGCTCCGTGAACAATTCACGCTCGCGCTCCAAGCCCTTATCCATTGGTAATTCAACAGCAGCTTCAATGCAGGAAACAATCTTATCAGGGGCGATAGCGCCCCGCGCTCGCATGGCTAATTTCTTTCTAGCCGCATCGAAGAAACCCGGCTCAACAGTCGCCGGATCAATAATAATATCGCGAATACGTCTAAGCGGTGCACCGGAGTCGACCAAATCCTTAGCATACTGAACAGCGCCCGCTTGCAGATCATCATTACTGATAACCTCATCGATCAAGCCCATTCCCAAAGCCGCTTTGGCACTTACCGGGTTACCAGTTGTAATCATGTCCAAGGCGGCTTTTACGCCCGCTATTCGAGGTACACGCTGGGTGCCACCCGCACCAGGCAATAGACCTAATTTAACTTCTGGCAAGCCAACTTTGGCAGAGGCAATAGCACAGCGGTAATGACAGGCCAGCGATACTTCAAAACCTCCACCCAAGGCAGTGCCATGGATCGCCGCTATAACTGGTTTGCTGCTATTCTCAATTGCAGAAAGCACCTCAGGCAGACCTGGCGCCATTGGCGGCTTACCAAACTCCGTAATATCAGCGCCAGCAATAAACGTACGGCCATCACACCGCAAAACGATTGCTTCACAAGCATCGCCCTGAGCTGCCGTTATGGCGTTCAAAATGCCTTCTCTAACCTTTTGAGAAAGTGCATTTACTGGAGGGCTGTCGACACTGACAACGCCAATATTATCTACGATTTGATAGCTAACTACATCCGACATAGTGTTTCCTTCTTTCGATTAATTTGATTATTGTCTTTGGTTTATGTGTTATTTGAATGTGGTCAATAAAAGGCCCGCGCACTCAACCACGGGCTTAATTGATATTACTCTACTCTCTCTAAGACGGCGGCTACTCCCTGCCCTAACCCAATGCATAAACTAATCACTGCATAGCGAGCGCCCGTGCGCTCCAACTGGCGCATTGTTGAAATAGCAATGCGGGCGCCAGATGCTCCTAATGGATGACCTATTGCGATGGCACCACCATTTGGATTGACTCGCGAATCGTTAAAATCGACTTCTAGCATTTTCAGGCAACCAAGCACCTGCGGCGCAAAGGCCTCATTAATTTCAATGATATCCATGTCCGATAGATTTAAACCTGCTCTAGCCAAAGCTTTTTGAATGGCAAACACCGGCCCAAATCCCATGACTCGTGGTTTGACTCCGGCAACAGCTCCGGCAATAATTCTTACTCTAGGCTTCGCCCCTATTTTTTCACCAACAGCCCTGCTGCCTACGATAAGTGCGGCGGCGCCATCATTTATGCCAGAGGCGTTGCCAGCGGTCACCACTCCGTCTGGAAACAAGGTTCGCAAACCACTCAAGGCTTCAACAGTGGATTGAGCTCTTGGATGTTCGTCAGCGTCAACCGTCAATGGCGGCTTCTTCCGTCCCTGAGGCACATCGATGGGAATAATCTCGTCTTTAAAAAAGCCATCAACACGAGCAGCTTCGTATTTCGCTTGAGAGCCCGCAGCAAAACTATCGCTTTCCTCTCGGGTAATGCCAATATCGCTGGCTATGTTGTCTGCCGTTTGAGGCATGGTGTCATTGCCATAGGCTGCCGCAAAAGCAGGGTTAGTAAATCTAGCGCCCAAGGTGCTGTCGGCTATTTCCTGAGTTCGATCAAAAGCTGTCTGAGCTTTTGACATCACAATAGGCGCACGGCTCATAGACTCAACACCACCGGCTAAAAACAGCTCACCTTCTCCGGTTTTTACTCCGCGAGCGGCATCAATAGTAGCAGCCAGCCCCGAACCACAAAGCCGATTAACCGTCAGACCGGCGACTGTTACCGGCATACCGGCACGCAGTAACGCAAATCGCGCAACATTGCGGCAGTCTTCACCGGCTCCATTGGTATTTCCCATAATTACGTCTTCGTAGCTCTCTGGTGAAAAGCTATTGCGCTCGACCACAGTTTTTATGACATGAGCTAATAGATCATCAGGCCTAACTGGTGAAAGCGCACCGCCGTGGCGGCCAAAGGCAGATCGTCCGCCGTCGTAAATGAAGGCATCAACTATGGAATTGTTGGACATTTATTTCTCTCTGATTAAAATTATTTTTCATTGATTAATAGCCGTTTGTATTTGACTACCAGTGCGCGGCATAGCATAAAATCGGATATACCTAATACATTCAAAGGGATATGAGCTGTGACAAGTTTAAGCCACAGTGGCCTTTCTGCGGACATTGGCATCCCATCTACATCCAATATCTGCCTGTTGCTCGTATTACCAAATATCTACAGTATTGGAGCCTAACCAAGTTCATCATTCTAGCATAGGCTTTGCAGTGGTGGAATTAACTGCAAACCCAGTAAACACGTAGGCTGTAGTCGCATATTCAAAGCGCATATGCTAGTTTAGCGGCTGAGTTTTAGGGGACCGAAATGATAAGAGATCAAGAAACAATTAAACAGCTTGTCGACATGATCGAGCGGTTCGTACGCGAACGCTTGGTACCGGCAGAAAATGCACTCGCAGAATCAGGCAAGTTACCAGATGACATCTTGCAGGAGATGAAAGCACTAGGCCTGTTCGGGCTGACTATTCCCGAGGAATACGGTGGTCTTGGTTTAACCATGGAGGAAGAAATACTGGTGGCAATCGCTTTGGGGCGAACCTCACCGGCCTTTCGCTCTGTGATGGGCACCAACAATGGGATTGGATCGGCGGCTGTAGTGTTCAATGGCACCGAAGAGCAAAAGCAAAAGTACCTCCCCAAATACGCCAGTGGCGAATGGATTAGCTGTTTTTGCCTAACCGAACCCGACGCAGGCTCGGATGCCGCATCACTTAAAACAAGTGCCCGTCTAGAAGACGGTTACTACGTACTCAACGGCACTAAGCGCTACATCACTAACGCGCCGATAGCTGACACATTTAATGTGATGGCTAGAACCAACCCTGACATTAAAGGTGCCCGCGGCATATCTTCATTTATCGTCGAACGCGGCACTCCAGGAATCACTCTCGGCGCAATCGACAAGAAAATGGGCCAAGCCGGCTCGATGACTTGCGATGTTATTTTCGAAGACTGCAAAGTTCCAGCTGAGAACATTATTGGTGAAGAAGGCGAAGGCTTTATCACTGCAATGAAGGTACTTGACCGCGGCCGCCTGCATATTTCTGGAGTCAGCGTGGGTGTTGCTGAGCGCCTGATCAAAGACGCCTTAGAATACGCGATGAATCGCAAACAGTTTGGCAAGCCACTTGCCGAGCAGCAGCTAATTCAGGCTATGCTGGCAGACTCACAAACAGAAATGTATGCCGCTAAATGTATGACAATGGAAACGGCTAGGATGCGTGATGATAAAAAGAATATCAGCACCGAGTCTTCTGCGTGCAAATTGTTTGCAACCGAAATGGTTGGCCGGGTAGCGGATCGAGCGGTACAGATTCATGGCGGCGCCGGATATATTTCTGAATATGCAGTCGAGCGCTTTTACCGGGATGTACGATTGTTTCGTCTGTATGAAGGAACAAGTCAAATTCAGCAAATTATTATTGCCCGTAATTTAATCAAAGAAGCGAGCTAGTAATTCCTGACTTTATGACAGCTGCACATTGTGCATAGATGTTGAGCTGTTTTATCTGCCAGTATCTTTTTAGAGATAAGACAGCTCAACAGCCTGTTAATCCAGGCGCATCAGTCCTTTGGTAGGTATAGACGATAGGTATAAACGATTTGTACCGCTGATGACTGCCCTCACAGGTCAATGGCATGATGCCCAACTTCCCGCCACTGATTTTTAAGAGCAGTGTTTTTAGAGTTAGCTGCCTCCAAAATAAAATGCGAGGCATGATCCGTCTGCGTCACCATAACCTCATTGATACTGATCTGCGCTACAAAAGGAGCGAAGGCTCTAGGCAGCCGTTCTTTCAGCGTTGCCGCCAAAAGAGAACCTGCTGTTAACATTGTCAAACTGGATAATTTTTTATCCCATTGTTAATTGTTAATTGTTAATCGCCAATTGCTCATGACAGCCTCTAGCATCCTTGTATTTATTGCTCAGCTATCGACCTAAGTCAATGACAGCAAGCAAAGTAAAGAAGCTAGGTAAGCACTTTAATTAAAGGTATCAAGCCGCAAATCATCGGTTAGTGGCGCTGCAATCACCATTGAAATATGAAATTTAGATTAATCTGACTTTTATATTAGCGGGAACACATCGGCACGAAAATAATGCTATCTATGCAGAAATTACTCGTGCTGGCAGACCCAAGAGAGACCTTGTTGTTGAACGTGCGATGCTGTTTGCAAAAATTATCAATGTAAAAGTTAAGTTTTTCATTAACAACAGCGCGCTGGCCCTGCCATATCCTAGTAGCAAAACCCCCTAAAGCCTAAGCCTAGACAAAGCAACACTAGTCACTCTAGCCATGACCTGCGGCTAATGAGCAGTCGTGCTATTATCTATTTTTGAATTTTAGGCTTAGACAGCCCACCCGGAGAGATCGCAACATTTCTATGACACCGAAAAAAATCAGCTTGAAACAGCAAATATACGATGTCATCTTTGGCTACGAGTCCAAGGCTGGCAAGCTATTTGATATCACACTGATTGTCTTTATCCTTATCAGTGTACTGGCGGTCTTGCTCGATTCTGTAGCTAGCATTCACACCGCCTACGGAAATTATCTTGGCAGCCTAGAACTTTTTCTTACGGTCGCTTTCACGCTTGAGTACGCTCTTCGACTCTATAGCCTACCGGAGCCGCGCAAGTATATTTTTAGCTTCTACGGCATTATTGATTTACTTTCAATACTGCCAACCTATATCGCCTTTCTATTCCCCTCAGCGATATACCTCATTGTTATACGCATCTTGCGAGTGCTGAGAATTTTCCGAATACTGAAGCTTTTTCGTTATATGGGCGAAGCCAACTTACTCTTTTCAGCCCTGCTGCAAGCTAGGCGTAAGATATTTGTTTTTCTGTTTTCCGTTGTCACCTTAATCATCATTTTTGGTGCGATGATGTTTGTCATTGAAGGACCCGAAAACGGATTCAGCAATATCCCGCAGTCGGTGTACTGGGCCATCGTGACCATTACGACAGTCGGCTACGGAGATATATCTCCGCAGACCCCTTTAGGTCAATTAGTTGCCGCTATAGCAATGATTTGCGGATATGCAATTATCGCCGTGCCGACAGGGATAATTGGAGCTGAACTGATGCATCAAGTGCAGTCTCGAGGTGGCGAAAATAACGATGACAATAAAGAATGTGTGAACTGTAAATCTAGAGGTCACGATCTAGATGCCAGCTTCTGTAAGTATTGTGGCAAACAAGTCGAACAACATTAAATCTTTACTCTCTTTTCAAGCGCAATAACGATAGCCGTAGTAGAGATTTTTTAGGATCACAATATCGACCCAGATAGCCGAACGAGATAGATCATTGGAAAATATAAACGTTCTAACACTGAACATCCACAAAGGCTTCTCTAGCGGAAATCTTCGCTTCACACTAGAAGAAATTCGTGCGCAGTTGCACGCGAGCGAAAGCAATATAGTGTTCCTGCAAGAAGTAGTTGGCGAGAATGCTAAGCGTAAAAGCACCCTCAAACATTGGCCCGAACAGAGCCAGTTTGAATATCTTGCCGATTCTGTATGGAGCCACTTTGCCTATGGTAAAAATGCGATATATCAGCACGGTCATCATGGCAATGCCATTTTGAGTGAAATACCTTTTTCCACCTCGCAAAATATTGACATTTCTTTGATCAAATATTCTCAACGCGGGTTTCTGCACGGTGTATTGGAAAACGGCGCACATGCTCTCTGCGTGCATTTGGGATTGTTCGACAGTGAACGAAAACGGCAAACAGACAAATTGATTCAACATATTGCTGATTCAGTACCAAGCACGGCTCCGCTGTTGCTAGCCGGTGACTTCAATGACTGGAACAGAAAATGCCATCGCCAACTAATAGCTAAACTTGGGCTGGTTGAAGCTTTTCTGTCTAAGCATAAGCAGCTAGCACTTACCTTCCCCTCTCGCCTACCTATGCTGGCGATGGATAGGATTTATACCCGGGGCTTTGAAATTCATCATGCTGAAGTCTTGGCGGGCGAACAATGGCATACTTTATCTGATCATTACCCACTTAGGGCTGAATTAAAACTTCCCCAGCGCTAAACTAAGAAATGCTAAGAGGATTTACAGCTTGTGATACTTATCGGTTTCATCAGTGCCTTGGTCGTACTTAGTTCTGTTTTAGCTGCCACGCACGCACTACTTAGCAAAAGAGATTCCAACTCGGCACTTGCCTGGGTGGCATTTTGCTTATTCATGCCGCTGGCTGGCCCCATTTTCTACCTAGTCTTTGGCATTAACCGTATACAAACTAAAGCAAAAGAATTGTATGACGAAGAATCAGCACGAATAAGCTCTGAGATCGCCGCTACGCCAACTGAGACTCCTATCCCTTTCTCTATCATAGGGAAAAGCGTCAGCGGCGCTAGTGCTCTACCTTGCTCATCAATCGAGATATTAGAAAACGGCGAGGGGCTTTATCCAAAAATGTTGGCTGCAATCAATGCAGCTAAACATAGAGTCTATTTATCCAGTTATATTTTCCAAGACGATACCAGTGGTCAGCTTTTTCTCACAGCCTTGGTCGATGCACAAAACCGCGGAGTTGATGTTCGAATTATAATCGATGGCCTCGGTGCCATTCTTTACCCACCTCGTATCGACAAGAAACTTATCAGAGCGAGTCTGAATGTCAGGCTTTTTGATCCCGCAAAATTAATTCTCCCTTCCCTTCATATCAACATGCGCAACCATCGAAAACTGCTGGTGGTTGACCAAGAAATTGCTTTTACCGGCGGCCAAAACATCAGCGATAGTCACTTGGTTAAACTGCCTAATAATCAAAAAAAAGCACTAGATCTTCATTTCAGTTTTACGGGTAAAACCGCGCTTGAGTTAGAGAAAACTTTCCTCAAGGATTGGGAAAGCTGCAGCGTTAATTCCAACGACCCACTTTCACTCTCAATCTCTAAAACAAAGCCCACCACAAAGGCAAAAGCAATCCCAAAACATAGCAGCCATGAAGGCTCCGCGGCATGGACTCGGGTAATACTGGATGGGCCGAACGAAAATCTGGACCGACTTAACGAATTGCTTGTCGGCGTGTTCGCCTTAGCAAGACAACGGATTTGGATAATGACACCCTATTTTTTGCCTGCCTATGACCTAGTAGGTGCAATGATTGGCGCTAAACATCGCGGAGTAGATGTCAAAATAATATTACCAGCTCGAACCAATCTGCATATCACGCACTGGGCAACACAGCACAGTTTGCAACATATTCAAGCGAGAGGATTAGCCGTTTTTCTGCAGCCGGCTCCCTTTGTTCACACCAAAGCAATCGTTATCGATGACAGCTACGCCTTAGTGGGCTCTGCCAATCTTGACCCAAGGAGCTTACGCCTTAACTTTGAGCTTGAGGTTGAGATTTTTAGCAAAGAATTTAATGATGAACTTAGTCACTATTTCAAAAGCAAGCTGGCTAAATGCGAAAAACTAAAACCAGAGTCTCTTCAGAACCAGCCACTAGCTACACGAATTCGCAACGCACTGGCCTGGTTATTAACTCCCTATTTGTAACTCGACAGTCCAACAAACAGTAGCATTGACCTAGATCAAGTGTCATTGTGGGATATAGCGCTTCAATAGAAATAAGGACTGTCATAAGAGTTGCTCTTAAGCGGTTTCAAGAATAAAAACGGAGGTAATACTATGATGTACAAAAATATACTTGTTGCAATAGACCTTTCCAGCGATACCAAGTCAGTGGTTGATAACGCGTTACGTATGGCTGGCAATGACCCCAGCAAACTAAATTTAATTCATGTAGTCGAGCCAGTGGCTGGCGCATATAGCATGGACATATATGCGTTAAATATCGGCGAGCTTCAGCAAGAGGCTATCGCGTTCGCTGAGCAGCGAATCAAAGCTCTAGGAGAAGGACTAGGGATAGCCGCTGAGCGAACGCATACCTTGCTAGGTGCGGCAGCATCAGAGATCCGCTCTCTTGCAAGTGAGATCAATGCGGACGCAATAGTGATTGGCAGCCACGGCCACAGCGGCTGGAAGATCCTACTAGGCTCAACTGCGATTAAAGTTCTACATGGGGCTACTTGTGATGTTTTAACCGTTTATGTAGGTGACGATACAGATTAGCCCTCGGCTAATCTGTATCTATTTTAAAGCAGCAATTGATTGAGTGCAGGCAATTGATCTGGCTTGATAGTAAGCACATCGCACTCTAACTCATTAAGCAGCCTCTGTGCGTTGCTGCCGATCATAATCCTGTCGATTCGAGAACGCGAAAATGCCCCATCGCCGCGCTAGCGCCAATCGACTCGTTAAGCTTAGCCGAACTTAAAGCTACCGGTTCATTGACACTGACACACTTCTTCTTTGATCTCATGCCCTTTGCTAGCGCCAAAAGCGCTTGCTGTAAGCGAGCTTAACCCGCATCTAATGGATACATCCCCGCCAACTGTAGCTTCCACGACAAGTAATATAAATGTACCTTACCACCATAAATCGCTGCCAGAACAAGTGCGCTTAAATTAGTTTTGGGTCCAACTTCGAAGGCTTGTCATAACAATGTTCAAGATCAATTTCCGCAATAGATTTTGGAATATTGCTCCAAGTAAAATCTATAGCCAGCAGTAATGGAACAGAGCAATAACGCATTAACTCTCAGCCTTCATTCGACAGAAAGTGCCGGGGCAATTTACTGGGTTTGCGAGTAGCTTTAATCACCAGGGAAGCATCCAACATCTTCGCTCTAGACTCGACAACTTGGTGCGGCGGATTCTCCCACGCGGTGGACACGCCAACAGTTAATCCTTGGCCCTAAGTAGAGCCGCTATTGCTTCCACCTAATCCCGTCTGTGCTAACCGTGCTGGTAACGTAGCTCTTTTGCCTACAACGAATCATAGAAATAGCCATCTTCCGAATAGAAGTGAAAATAGGACACTATTAGTTTCAATTCACAATCAACAAACCTAGCGAGCACTACCGGCTTATTTACTGCAGGCTGATCTGGCTCATCA
>JBLHTH010000067.1:0-15847 GCA_047627195.1 Pseudohongiellaceae bacterium | reverse complement strand
GAAGATTATGTAATGATCATGGCTGAGATGAACCACGATGCTAGGATCGTTAGAATGCGCGACAGCGAACATGCTGACATTCCTAAGTGGTTGGGTGATTCAATTGGCCATTACGAAAATGATACGCTAGTCGTTGAAACCACGAACTTTAATTCGCAACAGGGTTTTCGCGGTGCGTTGCGACATTTCTTTTACTTATCCTCTTCTGCGGTAGTAACTGAGAGGTTTTCTCGTCTTGATGGTTCAACCCTTTTATACAAATTCACTATTGATGATCCTGAGAATTACGCTACGGCGTGGACTGGTGAATTACCGATGAATGCGGTGAAAGACCAAATATATGAGTATGCCTGCCACGAAGGTAACTATGCATTACCAGGAATACTAGCGGGTGCTCGCCGGCAGGAACATGAGGAAAGCCAATAGAGGGGGGCAGCGATACGTTAAGCGGATAACCGATAGTAATACGATGCTTACGTCTTTAACGTATCTGAGTTCCAGACCCCCAGCATTCTTTCTATATATAAGTTGAAACCTGATGGAAAAAATTTCTATATTGGTGGATGTGCAGAATGTCTACTACACCACCAAACAAGCATACGCGCGCAACTTTGATTACAACAAGTTCTGGGCTAAGGCGACTAAAAATAGAGAGGTTGTGAAAGCGGTCGCCTATGCCATCGACAGAGGAGATCAGAAGCAAAAGCAATTTCAAAATATACTCAAAGCAATTGGTTTTGAAGTGAAGTTAAAACCCTATATTCAACGTTCTGATGGTTCCGCGAAAGGCGATTGGGACGTCGGTATTGCGCTAGATGCTATGGAATATGCTGAACAAAGTGATACTACTATTTTGGTTTCAGGTGATGGCGATTTTGATTTGCTAGCAGACAGGCTTAAACTTAAAAACGGATCATCGGTTGAAGTTTATGGGGTAAAAATGCTGACCGCGGCATCGCTAATAAATTCAGCGGATAAATTTATACCTATAGAATCTGACCTGTTGATAAGCTGACGATCAACTGCATGAATAGGAATCTAAACATTATTTCGAAAACTCTTTACTCTGTGCTGTGCTGTGCGCGGTAAGGTGTTTTTTATCACGGTGTTATGCACACTAACTTTAGCGTGACCAAACCTGGCAGAAAGCTATGGAGAATTTTCTGGCTCTTTGCAATACCATTTTCAATTTGGTATTAGTTATTTTAGAGACAATTTTCCCCCTATTGGTCTGCCGGCGAATGATTTGATGAAGGATACAAAACACTGCTCATCTCCAAGCATGCTAGTGAATTATTTATTTATGGACTTATTGTCTGCCGCTTGTTTGGACGAGCGAAAGTGACTCGCAACTTGCTTCAATACTAAGCCGCGGGCTTTTCATTATGCTATTTTTAACTACGTTTAATGCGTTGCTAATTGGTATTTAGATAATACATTAAGGCGAGAAATTCTACGCCAAGATGATAATAAAGTGCGACGCTCCCTGGCGAGAGAGAATTCATATTCAACCAGTATTTTCTATAAATTATGTGTTGCAAGAAATGAAATATGACTGATAAAAAATTTACATCCGTCGAACAAGAATTGCTAGAAGAAGTGATGCTTCACAGAAGAGATGTACGTGGTAATAAATTTCTAAAAAAAGAAGTGCCTGAAGAAGTAATTGAAAAAATATTGTTTGCTGCCTCACTAGCCCCGTCGGTCGGGTTTTCACAACCTTGGGAATTTGTAATTGTTCGTGACAACAATACAAAAAAGCTAATCGCCGATAGTTTTGAGTTGGAAAATAAAAAAGCAGAAGAAATGTTTTTTGATGAAAAACGAGCAGCTTATGCAAAACTGAAATTGGAAGGAATACATGAAACGCCGATAAATATCGCTGTATTTTACAAGCCTTCAGTTAAGCCAGTTTTAGGTCAAACCACAATGAAAGAGGCTGGAGAATACAGTGTTGTCTGTGCTGTGCAGAATATGTGGCTAATGGCACGAGCATTGAATATAGGGTTGGGCTGGGTAAGCATCGTAAATCCAGAATCAGTTAAGGAAATACTTAAGTCCCCACCTGAAAACAAGCTAATTGCTTATCTGTGTATTGGTTATGTAACAGAGTTTTTTGATGGGCCCGAACTGGAGAAGCTGAACTGGGAATCGAGAAAGTCGATCAGTACGGTCGTTTATCAAAATTCATATTCAGACGATAAGTAGTAATCTGTAACAACGAATATTATTTAAACGGATAATTGGGAAAGCAATTAGGAGGGCAGCCTAGGCCAGATCAAAATACATTGCTGAATTTTTAGTCTGACCCAAGTAGCCTGTTTCTATTAAGGAAACAAAATGATTACGCTGGGTACATCTGTTCTAGTTAACGTTACGCTCTTCGTCGCCCCAGAATGGCTTCCTTAACTCTGTCTTTAGGATTTTACCCGCGCCAGACAATGGCAGTGGCTCACTTCGAAACGAGATGGAACGTGGGCACTTGAACCCAGCGATCAGTGCTTTGCAGTGCTCAATCAGAGCCGCTTCATCTGCTGTGGCCCCGTCTTTAAGCAAAACTACTGCGTGAACCTGCTCCCCCCACTTTTCATGGGGAATACCGATTACCGCGCATTGGTTTATCGCGTCGTGCTGATACAGCGCACTTTCCACTTCTGCTGAGTAAACATTCTCGCCACCGGAGATAATCATGTCTTTAACCCGATCAACGATAAAGAGAAAGCCTTCGTCGTCCAAATAACCACCGTCGCCGGTATGCAGCCAGCCATCAACAATGGTATTCGCGGTTTGTTCAGGCATGTTGCGGTAGCCCAACATCATATTTGGGCCTCGCATACAAATTTCGCCAATAACATTGTTAGCTACTTTCTGATTGTTTGCATCCATGATGCACAGATCGATGGCAGGTAGCGCTTGCCCGGCAGATTTCAGTTTGCCTGCCAAGGGGCCTTCAAAAGTATGACGGTCAGGTAATAGCGCGGTAATGCCGGGGGACGCCTCTGTTTGGCCATAAACCTGACAGAAATCAACGGCCGGCAACGCTTCCATTGCTTTTCGAATAACCGGTTCAGGCATAGGTGACGCGCCGTACCAGATACACTCTAATGAGTCTAAGGAGTAGTCGCTGATATTAGGATGATTGACCAACATATTAATCATCGTAGGTACGAGCACCAAGCGTTGAATCTTATGACCTTGTAGCGCTTGTAAGGTAGAAACGGGTTCAAATGCGGGGCGGAAGTAGTTCGAGCAAGATAAGGCGGTGGACATCATACATACAAAAGCGTCAGCGATATGGAACATTGGTGCTACATGTAAGATCCGGCTATTTTTTTCCACTCCCAATACCGAAAGAGACTGCAGTGCATTGGTGACAAAATTAGTATGGGATAACATTACTCCCTTTGAGCGGCCGGTAGTGCCACCGGTATAGAACAAGCCTGCTGCATCATCATCCCGGCGATTAGCATCTGCTACCGGCTCGTTATCAACCACCTCGGCATAGGCAATATACCCTTCAGGCAATTCGCCATCGTCGACAAATACAAAATGTTTGACGTGTTTTAATTGGTCTTTGATCGCAGCAATTATGGGCGCAAAATTCTTGTCTACTAATAGTACAGTAGCCTCGGAATCGTTTAGCCAGTACACAACTTCCGGACCAGCCAAGCGAGTGTTGATAGGCTGAAAAATTGCTCCCGCCCAAGGCGTGGCATACATGAATTCAAAGTAGCGATCGCTGTTCAGTGCAAGCATAGCGACACAGCCGTCAGCACCGATGCCCAATTGTTGCAGGCCATTGGCAAAGCAGGCGATCTTTTGCTCAAATTGAGTCCAAGTTTGGGATCGATCGCCATCAACCGTTGCTAAAACATTTGGCTGAGTTTGTGCTGCTCTTCGCACCATCTGCGTCATTGAGAACATGTTTATATTCCTTTAGATTATTCTTTATTTATAAGCAATGTGAAAAATATGGTTAATGTAAAAGTACCGTTACCCTAAGATTAAGATGGTAATAACATCTAAATTGCTCTTTGTGGCAGCTACGCTCGCCAAAAAGCCGGTCTTTGTGATTTGTAGCTACCGCGTTGGCAGTTAATCCTCCGCGACCTCTCGCAGTTATAAATGAGTATTTCTAGTCAGCCCTGCAATCCTCGACAATATACTCTGAAACTCATGCTCGCTCATATCCCGATGCTCAATGACTCGCCCATAAAGCAAGGCTGTGGGTACATTGCGGTTGGGGAATTCCTTCTGCGCCTCATGTAGGCAATATAGAATGATGCGCTCTTTGGCATTGAGTCCATCGCGGACATCAGGCATGTTATCTTCAATGGAATTAGACACAGTGTGATTAGACTTTACGTTGGACAAATTAATTGAAAGTTAAGTAATTAGCGCAAGAGTAACTTGAAGAAGAGTGTTTTCGCTAGTACCAAAGTCAGATAATCGCAGTCTAAACCCAACTACGCGTGCAGAATTAGCTATTTCAATTCAAGCAAATTGGCAGTGAACTGAAACTGGCGGCAGCAGTGGGATTTCTGTGGCTCCTGCATAACAATCCACGACTTAGTTTCGCGTACTCTTTTGAAGGTAGCCTAGCCATCAAAATTAGGCGATTCGGACAAAGCGCTAAAATTGTGAATTACGATGTAATGTTTAAGGTAAAAGCCTACTTAGTGTTACGGCGTTCAACTGGTGGAAAGCGTTTCATGAAACTTAGAAATTTCAAAGACAGGACGTTCGCTTTACAACTAATCCAGTCACCAGCTAGACATACAACTGGCAGAGATATCAGCATATAGGCATTTGTTTCAGCTAATTCTTCAAAGAATCTAGACTGGCCTATGTTGAAAATCTTTTTGTCCAGCACGGCACTTGCTATCAACATTAAAAAGGCAATTAAAAGGACAGCAAATAGCGGCGAGGAGAAGAAAGTTCTTAAATAACGGATTTTGTTCTTAATCGCTCCATAGCCATAGAAAGCTAGTAGAGCCCACAAAAATGCTAGTAGCAAAACTCTTCCTTGGCCACTGCCAAGTAACTTAATGAGCGTTGAAACATTTAAGTCTTCGAGGTCAAGCTCTCGCAATATGAAACTAAAACATAAAAGGGAGATGGCGATATGGATTGGTTTTTCAGCGTGTCGAAAGGGCACAATAAAGAGAAAGCCCAATGTTGAAATCATTAGAAAAACCACTTGAGCGTTCTCAAGCGCTGCGTCTTCTGAATGGAATGCATCACTTTGTTGCGTGAGAAAAAAATAAATAATGCAGGTATTTATGGCAGCAAAAGTGGCACAAATAGCCACATAGTTTCTTGTACCAAACACAGGCAGAGACTCCACTTAACAGAAACAGCAGTAAAGGCTGTTTGCGATACAACATCTTCAGCATAGAGATTCTGACGTTTCGGTCAGGATTTCCAAATATTGAGCAGTCGCATTCGGTGATTGAGCATATTTCCGGCTGATTTTGAATTAGATTGCAGGCATTATCAATTTGGGAAATCACCTATTGTACTGCTACTAATTCCGAATACGCCGACGATTAGAATACGGTTTCATGTTTTCTACTGTATAACCGACATCATTCATCGGTTAAGACGAAGAGGTGGCTCGAGAAGGTATAGGCGGGGATTCAACTTAGAGTTGTTTGAGGATGTAAGTATTAGAATAATTGGGTTTGAGCAGTCTCAATTTAATTATCCTGATGATCGGTGTATTAAGACCGCACTGTAGACGCGAAGTAAAAAACTGATGCGCTTGCTGTTTGATAATATTGAGTGAGAAGCCGGCATTTTGCCTCAAAATGTCAAGGTGACGATCCAAAAATCACCGATACATAATTGGGGTAATCGAGGTAGATGTGCCAAAGAGCTAGCATTAGGGTACAAAGAAGTCGTGTGATTTGCTAAATCTAGATCGAGTGATCATCTGTCTAGAACTGATAATATTTGAAATTTTGTGAATAAGAATCAGCCAGAATTATTCAGAGTACGTTTTTTGAAAGGTTTAAGTGTGAAACTGATAGCTTGCTCTTAGTTCTGCGGCCGGTTGAGCGCTCTTGCGCAATCGATGAGTTAGATGAGAGGCTTAAGTTTCTTTTAATGATATAAAAGGCATTGGTAATTTTGAAAAAATCCTAGTGTCAAACTCTATAACAATAAAGTCGAGTTTTCCCGGCTTCCCGCGTTGATTGACCGTATGAAAGAATTGACGGGTACATCTTGGCTGAACAAGGCAAGTGAGTTTGAGGGGACGTTGTGCTCCGAGATTGAGATTAAAGTCTTCATTAAGAGCAGAAAAAGGAAGACCAAGCACGGCTTGCAAGTCAGGTTACTTCCGAGTTTATGGGCTGTTCATGCGTTAACAGTACTGGGTAATGCACGAGTATAAAACCGCATAAGTATAATATCGACTGCGCTAATTGTGGGTTTTCCGATGCGTCTCGGTTATTGTAAGCTTTGTATTCAAAAAACTCTTAATATAAAATCAAAAACAATGGTTCATTTAATAAAAACCGAGAAGCCATGAAGATAAATACTTTTGCTCGACTCACTTTACTATTGCTATCGCTCAGTCTGGCTTTTTCAGCGCTCGCCGCCGATAGCTCAACCATCTATTTGGTTCGCCATGCAGAAAAAGTAATTGAAGACTCTAGCGATCCCGCACTGACCAAAGTTGGTCAGGCCCGCGCTAAAACTTTTGCTGGTATGCTTCATGGCAAGAATGTCACTCATATCTTCTCCACCCCTTACAAACGGACCAGAGACACAGCGGCTCCAACCTCACATGAACATGGGGTTTTGGTAGAGGAATATAATCCCGATAAGGGCCAACGCCTCGTTGACAAGCTGAAGACTCTTAGTGGGGTGATACTGGTGACAGGGCATTCGAACACAATTCCAAGACTTGTGAACTTGCTCGTCGGTACAAGCTTTGAAGATCTGGATGAGCGTGTTTACGATAGGGTTTATATCGTCACCTTGGATGAGCATGGACATGCTGAACTTGAAATAAGCTACTCTGAACCAAGAACGCCGACACGTTGAATTGCTGTTCAATGGATTGATATTGAGATGCCTACGTTGTCACTTGCGCTTAGCGGGGATTGATCTATCAAAGCTAACGTAAAACCAGTCAGATTTTGGGCAATCATTCATTTGCTTTGCGTTTGTGCCTACTGCGTTATCTATCAGTTAAGAATAAGACGCTAGCCTGCGCTGAAAGGCACTTTGACAAAGAAGAATACGAAGGCCTTTGGTGGCGCTAATATCGGCACACCACAGCAACAAAATGTGGGCAAGGCTTTACCCGATGTTTTGTAGTCATTAGCGGCACGAGGTTTATCCTTAAATAACAGCGAGCTTCTATTGAAGTTGACTCCAACCACCGGATTAGAACTATTTGTAATTCTAACAACCACCAAAAGAGCTTTTGAATTCCAGCTAGCACGTTGTGGTTATTTGTCACCAACTTGATTGGAATTACGCCACTGCTCCTTTGTGCTGATAAATCTCTTGATTAAGCACTCCCCCCAAAGTCAAAATGATTGTTGGGCGTTAAAGCGCGGGCACAGCCGTAAACGCGCACTCCAATGTTCTTTGTGGTCGAAAATCCCCCCTATGGGAGTATACTATTTCGCCACAAAGCGTTAAAAAACTAAAACAATTCACTCAGGAGAGTGCAATGCGCAAGATCATTACCTTCATTGTTGCAGCAACTACTTTAGTTGCATCTACGATTTCAACCGCCCAAGATGAGCCTCTTGCAGTTATGGTCCCCGGCGGCGGCACTTATAGTCGTTCCATTACAACAGATTCAACTCAGGCCCAAGCTTTTTTTGATCAGGGCTTACGTATGGCGTGGAGCTTCTATTTTCCTGAGTCCATAGCTTCTTATCAAGAAGCTGCTCGTTTGGATCCAGATAGTCCGATGCCGCACTTCGGTATTGCCCATGCCGCGGGACCAAACCCTAATAGTCGCTATGCACAAATGCCAGATGACCCCCAAGGTGCGGGATTAGCAGCGATTCGGCGAGCCATGGATCTGGCTAATAATGGCACTCAGCGCGAACGCGACATGATTAATTCCATGTTCGTGTTGTACAACAAAGACGCCATTCCAGACCGCGTAGAGCGCGATTTTGCTTTTTTGGATGCGATGCGTAAATTACATGCTAAATACCCGGATGATGCAGATATTGCGACAATCTTTGGCGAGGGTTATATGAACACAACCCGGTGGGATTATTGGGAAGCCGATGGTACCGCTAAGGTTGGTACCGAGGAAGGTAAGGCAGCTTTGGAGGCAGCAATGGCATTAGAGCATGACCATCCCGGTGCAAATCATTTGTATATTCACTTGATGGAAGGCTCTGCCCAGCCAGAGTTAGCTATGCCAGCAGCCCAAAAGCTAGAGAGTATAGTGCCAATCTCCGGTCATATGGTGCATATGCCTGGCCATATCTATCTTCGAGTTGGCGAGTATGAAAAAGCTATTGATATAAATGAGCGCTCACAAGAGGTGGATAAGCAGTTTGCTGAAATTTGGGGGGATACAAATTTTCCAATGATCGGAACTTACCCCTTGTCTCATAAAATCCACGCGCCTCATGCTTTGGACTTTGTTCGTTATGCCAATATGCTGCAAGGCAACTATGCTTCCTCCGCAGAGGCTGCAAGTAGCGGTGCGGGTAATGTTGGAGACGATGCTGCTATCAGTAGTGGTCAAAAAAGAATTGCCCACAACTGGATTGTCGACAAGGTATTTGGCAAGTACGATAAAATTCACGCCGCGCAGCAGTCCCATAGTGGCACACCTTATCTAGATGGTATGTGGAGTTATGTAAAAGGCAGTGCACATGCAGCCAAAGGCCATATCGACCTGGCCAAAACCGAAGTTGCTAATATCCAAGCCCAGATGGGTGCAGATAATGTAGACGATACAGGGGTTGGCCCAACCCCAGCATCACATGTGTTAGGTTTGGCGATGCATGCGTTGCTCGGCGAGATTGAAGAAGCTCAAGGTAATCTAGATGGTGCCATTCTTCACTACGGCCACGCGGTGGAGTTTCAAGACAATTTGAACTACACCGAACCACCTGATTGGTCACAGTCTATGCGTCTTTATCTTGGCGCAGCATTGTTAGAGAAAGGTGACGCGGTCGAAGCAGAAAAAGTCTATATGAAAGATCTAGAGTGGAACCAACAGAACGGTTGGTCTACTTTCGGACTATATCAAGCTGTTGAAGCACAGGGTCGTGAGCAGGAAGCAATCGTGATCAAGCGTCAGTTTGAATCTCTTTGGAGAAACGCGGATGTTGTTTTAGAGCGCTCTCACCTGTAGAAATACGTTTCGATTAAAAAACCCACTGAGCAGGATAAATATATTCTGTTCAGTGGGTTTTCTTGCTTTTGGCCCTTCTATTTTTTTACCGCCTTTATCGACCTGCTTCTCTACCTCTTTCGTTCGGTCCATTGTTAAAGCTTCATTTAGAAACGGTTTAGGATTCACTTTTGACGGAGAATATAGGCTCTGCAGGAAACCGGTAGGGCCGCGAAATCAAAGTGTCGCAAAATCTGCGACTCACCACGCCTGCAACAATGACTTCAATGAAACATAAAGTTTCAACTGTCAGTGTGCCCGCGGATAAAAGTATATAAAATACAGCCGCTTAGTGCGGCTTTTGGTTTGCGTCTACTTTCCCCTTTAAGCGTAGTCGAAAATGTTTAATGTTAAAGCATGCGCGATGGCCACCTAAGCTTTAACTCGCGGTATACTTAGGGCGTTGATTTAACAGCTCACCAGCAGGAACCTGCCCTATGAAGACTTCGATGACTGCCAGACTTAAAGTAAATTTTACTCTGCTTTTGCTCGCCAGCTTTTCAGTTGTAAGCGTTGACGCTCAAGATCACTTTAATCCAAAAGGGAATCCTCCAAGTGAATTCACCAAAGCTCTGCAAAGTGAATTGAGGCAGACGCTACCCTTTGAGGATGATCGGGATTTTGCTGAATCAAGTCGAGGCTTTATCGCTGAGCCCGATAGCAGGCAAATCTTAGGTGCTGCTGGGAATATTGTATGGGATATGAACCGCTATGACTTTCTTCTCAGCGGAGACGATATAGATAGTATTCATCCTTCGCTTCAACGTCAGGCTACCTTGAATATGAACTTTGGCCTATATGAAGTGGTGCCAGATTTTCTCTATCAAGTGAGAGGCTTTGACCTAGCCAATATGACATTGGTAAAAGGTGACGAAGGCTGGATTATATTCGACGTACTACTAACTAGTGAAACGGCAGCAGCAGCTTTGGCGCTGGCCAACGAACAGCTTGGCGAGCGTCCGGTCAAAGCAGTTATCTATTCCCATTCCCATATAGACCATTTTGGTGGCGTATTGGGGGTGACTAGCGAGGACGCGGTGCGCATGGGAGAGGTTATGATAATTGCGCCTTCTGGTTTTATGGAAGAAGCTATCTCAGAGAATGTCTACGCTGGCACCGCGATGTCACGTCGGGCGGTTTTGCAATATGGACGTACGATTCCATCAAGTCCTTTTGGGCAAGTAGACTCCGCAATAGGCAAAGGCCTGGCAGCAGGTACCACGGGTTTAATTGCGCCTACCTTAGTTGTTGAAGATGAATATGAAGAGCACACAATCGACGGAGTAAACCTTGTATTCCAGAATACGCCTGGCACCGAAGCACCTGCGGAAATGAACACTTGGTTTCCAGAGCAGAAAATATTCTGGGCAGCAGAGAACATCACCGCAACTGTTCACAATATCTATACTCTGCGTGGCGCGCTCGTAAGAGATGCGTTGCAATGGTCAAAGCAAATAAACCAAGCGTTGTATCGCTTTGGCTTGCAGGCTGAGGTTTTGGTGTCATCTCATAACTGGCCGCGTTGGGGTAATGAAAGAATTCAAGAGATTATGCGTGCCCAGCGAGACGCTTACGCAAATTTGAACAATCAAGTTTTGCACCTTGCCAATCAAGGCGTCACGATCAACGAAATGCACAATGAATATAAAGTCCCAGAGTCATTGCAGCAGCAGTGGAATGTTCGTCAGTATCACGGCTCAGAGTTTCATAATTCGCGGGCAGTAGCTAATCGTTATCTAGGCTATTGGGATGGTAATCCGGCGACACTTGCGCCGCTTTCTCCAGCAGACTCAGCGCCTCTTTATGTTGAGATGATGGGCGGTGCGACCGCTATTATGAGCCGTAGCGAAGATCTAATCGGCGAAGGGCAATATCGTATGGCCATGGAAATATTAAATAAGCTGGTATACGCAGAGCAGGATAACCAAGCCGCAAAAGACAGGCTAGCGGACGTGTTCGAACAGCTTGGTTTTCAGTATGAGAGTGCCAGTATGCGCAACGTTTTTTTGGCAACTGCGCAGGACTTACGCAGTGGTATGCCAAAAATTCCTGCTCCAAGAGGCACCAGCCCGAGCCTCGCCCGAGCAATGACAACGAGCCAGT
The DNA here is from genome assembly GCA_047627195.1 of Pseudohongiellaceae bacterium. GTDB lineage: Bacteria > Pseudomonadota > Gammaproteobacteria > Pseudomonadales > Pseudohongiellaceae > UBA9145. Next base: position 4,356 of record JBLHTH010000067.1, on the reverse strand, counting down.
GGTGGGACGCAGTCGCTACCCGAGTTAACAGTGACTTGGCAGATGGAAATGATTTTATTATTAATTTTATCACCCCAGATACCAATGAGAGTTATGTCGTTGAAATGAGCAGTGGCACTTTGACTAATATCGCTGGTTATACAGCAAACAATGCCGATGCTACGATCACTATGAATCGAAGTGATCTTGATACTGTGATTATGGGATCGGCAACGCTAGGGTCTCTTTTGGGGGCCGGCGTTGGCACAGTACAGGGCAATGTTTCGGTATTGCTAAGTCTCACTGAAGTATTGGTCGAGTTCGCACCGGGCTTTGAAACTATGCCTGGTACTGCGCCAAAAATGGCGCCTAGTACAAGTACAGTTCCTAATACAGCACAGTAATCACGTAGTTGGATTATCTTTAAATGGATTCACCAGTACTTAGAAAGCTCTACCCTAACGCCGCATCACGAGAATCGAACTCCGTCGATGAATTAGCTGAATTCATGACGAGATACTCGAATTCGTTTGTTATTACCGGCGCCGGTATTAGCTCAGGATCAGGTATCCCAACTTATCGAGACGATAAGGGCACCTGGAAGAGTAATAGGCCTATTCAACATGCAGAGTTCATACGAACCCACTCGACTAGACAGCGTTATTGGGCGCGCAGTTTCTCGGGATGGCCGACTATTGAAAAAGCACAGCCTAATTTAGCTCATGTGGAGCTAGCTAACTTAGAGGCATTGAACTTTGTTGGTCAGCTAGTAACTCAAAATGTTGATCGGCTCCATCAGCGAGCTAATCATAGACAAGTTATCGATCTTCATGGCCGTCTAGATCAGGTATTGTGCATGGACTGCGGAGCTCTTGTTGCTCGCAGTGATATTCAGGATTGGCTAAAAGAGCATAATTCCCATCTACATGAATCATCTGAGCTAACACGTCCCGATGGTGATGCTGACGTAGATGATGGCTTGGTCAAAGCTGTGCAAGTGCCCAGCTGCCGTCGTTGTAGTGGCTTACTTAAACCTAACGTAGTTTTTTATGGCAGTTCTGTAGAAAAAGGCATAGTGGCATCGATCCACGAAAAAATTCTCGCCTCAGATTCCTTGCTTATAGTCGGTACGTCTTTGATGGTGTACTCAAGTTACCGGTTCTGTAAATTTGCTGCTGAAAATAACATTCCTATTGCGTGTATTAATCAAGGTTTAACCAGAGCGGATGACTTGCTTACTTTAAAAGTCGCAAAGCCTTGCGCAGAATCACTTCAAGCCCTCGCGGCTTCTCTTGGTTAATTTTTATTTAAACTTTAATAGCCGGTTCTTATTTTTTATTTTCATCCCCGTATTGATCGAAGATAGTGATCCGCCTACCTTTAAGGAAATTGAGCCGGTCTATCTAATACTGGGAGTGGTTACTCCGGTCGCTTTCTGAGTTAGTTGTGCAATGGCCGCAGGAATTCGCTCGGTTGGTTTTGTTAAGGCTTTTTTTGAATGCCGCCGCAGGGGGATTTATTGCAGATTTGCTGATAAGTTCATTTGTGTTCTGGACCTACATGTTTTTGAAGAGGAGCGAAGGACCAAAACCAGTAACTTTTAACCTATTGAATTGCTGTATTGGATTCTTTTGCGCTTCACTAGCCTATCTTTGGATAGCTGAATAAAAACAAAGAAATTAGTAACGACAATTTTCTCTTGGTTTCAATTGCGCGATGATGTGGGCATATCCCGACAGATCGGTCTGCGCAGCATTAATGATGGAAAAATCCGAAATAACAAAAATCTGTGACTTCGCTGATTACATAAGCAGTCATGAAATAGGCGCGTCAGCTAGTTTTTGGGGTTCATGTTTAAAACGGTCAGAAGGTTGGGCTTTCTTCGGTCTTGCTTTCTTTTTTCCTTTATCTATCAATCAAAACCAGGCAAATCCTCCCCTCCTTGTGTCTACTGGTTCAATTTTAATCATGTAGACGCACCAATTCCTATTGATTTGGTCCAATAACACTGTGATATTGTCAAAAACTGACTATACTCATGCTATCAACATAAAAGATTCTTAAAAAATTGCGTAACATATTGAAATATAAAAATAAAATGCACTCGAGCGGTGGCTTTACACTGATCGAACTGATGATGGTTATGACCCTAGTCACTATGATGGGGTCGCTCGCGGCGCCTATTTATGTGCAGTATGCTACCCGCGCTGGATTAGTTGAAACAACTCTTCAGTTGGCAAATTGGGGGAGAGAATTTCAGCGTTGGAAAATCGACAACGGTCGCTTTCCCAACGATAGCCATATAAATTTACCTGCTGAAGCTGCCAGAACATTGAATATTCTCTCTAGCGAATGGCTTGAGACCACTGCCTTGGGTGGAAATTGGAATTGGGAAGGACCCGACGGTTACGACTATGCAGGTATTGCCATCGTAAACGCCACCGCTAGCATTAGCGATATTACCCAGCTTGATTTTATTTTAGATGATGGTGATCTTTCCAGCGGCATTTTTAGGCAGACGCCTAACGGTCGTTACACTTATATATTACAAGAGTAAACACTACTGGATAAGTGTTGGCTCGGTACTGCTGCGGCTTACGTAAATTTCTTTGTAACCATAAAAATCCGGATGCGGGTGAGATACCTTGATATTACCGTTTATGCGTTCTGTAATATTTGGTGTGCCTGAATCGTCACAGCGCATGGATTCGTTGGGGGTTTGAGCAGATCTCAGCAGCGAACCAATCTCTCTAAACACCAGAATACACCTCTGTAGTGACCCAATTCCTAATTCTTCCATCATATTTTCGGGTTCAATAGGCTTGTAGGCCGACTGGAAAGCTAAAAATTGAGAAACTCCAATTATCAAAAGACATACAGCAATAACGGCGAGGGGGAGGGTGTTAGGATTTGAGTGCTTCTTGGCAGTGCCATTTTCGACTGAATCCTCAGTCCGCATTTGAATCGAAGGACGTTCCGGGACTGTGTACTTCTTGGTTTGGCTATCTACGAACCTCTCGTTTTCAACTATTTTATCGCACGGGTCGCAAAATATATCAGCACTCACAAAATTCGCGCACATTCCACACAGAGGAATACCGCATTTAGTGCAATTCTCGATAGATTTAGCATTAGGGTGAAACTCACACCACATTAGGTAAACTCGTTAAATTCAATGGTCGGCTTGGCAAATTAGTTCTTGTTCTGATCTCTGAGCTGTTGAATTTTTCAAATGACTCTATTATTTATTGGCGCTTAGAAAAGGACTTTTGGCTCCTAAAAAAGACCCCTCGCCGTTATATCGCCCCACCGGCCTGTTTGTTTAAAAACCAATTCAATTGTAACCTAAAATCATCTTTTGTCCTGAGACACCATTTATTCTTGCATAATGGCCCCTCAGCAGTTTTGAGGCGAGCTTTCTAAGCAGTGAAGTGCTCTTTACAAAGGTTTAAAGTTAGTACGTTCAAAACATGTTAAGGAGAATCTAAATTGACACTAGTTTTGCCCAATTATGCAGCACGCGCCGCTTTTGCTGGCTTATTATTCATGCTGTCATCATGCAGTGATCAATCTGCTGGTTCTGTTGAAGTAGAAAATGATGATATAACCGGCAGGATTGCCACGGCCGCGCAAAATTTCAATGAGTGGCTAGACAGTGAATATGCCACGCAGTTAGATTTTCATCCACTCACGAAGACTGCTCAGGGAAATAAAGATGGCTATGGCCAGCTAGACGATGTTTCTGAACAGGCGCTGGATCGCCAATTGGTATGGAGAGGTGACAGTGTCGCTAGAATGCAAAGCGAGTTTGACCGCTCTGAGCTAGATGCCCAAGGGCAGTTATCTTGGGATCTTTGGGAATACCAATTAGAGATAGCCGAGCTCAATCTGCCGTTTCGAAGGTACTCTTATATATTTGGCCGCAATGGGCCGCAGTCGCGCTTACCAAATAGACTAATCAACAGCCATAAGGTTGATTCTGTCTCCGACATGGACGCATATATCTCTCGTCTACAGCAATCCCAAAGATATATGTCTCAGTATCTAGAACGGGCAAAGCTTTCTGCAGCAGACGGAATTCGGGCGCCGTTTTTTGACTATGATCAAGCAATAAGTGAAATAAACAGGATTACAACCGGCGTTCCATTTAGTGAAGAGGGCACTTCGGCGCTGTGGACGGATGTGGTTGAGAAAATTTCATCTCTACAAGACGCCGGTGTCATTGATGAAATTGAAGCTGCCAGGCTGACAAGCCAGGCAACCGAGGCATTGTTAAATTACTTCAAACCTGGTTTCGATGAAGTTCTGGCGTGGTTGAAGGCTGACAAAATCAATACAACCGAATTAGCCCAAGGCGTATCTTCTCTTCCCAATGGG
>JBLHTH010000066.1:0-15979 GCA_047627195.1 Pseudohongiellaceae bacterium | reverse complement strand
AGAATCCAAACTGCGTTATCTCACTTAATAAGTGAGCTTGATGGTGAAAAACGTGTAGCCGTATTTAGTTCAGGTGGACCGATAGCGTTATTATCTCAAGCCATACTCGGTGTACCCGCAGAAAACCTCATGGCGCTTAACTGGACCCTAGTAAACTGCGGCATCACCAAATTAATCAGCACCAGAAAAGGTGCTATTTTATCGTCACTAAACGAACACAGCGCATTCGAAGGCGATCGTAAACACCTTCTGACTTACAAATAACAGCTAAAAAACAGAATTTCAAACCACAGAGAAAAATGAGGTCAACGGGTGCCGCGCACCGAGAAAAAATCACAGATAAAAAACAAAAAGTTAAGAATGTCAGCTTTTGCTTTACCTCTGTGCCCTCGTGTTCCTCTGTGGTGAATAAAATTTTAGCTTTTAGTTAATCAAAACAATAATAAGAGAACAGGCAATATGATCAGACAAAATATTTTAATTACGGGTGCTAGCTCGGGTTTGGGCAAAGGCATGGCTATTGAGTTTGCCAAAATGGGGCGTAACTTAGCCTTGTGCGCGCGCAGAATGGAAAACCTAGAATCACTTAAACAAGAGTTATTGATCATTAACCCCGATATTAAAGTGTTTATTCGCTCCTTAGATGTCAATGATCATGACCAAGTGTTTGAAGTAGTCAAAGCCTTTGCTGAAGATTTAGGCAGTCTGGACCGCGTTATAGTGAATGCTGGAATGGGTAAAGGTGCCTCCTTAGGCACAGGGTATTTTAAAGCCAATAAACAAACCGCAGTGACCAACTTTGTGTCAGCCTTGGCCCAATGTGAAGCAGCGATGGAAATATTTCGAAGCCAGAACGCAGGGCATTTAGTCACAATATCCTCAGTCAGTGCAGTACGTGGGGCCCGCAGAGCCATGACAGTGTATGCTGCCACCAAAGCTGCGTTAACCTCGCTTAGTGAGGGTATTCGTATCGATGTGCTGAACACCCCTATTAAAGTTACCACTATTCACCCAGGCTTTATTCGTACTGAGATAAATGAAAAAGTAAAAACGGTACCTTTTATTGTAGACTTAGAAACAGGCTGTAAAGCCATAGTCAAAGATATCGAAAAAGAAGTGGCGAGCAGTTTTGTGCCAAAATGGCCTTGGGCTTTATTTAGGTACATTGCGCGAATTGCGCCATTAAGTCTGTTAGCTAAAATGAGTTAACTAAAAGGTATATCTACTGCAAAGAATATACAGTGGGGCGAAGTGAGGCCTGAGGGATGTTGCTTTTCTATTTCTCTGTGAATACGATGCGCGACGCCAAGAGACCTCTGCAGTTTAAAACGTTAAATTTTAATTAGGAACAGTCCCCCAATGAGCGATTCGATTTTAACCCAAGTTATTCTGCCTTTAGTGTTGGCGCTTATCATGTTTGGTATGGGTTTAAGCTTAACCAAACGAGACTTTTTAGAGCTTGGTAAAGAGCCTAAGCCGGTCGCGATAGGTTTATTTGGGCAACTATTAATCTTGCCCCTACTGGCATACGGCATCGCAATATTTTTTAATTTATCTGAACACTTAGCGGTAGGCATAATGATACTTGCTGCCTGCCCTGGTGGTACTAGCTCAAATATTCTTAGCCAGTTAGCCAGAGCAAACTTAGCGCTGTCGGTCAGTCTAACCGCAGTCACAACATTGATCTGTGTTGTCACCACCCCACTTATTATTCGCTTTGCTATCGAGGAATTTAACGACACCCCAGTTGAGTCATTTTCATTATTGAGTACCACCTTAGGTCTTATTTTTATTACCTTAATACCGGTACTTGTCGGCATCTTAATTAGGCACAACTTTGCTGATTTTGCGATACGCAGCGAGGTGTTTTTTAGGCGGCTTTCTACTGGTTTTTTAATATTTATGATAGCGGCCATTACCTACCAAGAACGAACAACGTTTTTATCGTCCTTTGTATTACTGTCAGAGGCTGTTATCTCATTAAATCTATTGGCTATAGGTACTGGATTGTTGCTAGGGTTAATTTTTAAACTGGTTAAAAGAGATACTGTGACATTGGGCATTGAAGTCGGCGTTCAAAATAGCGCAATGGCCATGCTGATCTCCATCACTTTTTTAGACAGACCCGATTATGCCATTGCAGCTGGGGTATACGGACTAGCAATGTACTTAGGTGCAGCAATGTTAATCTTTGGCGCAAAACGTTGGCCTGAATAAGGCCAACTCATGACTACTATTTATTAAACACGCTTCATAGCACAGATTTTATTGCCGGCAGGATCTCGCAAGTACGCTAAATATAGCTTCATTGTTCCGCCATCACGCACACCAGGTGCGTCTTCACAAGCTACGCCACCGTTAGCCAAACCAGCTTCATGCCATGCCAATCCTTGTTCTTCGCTTTCAATAGCAAAACCCAAAGTACTACCATTGCCGTGACTGGCAGGCTCACCATCAATGGGCACACTTAAGCCAAACACACCGGTTTTAGTGAAATAGAAACAACGACCTTTAGGATCAATCGTGCCTTCTTCGTAGCCTAATGCACCCAGTATGGCATCGTAAAATTTCTTAGACTCTTGTATATCGTTAGCACCTAACATGACATGACTAAACATTTAACTCTCCTAGATTGAAAAAAGATAAAAAAACAATGTGCATTCTACCCATACCGTGGTCTATCCTCACTTTTTTGCAGTGATAATCAACTGTTAGTTGCATGAAGGTTATGTTGACATTTATGCAGCCAATTCTTTGTCATAGCGACGCCTATTAGTAGTAACAATAACCCAGCGTTTTTTGTTCAAGGCTGAAGTACAACACTGATAGCCTTTGCGGGCAAAGCCATTCCACTGTGCCTGAGTATGCGGCGATCCAAGAGCAGCCTGTGATTGTGCTTATTTAATCATGCTCCGGAACGACTACTATCCGGATTGCCGCCATTAGTATTTGAATCTCGAATACGTAGTAAGTGCCAGAAGATGCCGTTCCTGCTAGCTAGCTTATTGACTGCTGGCGATACCTTCTAATGCATTAAAGGCACAAATTACTGGCCATCATAAATCAAAGACCTGACCCTTTCCCTTTAAGCCGGCGGCTCCACATAGCTCTGGGCGTCTTAGGTCGGCGGGGTCATGCCGCTAAGGAACTAAAACACCGGACTGTCGGACTTGGGACTGACATCCACCGCCACCTTTTGCCGGCGCTGCTCGACCTCGATGATCTTTTTAAGAACGTCAGATAAATGCCCGACGAAACGTTCCTGCTCGCCGGTAACAATCTCCTCGCCACCATGCTCGTATTGATGAATGACGAATGAGCTCAAATCAAAGGGGATGCTCTGCATCAGCACCGATTCGGCGATGATGATAGTGGTATTTGGTCGCTGGGCGTGGCGCACGCCAAGCTCGTAGAACACATTCGCGTTCAAGGTCGACAGATCCGCGATGACGATATCCGCCTGGTAAATCCAGCGGTACATAATTGAATCGATACTGCCGGTGAGATTAGCGTCGATCGCCCGAAAACAGATGACATCGACCTGGTCACAGGACGGGCGAATAAGCTGCTGGTAAGTCTTATCGAGATTCAGGACACGTCCAGTCGAATAGTCGGTCTTGTTGCCAAAGCCGGTAACCACGAAGCAGGTCTGCTGACTGCTGGCTTGAGCGGGCTCAGTGCTCGGCGCTGATTTATGTTTGTTGCTAGACATCCTTATCTCCTGTGGGTTTTAAGCGGTCAGCTTTAAGGGATCAGCCCTTTATCTTTTAATGTTAGTGGCTGAATGAACCGATGATCAGGCATAAGGACGACGATTTTCTCATCATTTGAAGAGTGCCTGTCCTTCGTACTTTCCTATCTTGCCCCCCCCCTGTACCTCATCATAAAGTGCTGTAATAGCCAATTAGGAAACACAAGACGCTGGGGCTTGATAAAACATAATCACGATGTTGGGTGATTATGCTGAACCATAGACCTACCCTAGTCACCCGTGCATCTTGCAAGCTTAGCAGGGAGTCAGTTTTTGGAACCCTTATTAACGACCCGCTTCCCATAACCTTATGCCGTCTTCGCCTCCGCTGATGATCTGGCTGCCGTCGGGACTGAAGGCAACGGCGGATGAATCGCCAGATTGTCCTTCGAGCGTCAAGATCTCGTCGCCCGTGCCGACGTCCCATAACTTTACTGTCCGGTCTTGGCTGCTGCTGACAAGTCGGCTTCCATCGGGGCTTAAGGCCAGGGTACTGACTCTCTGCGTGTGTCCCACGATGCTGCGTTTCAGTTCGCCCGTTTCCGCATCCCAAAGCTTCAGCGTACCGTCTCCGTTAGCGCTGACAATCTGGCTACCATCGGCAGTAAAGGTCACGTCTTGAAACCCTTTGAAGCGGCTCCCCTCTATCGTCAATTTCGCTTCTCCGGTGCTGGTGTCGAACAGCTTGAGCTCCAGGGTGGAGCCATGCCCACCGGTCACACGAGTGCCATCCGTGCTAAACGCCACCGGGCCGTTAACCCCATCTATCGTCCTCTTCAACTTACCCGTACTCGCGTCCCACAAGAAGAGAGTTCGAACACTCGTCGTCTGGTTGAAGCAACCAGCGGCGATCAGGCTGGCCTTCTGACTGAAGGCGACAGAACCGCAGAATTCGGACGGTGCTCCCTCGAGGATAAGTTCCTCAACGCCAGTATGAGTGCCCCAGACACTTACCGTCGGGCCGGGATTTCTATAATCCTGACGGCTTGCGGTAACGATCCGATCGCCTTCGGGGCTGAACGCCAAGTCCAGGATAAGGTCACCACCCTTGCCCCGAAGATTGATCTCTTGCGGCTGAGAGTTCTTGTCCGTGTCCCAGAGATTGACGGTGTTGTCCCAACCTCCTGTGGCGATCTGGCTGCCATCGAGACTGAAGGCCACAGCATTGATGTTTTCACTGTGCTTGGTGATTGGTGGCTCCTCCCGCACATCCCAAAGTGTGAGCTCTCCGTGATAGTTCTCGCCAGCTACACTGACTAACTGTTTTCCATCTGGACTGAAGGCTGCGGACTGGATCGCGTAGTTATGCCCCGTGAAGGACATCTTCTGCTCTCCGGTGTGGCCGTCCCATACCTTTACCACTCTGTCATCGCCGCCGCTGACAATCCGATCGCCTGTGCGACTGAAGGCGACGGTATTTACCACGCCGAATTCTCTGATAGTAGGCTTCTCCTCTTCACCCGACCTCAGATCCCATAACTTGAGGCCGTCTATCCCCCCGCTTACAATCTGGTTGCCATCGGGGCTGAACGCCACCGCATTGATATAGCTTGTGTGCCCCTCAAGGTTCATCAGTTCCTGTCCCGTATCGACATCCCACAGACTCAGCTTGCCATAACCTGCTGTAATGATACGATTGCTGCTGGGACTGAAGGCCACAGAACGCCCATTGGTTGTTACAGTCCAGTTCATTTCACCATTGAGTGCATCCCAAACCGTGATCCCATCAGAGCCACCGCTCACGATCCAATGGTCGTCTGGACTAAAAGCCACCGCATCAACCGAGCCCAGATTCCCCTTGATAGTCCACTCTGGCCTTTCCTTCCCTGTTTTCCAAACTTCAAGCAGATCACCACCATCATTGCTTCTGGTCGCGCTGACGATCCGGCTACCATCTTTGTTGAACGCGGCGCGGTATCCAGCGAAAGTCGACAGTACACTACCAGAGTGAGTGTCGGACACGCTGAGCACTTCGCCATAATCTGCGCTGAGAATACGACTACCGTCTGGGCTGAAGGCAACGATCGTGGGAAAGGCGTTACGTGACTCGGGGCGGTCGAGCTTCTTGCGATTCTGTGTGAGGAGAGTGTGGAGGTAATCGTGTTCCCAGTTGCGCATATCCTCTGGAGTCGCCTGCAAGTTTTTCAAAGCGGCAGCTGGGTTTTTGGCTTCCAAGTCACGTTGCGCGGACTGAATTTGATTCACATAAAGCAGTTGCTCAGATCTAGCCAACTGTTTTTCAGCATCGTTTCTAGCCTCCTCGGCTTTGTTTTTCTGCGCTATGGAGTCTTTCTGAGCTAATTCGGCTATATTTTTCTGCTTGTTTGCCTTGACCGTCTGCACCTCTGCAACACCCATTTTTTGCCAGGCGACCCCGCCACCGACAACTGCAAAAATAGCAAGGACTACAGCCACCAATGCCCCTAATTTTGTACGCTGTGCTGTCTTTTTGTTAGCTTCCGCAAGAGCCTCGGCATCAAGAAGCCTGCGCTCCTGTTCAGCCTGGCGAAGCTTTTCTTCGGCTTCCGCATGGTCAATGCTGGCTTTGATCAGAGCCCGCTCTTCGGCCGTAAGCTGGTGCGGGCGTTCAAGGAGCCAACCTCGGGCGCGGTTGAGCTTGAGGCCAGACAACAGCGCACCGGTCTTGTCTTCTTCGGCTGCTTGCTGCCAGTCATGGAGGTCTCGTTCCATTTGCTGTTTGCCAGACAGGAACTCGCGAGCATCATCGAGCCATAATCGCAGGCGAGGCCATTTACGCAGCAACGCTTCGTGAGCCACTTCGACCATGCGGTCATCACCCTGCTGACTCACGATCAACAGGCGCGCCTTTGCCAACTTCTCCAGCAGCGCATGTGCCTTACTTGGCAAGTCGTCCCAGCGGGCGGGCCGGCGTACATACTCACCCTGCTCGTTCACTCGCACCATGGCCGGTACGAAGGCTTCGCGCAGGGCAGTCAGTTCTTCTTCGCTTGGCCTGGCCTCAGTCAATACATCATCGGCGGCTTTGCGCACCGCGTTTTCCAGCGGCGTAAGCCCTTCCTTTGGGTCACCTAGGGCGTTGTATTCATCAAGACTAAGGTAATTATCGTTAGCTGCACGGTCATAGAGCTCGCGCAGCGCAAAGGCTAACAGGGGTAAGGCATCTTCGGTTTGGGCATCGCGTGCGGCCTTATGCACGAAGGCTTCATCAATGCCCAGACCGGCGACTCGTGCGGGTCCTTCGATTATCTGGGGAATGCGCGCAAGAGGCATGGGCCCCAGTGAAAATTCCTCGAACCGGGTCGTCAGGCCCTCTGCCGACTGGAGCAGACCAAGATAATCCGAACGCAGGGCCATGACGGCAATAAAAGGCAAGTCGCTGGATAAAGCCACGTTGAGGATCTCGAAGAAGCGCTGGGCCTGATCCGGATCGGCAGCGCCAAACAACTCTTCGCCCTGATCAATTGGCAGTAGGATTTGGGCCTCGTTGGCCCCGGCCTTAATGCGCAGATCATTGGCAATGTCGCTAAGCGTGAGGGCGAGGTTGTCGCCGTTCAGGTCTTCCCGCAGCTTGCGCCAGTCCGCATCCCCACCGCAGGCAACGGCTAAAGATCGCGCCAGCTCATCAACGGGCCGCACTTGTGGGCGCATGGGCGGCGTCACAACCCAATTGCGACCGGCGCGCTTGAGCCTGGGAATAACGCCGGCTCTGAGCAGAGATGATTTGCCCGACCCGGATGCGCCAAGCAAGGCGATGAGTTTAGTGCCACCCTGAGCACGGCGTGCATTGAGTCGTTCTATGAGGCGGCGAATGTCATCATCGCGCCCGAAATAGAGCGCCGCGTCCTCTTCTTGAAAGGCAAGCAATCCGGGATAAGGTGGACGGCTGGCATCCCAGCCAAAACCACCCTGAGCATCAAGAGCGATGCGGGTTAATTCACTGGAAAGTTGCTCGAGCCCACCCTCGCGATCCAAGCGCAGATCCAGCGTCTGTATGTCGGGCGATATCAGCGTATCGCCGGTGGGTGTTTCGATGATGGGGAAGATTGACTTGCCAAGCGCACGTGCCTGAGTGAATTCGGCAAAGCACCATTTGGATTCAAGCCAGTTGGGTGTCTGGATGATAACGACGGCTTCACAGCACTCAATTTCGCGATAGAGTGTTTTCTCCCAATCGGCCCCGGGGGGAATGCCAGCATGCTTGTCGTAGTCAAGAAACGGAGTCTCGAAGCCTTGTTCGGCGAGCCAGGTCTTAATCCGTGCCGCTGGTTCGTTGTCCCTGCTCGAATGTGATATGAATACTCGTGCCATTACTTACTCCTTTTTATCATCTGACGATGCTCTGTTTCAATCCTTAGATACCCCCTGAACGGGGCCATGGGGCCCTGATTCAGGCTGTGATAAACGCCTACTTTTGTACTTTGACCGGGGTGTTCCCTAGGGCAGAAGTGTTATTTTTAACATGGCGGCCTTTTAAATTTTTCAACTGATTTTTGCAGGTAACAAGGACCCGTAGTTTAAGGGCTAGGATCATTTACTTTATCAACCCCAAAGATCGATACGTATTGCGCCCGGCAATACCGTCAGCTTCAAGTCTATTTTCTAGTTGCCAAGCCTTAAGTGCTGCCTCGGTGCCACTACCGAATATTCCATCCACATGGATCTTAATAGCATCTTGAAGTTTGCGTACCCACAATCCGCTGGAGCCCTTTTTAACAGAGTCATATTCGATGGTTGGTGCGATAGGCTCATGGCTAATATCATGTCCTTCAGCCATAGAGATTGCACTGCTACGTAAACCTTCAACACGCCTATTCCATCCATTTCCGAAAGTGGCCCAATTGGAAAGGCTACAGAGAAACGTAAGACGTCGGTCACATATATTGTCAATTATGTGAACCGGATTGTGTTCTTTGACCTTGGTCAGAGTTTTAGGCCCTATGCCCCCATCTTGCTTGGCTCCAACTGCACCTTGTAACCATTTCGCACCTCGTCCTGGTCCAGAATTTACCGCCGCATCAAAAACGGCATAATCGACTCCCCCAGGTAGCTCATCACAATGACATTTATCCCAATATCCAGCACGATAGATTTGATTCAATTGTTCGCCAGTAATTGCACGTAACTCATCCTTGCTTTTGTCTTCTCCAAAGTGACGACGAAAAGTAAGCAGAGTAACCCCTTTCATAGTCGCTCCACCCGGGTCTTTGGGATGATCTGCCCAACCACCTTCGTGAACTAATACCTGTTGTAGACTGCTTTCAAAATTATCTTTCATCATGATTTCCTTATTGGTGGTTTAATCTCTGCCTGCGCATCGTTTTCACTGAATAAATGAAAAGAATATAGGTAAAATATAACGTAATTTTTATAAAACTTGGATCCAACTAATCAGTACACAACTTGAATAAGTAGGGAAAACCGGCAGCTGAATATAGGCTAAGGTCATTGTAACCGGCCGAGATGTCATAGAGCTCGCTCAGTGCAAAGGCCAATAAGGGAGAGGCATACTTGGTTTCTGCTTCGGGGACGGCCTGATGGACGAAGGCCCAATAAATTTGGTCCACTAGATGACCCGAAAGAATCCGCCGTCATCGGTTGGTTGTCGATGTGTGCATAGCTGATAAAAGTATCTTGGGTAAAACTTGTCATTTTCCTGACTCCTTGGATTAAACAGCGAAACTTTTCAGCCTGAAAGTTTGAAAAATAAGTTTTGCAGAGTAATGTTTTTTAAGTGTGCTTAGTGTTTTAATTAAGCGAGTTACAAAAAAATCATCGAAATCCAATATGACAGAATAAGCGACTGTTGCAAGTAGTTTTTTTACCTAAACAAGCCTCACTCCGGCGGTGATGTTTACGGCCATGTTGATTTTCATCGGCTACCGTCTGGCTTCGGCATACGCCAACGTTTTAATGAATAGTTACCCTACTTTTGGGTCTCGTTCTGGCTTGGGGAGTTTGCCGCCGGCTGGTACCCTGCTTGGTCCCTCTAATGCCTTGGGGTAAGTGCTGCCCGTACCCAAAAACAGCTAAAGATATGGCTTATTAAAATAGGCCGCTACAGACTTGCTTGTTACCCTTTACAGGAGAAAGGCTTGCATGGCATTAAGGGGCTTGACACATAGTTTACTTATAATATCTGGCGAGCTTTCGCTGTCATCCATGGCCACAAGCTATCATGTTTTTCTCGGTTCTATTAATATCCATCAGGCAGCGAGCTGACCCAAATTCAAGTTGGACGATTATCAACGACTCTGGACATGGGAAAACAAATTGGGATCAAAACTCAATTTACTTTAGTATCAACTCTATTGTGATCTGAACTCGATTTTTGCTGCTGAAAGCTGTAGCAGACGAAGGCCGGTGAGACACATATCACTAGCGAATAAAAAAATTACTCACAGACATCGGAGTCACAATTATGACGGATCACATTAAACAGGCCGAAGTCGCCATAGGTGAGCACAGCAGCGACGATTGGCAAATACAGCCCCGGGGGTTCTCTCAACAACTGGAAACCGATGCCCCGGCATTAGCTGATTTTTTATCGGACTCGCTGTATGTGGAAAAAGCCAAACAATTTGAACATGCCGACCAACTCGCAGTGGATTATCAATCCCAGTATAAAAAACGCGCACAACATATGTCTATTGGTATTTTTGTAGCAGCGGTAGCCACTGCCTTGTTAAGCATAATTGCTGCAGAGCCCATAGACGCTATAAAGCCGTATTTATTTCCCCAGGCATTTTATCAAGTGATCAGTCTTATTGCAGGCTTAGTGATATTTGTTGCCAGTGGCTGGTTTATTTTTAATTCACAAATGATTTCCCAACTAAAACTCTATGATCATTGGATGGAAAACCGGGCTAAGGCTGAAACCGCGCGCCTGCTGTATTTTAAGGAGGCAGCTCACAACTTGATCCATGAGCAAACCGAAAATAAACAACTGCTGCACGAGTTTTGCAGTTTTTTTCGGCGCTACCAGTTACAAGTGCAACAGACCTATTATCAGGGCCGCAGTCAGCAACATGCTATAAGCTTATCCAGAACCGCAAAAATTAGCGCAATTGCGGCTGTCATTGTGACCGCCTTTTCGGGCTCATCGGGTTTTGCAGGGTTCTTTAACCCGGATTTGATATCCTTTGCCGCACTTGGCACTATTGGTATTGCTTTAACAGCGCTGGCCAGCCGGCGGGAGTCGATTAATCAGGACGAGCGCAATTCGATGCGCTATAGAATTACCGCCAACGTGTTAGCCAAGGTTGCAGAAAAATATTCGACTGTGCAAAAAGCCCTGGCTAGTGGCCAAGACCCGGTTATCTTGTTGCATTTTGTTGATGCTGTGCATGAGCAACTTTCTCTGGAACACAGACAGTGGACAGAGGATGCCGCTGAGATAAATACAGCCTTTGCACAATTGACCGCTAATGAGAAAAACAATGCATAATTGATAGTCATTGAGAGGGTGATGCAGGAAAACCAACTGGGGCTTAACGTATAGTCAGTCGCCTGTTATCACCGAACCAGGGCCTGTCCCTGATCCGATAAAGTCATATTTGACCCGCTTTAAAGGTTTGCCACGCCCTTCAGCACCTCACCTACGTTGCCATTTTCATCCATGATTCGAAACTGGGCATCGCGCAGTGCATAAGGGCGATATTCGGTTACTATTTCAAATCGGTCAGAAACACTATGGTGAACAATTGCGATATCTTTTTTAGATGGGCTGTCATCAATATTCACTCGTATTAAACGGGGCGCTAGGGTTTTCAGCATGCCACCTGAAAGTTTTTGTTCGTGAATTTTGCCATTACACAGCGCTTTAATATTAAGGTCATCGTCACACAGTGCATCATGAGCACCCGCTATTTTTAAAGCGTCATAACCTATTTCGCTAATGCCGAGTACATGCAATTTATCCTTAACGACATCGAGCATAAACTTCAGGGTAATATCAGATAAGCCATCAAACCAATACCCCCCACCGATATCTGAATGCACCCCGGCAAACCACACTTCGGTGATCCTCTTGTCTTTGTTAAATAATGTCGGCTGAAAGGCAATGCGTTTTTCATCGATGGAAACCAGGTGGGCAGCTTCTTCAATATGGGTGCCCATGGTGCCATCTTCAAATATGATGCCACTTGCTGGATAAGTATTCGGATTTAAATCAAGGGAGCCCTTGGTAGCGGCAACCGTATCAAACACCCCTAAAAATTTTACTTTTATATGCATTTCGCTACCAACTTGCGCCGCAAACATTCTGGCGATGGCTGCGCCCCGGCTAAAACCGAAGATATAAATTTCTTTTTCTTTGCCACCATGCTTTTTTAAATCGTGCTTGGCTTCAGCAAGAATATCCCCCATATCGCCATCAGCAGGCGCAAACACGGAATTAAACGTTTGTTTAAACCAGTTACCACGGGTGCCAACACCGCTATAATAAAAACTGTGTTGCCCGGGTGTTTCGGTATTTTCGCCATTAAGGGGAGACAGTTTGCCACCAAAAAAAGCGTGTAACTTAACGATATTACTAACACTGGCATCTTCAAAAAAGTCACCTGCATCTGCAGGGTCATTGCACGTGCCGTCAAAACAAAAAATTAATTTTTTCATGAAAATATCCTTTTATTATTGTCATCAAATAGTTCAATGGTATATCAGTAATAGCGAATGCCATTGAGCAGTTTCTGTATGAATTTGTCCCTAATATTTCCTTAATAATTATGGAAATTGTAACTATAGGCACTCATTCTGTCTGGGCTTCTACCCGAGATTTTAAATCAGTTGGCTGAACAGCCAACTGCTCATCCAACTAATCAAATCGAGCATAACAGACCGGCATTTTTATTGGGGTTAATAAATGAGTTTTCCCTTATAAACGATATAGTCAAGCCGAGCGAACCACCAATATACCCATAACCATCGCTATATCGGTTGATCAACAGGATCTCGATTGATTCTGTATGGGTCACTTCATTGTTGCTAACTAACCCATAGACTCTTACAAGGTGTTGAAGTAGGAATCCATTGTCGCCATCAACAAAGCATAAGGAGTTAGCAAAACAGTCATCATATAACGCACACTTAATAGTCGGAGTGATTTTTCATCGTGCATCTCCACAACAGCCGTTTGACAATATTTTGCCATTGAATTCAAAATGTCTTTGCAGTGGTATCTGCCGCAATAAAATGCAAAACAAATCCCTTATCGATTGTTTACCATGTCTATGGTGTTAACTTTTGGAGATTTTTTTAAAAAGGTACAGAATGCAAATTAAAAAATACGCCTATATTTGAGGTGCATCGACGTGGCAATTCCATGAACGTATTCTAATATCCTGCCAGATAAAAGAATATTCAGATGAAAACAAACCAGATAATTATTACCCTCGGGTTAACTATTTGTGCGGCATCTGCACTTGGCTGTGTTGAGCAAGAAAAATTACAGACAAGCGTCACAAAACTTGCTAAAACTCCATAAGCCAAACTTTGCAAGCCGATCTGGTTGAGTGAATTCTAATTAGCTGACAAGCGGTTGATTTTTAATCTCTCAAACAGCGACAAGCAGATTACAATGTACCAGGAGTATCATTCGCCTGTATGCGCAATGGACAGCTTGCTTGGACGTTGCAAAGCGGGGGAATTACAACTCTTATTACAACCCTTATTACAAGCAATGGTATACATGGGAAAAGAAAAGACTGATAAGGTTTAACGAGTCACCCAGAGTAGTACACTGAAAAAATCTATTAATATATGGAGAAAAAGCGCATCAACACAACAAATAATACGGGTACGGGATCCCCTGATAGTTTCGAATTTAGCGACGTTGATAAAATTCAGTTGCACTGCTCTTACTGGTTGCCAGATGGAGACATCAAAGCAGTTATCCAAATAGCCCATGGCATGGCCGAACATGGCGCGCGTTATGCTCGTTTGGCTGTTTGCTTAAACGCCGCAGGTTTTGCTGTGTATGCCAATGATCATCGGGGTCATGGCAAGTCCATACCAAAGGGCCAGACTCCTGGACATATGGCTGACGAAGATAGCTGGAACAAAGCCGTTGATGATCTAGACTCACTGAATGCTGAGATCCGCAGACGCCATCCAGATACGCCCATTATTTTACTTGGCCATTCTATGGGCTCTTTCCTGACCCAATCCTATCTCAGTAAATACGGGGAAAACATCGCGGCAGCAGCTTTATCAGCCAGCAATGGACCACCGGGGTTTCTTGGAAAAATAGCGCAATTGATTATCCGAATTGAAAAGTTAAGGCTAGGCATAGAAGGTCACAGCGCACTGATGGCAGCCATGACCTTTAAAGCGTTTAACAAAAAATTTAAGCCCAACCGCACTGAGTTTGACTGGTTAAGCCGAGATATTGCCGAAGTGGATAAATATATTGCTGATCCTCTGTGTGGATTTGAAAGCTCAGTGGCGACTTGGCAAGGCATGCTGGATGCTTTGACCATAATAGCCTCGGACGAGGCGCTTAATAAAATGGATAAAGCAAAACCCATTTATGTCATTAGCGGTACAGACGATCCCGTTGGCGAAAACAGCAAGGGAGTAAAACGTTTGCTTGCGGCTTATAAAAAGCAAGGTTTTACGAATATTTCCCAGAAATTTTACCCAGAAGCACGCCACGAAATCTTCAACGAAACGGATCGTGATGAAGTTACTAGTGACTTTATTAAATGGATTAAATCCATCTTATGACTCAGATGATAAAACAGACTGTGACTGCTATTTTATGATTAATTCTATAAAAGAAGATGACACGAAGCGCGCTTTTTTAATTTTGCATAACACTAAAGAATGCGCTAGCGCTCAAAGTCTCCATGGGGTTTTTCGATTAGCTCCCCTGCCAAACAACTTACTTTTTGCCTATAACAGTATAAATTAAGCAAAAAGTACCCCTTGGCAAACATAAATGCGAGGGTAGAGCAAAAGACAAAAGCTTCGGTTTTGATGGCTCCGCCCTTGCTTTTTATGCAGTCTGAATAAAGAGATTTATTACTATTCAATCTCTTTATTCCCATTACAAAGCGTTAAAAAATTCATCGTTAATATGCCAAAATCTCGTTGACTATTGGTTATCTTGGCTGATGGCCATGGCTAAGTGCAGAGATGTTTTCATGTCACTCTGCTAACTCTTTGTCATAACGACACCAATATTTAATACTGCCCAAGCAGAGTGTGAAGGCTAATCCTATCGCTAACACTAGTATCCAGTATTGTTTTTGCTGAACACTAAAAAACACTACTGCTAACCAGCTAACAAAATTGATGCCGGTAAACAGGACGGTGATATATCGCAACCAGCCTGTGTGTTTGACTGTTATTGAGACCCATAACACATAAGTCATTTGCAACAACAGACTAAGTACCACACCAGTTATAGCTACCATACCGACCACCAGTAAACCTTTTACGCCCGAAATAATGGTTGCTAGGAGTATAAATGCAGTACAAGAAAACAAACTGACACGACCAATACGTTCAGCGAATAAGAGTGCGACTTTCAGCATATAACTAGCACGGTTTTTGCTCGTGTCCAACAACCATAAATCAGCGATACTTTTACGATTAGTTATCCATTCAAGGCTAATGACAGTGCAAAGAACAATCAAATAAAACAACATAAATATACAAATTGGAATAAGAATGGCCTCTTGATTTACCTCTTTGGTAAATGACAATGGAAGTACAAAAAGCAGCAGTAGAGTCCCTAAAATATACTTTAGCAGGTAGGTATGCACTCTGGCCCCAAACAGGCCTAAGTACAATAAATCCTCATGTCTACCAAGGTCCAAACCAAATAAGATACGACTTTCCACTTTGTTCCAGGTTTTTGACGACCACTTTGAATTGGTAAATAGCTGCAGCACGTTAAAATTTGTGGTTTTTCTATGTATTTTCCAGGTTCTTGGTGCTAAATCAGGATCATACTCTTCAGGCTTTAAATAGTTACTTCGTGCTAGCAAAAAGCTTTTATAAGACACGGCTAAACATACGCTCGAGACACTTACACCTATGACAGGTATAGATAATAACGACCAGACACTGGCGTATATATTCGACCAAATAGTAAAAACGTTTTCAGTTTGCTCGAAAAAAATCATTAAAATTACGGCCAATAAATAAGTCGCCAATCCGATAAAGCCTATAAATTTCCACATTGTTTTTTTTACAAAAAAGAACATCAATGAGATAACTAACCAGAATACGCTTAGGCAAACA
>JBLHTH010000065.1:0-15981 GCA_047627195.1 Pseudohongiellaceae bacterium | reverse complement strand
GGCCGGGTTATTCATAGGGAGAGTGTTTAAGTGGTTTAGGTCAATGGCAGTAATGTCGGCAAACTTATTAATCTCGAGGCTGCCTATCTTATCTGCTAATCCCAGGGCCCTTGCGCCGTTAATTGTGGCCAGTTCTAGGGCTTGGTGAGCAGGAACGGCGCTTGCATTGCGGGCGACAGCTTTGGCAACAGTTGCTGCCGTTTTCATCTCTCTGAGCATATCAAGGTCATTGTTGCTCGCGGCGCCGTCTGTGCCGAGTGCAACATTGACTCCGGCGTCTAGCAATTTAGCGATCTCACAAAACCCACTCGCGAGCTTGAAATTGGATCCTGGGCAATGCACCACGCTTGCCCCTAAATCACTCAATAGAGCGATTTCCTCGTCTATAAGCTGGGTTGCATGGACGCATAGAAGCCGGGGGCTGACGAGGCCAAGGTCAGCAAGCCTTTGCAGCGGTCTGCGGCCGTCACTGGCAACAGCGTCCAAAATTTCTTGGGCTGTTTCGTGAACATGCATGTGGATGGGAATATCAAGCTCATCGGCTAGAGTCTGGAGTTTCTGTAGAGGTTTATCGGACACTGAATAAGGGGCGTGAGGACCGAAGGCGGTAAATATTTGTTGGCTGTTGCGGTATTGGTCATGGAGGTCTGTGGCTTTGGCGATGTATTCATCAGGGTCTTGGGCCCATGAGGTGGGGAAGTCCATGATTGGGCTGGCGAGTTGCGCCCGAATTCCTGCGTTAAGCGTTACTTTCGCTACCTCCTCCGGGAAGAAATACATGTCCGCAAATGTTGTGGTGCCAGAGGAAATCATTTCGGCAACTGCCAACATTGATCCATCGGACACGAATTGAGCGCTCACGAAGCGGCTTTCTAAGGGCCATATACGCTCTTCAAGCCACTGTTTTAGAGGTATGTCATCAGCAATACCCCTAAACAACGCCATTGGAATATGTCCATGTGCGTTCACAAGTCCGGGGATCAGCACGTGGTTAGCCAAGTTTTCCGTAGCTTTGGCGTTCACTCGTGAGTGAGCTTCTTCTTGATTCAAAATCGCGATGATTTTGCCATCTTTTATAGCAATGGCGGAGTTTTCTAGGACCGTGTTTTTTGGTATCACTGGAATTATCCAGTCGGCAAAAATCAGGAGGTCTGCGTCAATGAGTGTTTCTATTTTCAATTGATAGCCTGCGGTTAACTAAAAAGAATGTGGGGGGCGTAATTAGGCTGGAATTATAGCGCTAAAACCAGCTGTTAGTCTTCCTTTGCCTTGCTCGCTCTTTGCTGAGGAAACGATTGATAAGAAAGGGATTTTTCAATGCCATAAACAGAAATCTGACTACCTTTCCAAAGCCTGTTTGTGTTAACATTATTACCAGTTTTTAGATCTCTGACCTGCCTTGCCGACGAAGCTAAATCAAGCATAATTATTCGCCTAAATCGGCCGTTAAAAAAGACAATGATAAGCGCATTACTTTTCTCAATGGTAGCGACAATCCCAAGTTGCGCCCTTCTCTGATTTTTAGGAAAAAATAACAATATGTCAGAATTTGCTAAACAAGTTTCACCCGTTGCCCTAGAGAGTGAAATGCGAGAGTCCTATCTTGCATATGCAATGAGTGTGATTGTAGGTAGGGCTTTGCCGGATGTGCGAGATGGTCTTAAGCCGGTGCATCGGCGAGTGCTTTTTGCTATGAATGTGCTGTCTAATGACTTTAACAAACCCTACAAAAAGTCGGCTCGTGTAGTAGGCGATGTGATTGGTAAGTATCACCCCCACGGTGACACCGCTGTTTATGACACAATCGTCCGATTAGCTCAAAGTTTTTCACTGCGCTATCCGCTAGTTGATGGCCAGGGCAATTTTGGTTCAATTGACGGTGATTCTGCAGCGGCAATGCGTTACACCGAAATCCGGATGTCTAAAATCGCCCATGATTTACTGGCTGATTTGGATAAAGACACGGTAGATTTCACTCCAAATTATGACGGCACCGAGTTTATTCCTGATGTGATGCCTACGCAGGTGCCTAATCTGCTAGTTAATGGCTCTTCCGGTATCGCTGTTGGTATGGCAACTAATATCCCTCCGCATAACCTCACTGAAGTTATTAGTGCCTGTATTGCCTTGTTAGATGACTCCAGCATGGACATAGATGCTTTGATGGAGCACATCACGGGGCCAGATTTTCCGACTGCGGGAATAATTAATGGCAAAGCCGGGATTATTCAGGCGTATAGAACTGGGCGTGGACGCATCTACGTTCGCGCTAGAGCCGAGGTCATCGAGGACAGTAAAACCGGTAAGCAAACTATTATTGTTTCCGAGATACCTTATCAGCTAAACAAATCAAAGCTTATAGAGCGTATTGCTGAGTTAGTTAAAGAAAAGAAGTTGGAAGGCATTACTGAGCTTCGCGACGAATCTGACAAGGACGGACTTAGAATTGTTATCGAGCTTCGCAGGGGAGAAGTGGGAGAGGTTGTTTTAAACAACTTGTATTCCCAGACTCAGATGCAGTCGGTATTTGGTATTAACATGGTGGCCTTAGTCGATGGCCAGCCACGAGTTCTTAACCTCAAAGAAATTTTAGATGCTTTTATCCGCCATCGTCGAGAGATTGTTTCTAGGCGCACCAGCTATTTGCTGAGAAAAGCAAGAGAGAAAGGTCATGTGCTGGAGGGCTTGGCAGTTGCTTTAGCAAACATTGATGCGGTTATTGAGCTAATAAAGAAGTCACCAACTTCAGCAGAGGCTAAGGGAAAACTGCTTGCACGCTCATGGAAATCAGACAGTGTATTAGCAATGTTAGGGGCGGCAGGTTCAGATGCCTGTCGTCCGGAAGGTCTGCCTATAGAATATGGTTTAAAGGATAATCAATACTTTTTATCTCCGGACCAGGCTCAGGCTATTTTGGAGCTTAGACTGCATAGACTGACCGGTTTAGAACATGAGAAGCTGATAAATGACTACAAAGAACTGCTTCTTCAGATCGCTGATCATTTGGATATTTTGCAGAACCAATCTCGGTTATTAAGCGTGGTTCGGGCCGAGATGGAGCGAGTGCGTGATGATTATGGCGACGAACGGCGTACCGAGATCGTGGGATCACAACTAGATTTAACCATGGAGGACCTGATCACTGAAGAAGACCGCGTGGTAACTATTTCTCAGGGCGGATATGCTAAAACTCAGCCTCTTTCTGATTACGCGGCGCAGCGTCGTGGTGGTACGGGTAAAGCTGCAGCATCCGTAAAAGATGAGGATTTCGTTGAGCATCTGCTGATCGCCAGTACTCACGATACATTATTATGTTTTAGTAGTGTTGGTAAGGTGTATTGGTTGAAAGTTTTCATGATCCCTGTCGCTAGCCGTACCTCTAGAGGCAAGCCAATAGTGAATATTTTGCCTTTGGGCGAAGGCGAGAGAATTACTAGCATGTTGCCGGTGAGCGAGTATTTAGAAGATAAATACATTTTCATGGCTACGTCTAACGGCACTGTTAAGAAAACAGCGCTTACTGATTTTTCTCGACAGCGTAGCGTTGGGCTTCGTGCGATTGAATTAGACGACGGCGATGAGCTTGTCGGAACAGCAGTCACCGATGGTTCTAGAGATATTATGCTAGTCAGCAGCAGTGGTAAAACTATCCGCTTTAAAGAATCTGATGTTCGAGCGATGGGAAGAACAGCAAGGGGCGTAAGAGGAATTAAAATGGCCGACGGCTATTCGATGATCTCACTTATCGTTCCAGAAGAGGGCAAGCAGATTTTATCTGTTAGCGAAAATGGTTATGGTAAGCGCACGTCCAGCGAAGATTTTCCTGTCTATGGGCGGGGTGGGCAGGGTGTGATTGGCATGCAAACCAGCGATCGCAACGGTGCTGTAGTAGGCGCAGTTCAAGTTTCAGAAAGTGATGAGATTATGCTTATTTCTGATAAAGGTACCCTAGTTAGAACTCGCGTTGTAGAAGTCTCTGTGCAAGGACGCAACACGCAGGGAGTGCGTTTAATTAGACTTAAAGGAGATGAAAAACTAGTTGGTTTAGAGCAGGTCGACGAGCCAGAAGAAGTTGCAATTTTCCCGGAAGCTGACGGTGCTGAAAATGCAGAAGTCGTTGAAAGTACTGAGGCCGTAGAAAACACCGATCTTGCTGAGCCGGAAGCCAAAAACGAAGGAAGTGAGCCTGACGGAAATGAGATTAACTAGGTCAAGCCGCTTCACATAAAATACGAAGAGACCCATATCGTTTGGGTCTCTATTCCGTCAGATTTACTCCATACATTGCGTATCAATTAGAGTTGATAAGTTGACTAAACTTTTCAAAGTATCTTACTTGGGGCCAGAAGGCACTTTTTCCCAGTTAGCGGCTACCAGCTATTTTTCTGGCGAGCAAAATTACATCCCGCTGTTATCAATAGACGATGTGTTTTCCAGTGTACAAAGCGCAGAATCTGATTATGGGGTTGTGCCAGTGGAGAATTCCACGGAAGGGGCTGTTAACAACACCCAAGATTGCCTTGTTGACACAACTCTTCAGATCTCGGGGGAAGTGATTGTTCCGATTACTCATAACCTGATGATTAGTCACGATCTATCTGCTGATAAAAACCCCAAACTTATTGTGTCTCATAGGCAGTCTTTGGCGCAGTGTCGTCAGTGGCTTAATACAATGTATCCTGATGTTCCTGTTGAGGAGGTGTCTAGTAATGCGAAAGCTGCGCAATTAGCCTCCCAACAACCTGGAGTGGCGGCAATTGCTGGAGTGCTAGCAGCACAAATCTATAAGTTAAAAATTGTTCACCAAAGCATTCAAGACAAATCAAATAACAGTACACGGTTTTTAGTGTTATCTAACTCAGGCAGTGCTGCGACCGGGAAAGATAAGACAAGTATTCTTGTTTATACCGATAATAAGCCAGGTGCTCTTTTTAGAATATTAGAACCGTTTGAAAAGCTCGGCATAAGTTTAAACAAAATTGAAACTCGACCTTCAAAAATTGAAGCTTGGGAATATGTTTTTTTTATGGATTTCGACGGTCACAGAGAAGACTCGCAAGTTATAAATCTTTTCCATCAGCTAAAGACTTGTACTGCTGAAGTCAAAGTTTTGGGCTCTTATCCCCAATTCGGAAACCTGTAATGAGCCTTACTAGAAGTACTTCGACCGCCGATAAAACGATATTAATTGTTGGGCTGGGTTTGATTGGCGGGAGCGTTGCTAAGGGGTTGAGAAGAGTTAATCCATCGCAAACGCTACTCGCCACGGATTCTAATGCCGATTCTCTTGCCCTTGCAAAAGATACAAAAATTATTAGTGCCAGCGGCACTTTGGAAGAGATGGCTAAGCTAGCAGATATTGTAGTTTTAGCCGTGCCTCCCTTAATGCTGCCCTTAACTATCAGCTGCCTAGAAACGCATGTGCGAGCAGGGACAGTTGTTACAGATGTAGCAAGCGTAAAATCGCATATTTCTGAAGCGCTTAAAAATACAAGCCAAGCTTTTCAGGAAAACTTTGTTCCCGGTCATCCTATCGCAGGTTCAGAAAAGAGCGGATTCGAAGCGGCTAGTGTTGATCTGTTCGAAGGTCGTAAAGTTATTTTAACCCCGGGTTCGCAAACAAAGACAAGTGCGGTAGCTCTGGTAAACGTTCTCTGGAGATCTCTTGGAGCGCAGGTGTTAGGCATGAGCTTGAAAAAGCACGATGAAGTGCTAGCGGCGACAAGCCACCTTCCACATGCGCTTGCGTTTGCAATAGTCGATGCGCTGTCTAATCAAGAAGGAAGTGATGATATTTTTCGATACGCCGCGGGTGGTTTTGCAGATTTCAGTCGGCTAGCTTCAAGTAATCCTATTATGTGGTCTGATATTTTTGTTGCGAATTCGATCGCTACAGAGAAAGTGTTAGAGGGCTATATTGAAAACCTTACCGCTCTCAAGGAAACAATAAAGGCCAAAGATAAAGAGTCACTTTTCAAACTCTTTAATCGAAGTAAGGCAACTAGAGATCGATTCATCGCTCAATATTTTACTAAAGACAAAAAAACTATTATGAACAACAAGGCCATTGCATTTCATTTAGCCCCAGGCGGAAAAATTAACGGTACCCTCAGGGTTCCTGGCGACAAGTCGATCTCTCATCGGTCTATTATTTTTGGATCAATAGCGCAGGGAGTTACTCATGTTTCCGGTTTTCTAGAAGGCGAAGATGCATTAAACACCGTCGCAGCCTTCAGAGAAATGGGCGTTACTATCACTGGCCCAGAAGAGGGTGAGCTGACGATTTACGGTGTTGGTAAGCATGGATTGCAGGCACCTCGTGAGCCCCTTTATATGGGTAACTCCGGTACCGCGATGCGGCTATTAGCAGGATTGCTTGCCGCGCAAAACTTTGATTCAGAACTTACTGGTGATGAATCTCTTTCGGGACGACCGATGAACCGAGTGGTTCAGCCTCTTCGCGAAATGGGTGCAAATATTCAAGCGCAAGCTGAGGGTACGCCACCGCTTAAAATTTCAGGTTCGCCTTTGAAAGGTTTGAATTATTCTATGCCAATGGCCAGCGCTCAGGTCAAATCTTGCTTGCTGCTCGCAGGGCTATATGCTGATGGTGAAACTAATATTACGGAGCCGGCCGCTTGTCGAGATCATACTGAGCGGATGTTAACGGGGTTTTCTTATCCGGTTAAGATCGGTAAAGGTGGCGTTAGCAGCGTTAAGGGTGACGGCGTATTAAAAGCCACGAATATTGATGTTCCTGGGGATATTTCCTCTGCAGCATTTTTCTTAGTGGCGGCCTCAATTACCCCCGGTGCCAAATTAACACTGACTCATGTGGGGGTTAATCCCACTCGAATAGGTGTTATTAACATACTCAAACAAATGGGGGCTAAGCTGTCCCTTAGTAACGAAAAAACGGTAGGTGGCGAACCTGTTGCTGATATTACAGTAGAGTATAGTCAGCTGCATGGAATTGAAATCCCTGAGTCAGAAATCCCCCTGGCTATTGATGAATTTCCAGTCCTGTTTGTGGCGGCGGCGAATGCTGTCGGTGATACAGTGCTTCGCGGCGCGCAAGAGCTTAGAGTCAAAGAGAGCGATAGAATTGACGCCATGGCAAAAGGCCTGGCGACTCTGGGCATTGTTACTGAAGTTTATGAGGATGGAATCAAGATTACTGGCGGCCCAACATCTGGGGGCATTGTCGATAGCCTTGGTGATCACCGTATCGCTATGGCTTTCAGTGTTGCCGCGCTGTGCGCGAGCGAGCCAATTACAGTATTAGATTGTAATAACGTGGCTACTTCTTTCCCTGGCTTTGTCGAAAGTGCTGCAAAACTTGGGATGCTAATCAAAGCAGGCGAAAACAATTGAACACTGATGCAAAAGCGCCTGTTGTCACAATAGATGGCCCTTCCGGTTCGGGTAAGGGAACAGTTGCGGCCCTGCTATCCAAACGTCTTGGGTTTTCCTTATTAGATAGCGGCGCACTTTATAGAGTGTTGGGAGTTGCCACACTAAAAGCCAATTTAGAATTGGATGATCATGATAAAATTAGAGAGCTAGCACTAGCTATGAAAGTTGAATTTGGCCTCGCTGGTGCAGATTCTGTGGCTCTTAACGGAGTAGATGTCTCTCTTGAGATCAGGACCGACCAGGGCAGCGATTTGGCATCCAGAATGGGTGCAATTCCTGCTGCTCGTGAAGCTTTATTTCAGCGTCAATTGGACTTTCGCCAACCCCCAGGCCTTGTAGCTGATGGCCGTGATATGGGGACAGTGGTTTTCCCAGACGCGCAATTGAAAATTTACCTTACCGCTAGCCCAGAAGAGCGAGCGCAAAGACGATATAAGCAGTTGATAGGTAAGGGTATTGGTGCTATCCTGCCCGACCTTTTACGGGAGCTTAAGGCGCGAGACCAGCGGGACAGTGAGCGAAAGATGTCGCCTCTTAAACCTGCTAAAGACGCTTTTGTTATTGATACGACTATTCTTAGCTTAGAGCAGGTAGTCGAAAAAGTAGCAAAGCTGGCTGTTTTAGCGCTCTCATAAGTTCCTTTAAAAGCTAATCGTTTGATTGCTGCTTCCCAGTTTTACAGCAAACAAATTTAACTTAACTGACCCACAATGCTGGACTGTGGCTAAATATAATAGACTTTAACAGTCTGTTGTATTTTATTGATTATATTGGACTATTTAATGACTGAAAATTTTGCAGAACTGTTTGAGCAAAGCTTAATCGAAATCGACATGACCCCGGGTGCCATCGTTTCTGGCACAGTAATAGAGATAGATTCCGACTGGGTTACTGTGCACGCCGGATTAAAATCTGAAGGCGTTATCCCCCGAATTGAATTCTTAGACGAGCAGGGCAACCTAGCTCTAGAAATAGGTGACGTAGTTAAAGTAGCACTAGAAACCGTTGAAGATGGTTTCGGTGCGACACGTCTTTCCAGAGAAAAAGCAAAGCGTGCTGAGTCTTGGATGGAGCTTGAAGCTGCCTATGAGAAGAATGACATCGTTACCGGTGTTATTAATGGCAAAGTTAAAGGTGGATTTACCGTCGACCTTAATAATATCCGTGCTTTCTTGCCTGGTTCATTGGTTGATGTGCGACCAGTACGAGATACATTACATTTAGAAGGGCAGCAACTAGAATTCCGTCTTATCAAGCTAGATCGTAAGCGTAATAACGTTGTTGTTTCTCGTCGTGCCGTGCTGGAGTCAGTAAGTACTGAAGAGCGCGATGCGTTATTAGAAACATTGCAAGAAGGTATGTCTGTTAAGGGTATCGTCAAGAACTTGA
Source organism: Pseudohongiellaceae bacterium (assembly GCA_047627195.1). Classification (GTDB taxonomy): domain Bacteria; phylum Pseudomonadota; class Gammaproteobacteria; order Pseudomonadales; family Pseudohongiellaceae; genus UBA9145. The sequence continues at coordinate 7,176 of JBLHTH010000065.1, read as the reverse complement.
CTGACTATGGTGCGTTCGTTGATTTAGGTGGTGTTGATGGCTTGCTGCATATCACTGATATGTCATGGAAGCGTATTAAGCATCCAAGTGAAATCGTCAATGTTGGCGATGAGATCGACGTTAAAGTACTGAAATATGATCGTGAACGTAATCGAGTTTCCTTAGGCTTAAAGCAGCTAGGTGAAGATCCGTGGGTTGCAATTAAAGCGCGTTACCCTGAAAACACTCGCGTTAAAGCCGTGGTGACCAACCTAACTGATTACGGTTGTTTTGCAGAGCTTGAGGAAGGTGTTGAAGGGTTGGTTCACGTTTCAGAAATGGACTGGACTAATAAGAACATCCACCCATCAAAAGTCGTTCAATTAGGTGACGAAGTTGATGTGATGGTCTTGGATATTGACGAAGAACGTCGTCGTATCTCGCTTGGTATCAAGCAGTGCTTCCAAAACCCTTGGGATGGCTTCGCTGAGAACTTTAAGAAGGGTGACAAGATTTCCGGTAGTATTAAATCAATCACAGACTTCGGTATTTTCATCGGGCTTGATGGCAACATCGATGGTTTAGTTCATCTTTCAGATATTTCTTGGGAAGAGACTGGCGAAGAAGCAGTTCGTAGCTACACCAAAGGCGATGAAATCGAAACAGTCATCCTGTCTATTGATCCTGAGAGAGAACGTATCTCGCTAGGAATCAAGCAGCTTGAAGACGACCCTTTCATGAATTACGTTTCAGAATTCGAAAAAGGTAGTATCGTTAAAGGAGTTGTTGGAGAAGTTGAAGCTAAGTCAGCTAACATTATTCTCCAAGAAGGTGTTGAAGGCGTCTTAAGAGCTTCAGAAATTAGTCGGGAGAAAGTTGAAGATGCCCGCAATTCACTGAAAGAAGGTGATGAAATTGAAGTTAAGATCGTCAGCGTAGATCGTAAGAGCAGGGTCTTAAGCTTGTCGGTTAAAGCGATCGCAATTGATGATGAAAAGTCAGCAATTCAAGATCATAAGAAACAAGATAGCGGCGATGTAGCTCCAGTAACAATTGGTGATCTCATCAAAGCTCAGATGGACAAGAGCTAGCACTGATTGACGCTAGTTAAGCCTGAATGCCGACCTGCGTTGATGCAGGTTGGCGCAATGGAACAGGGGATATCAATGACGAAGTCTGAACTGATTGATCGGATCGCAGCCAAGCAAACACAGTTGTCTTCAAAAGACGTTGAGTTAGCAGTTAAGGCCGTGCTTGAGTATATGTCTATTGTTCTTGCTGATGGTGGCAGAATAGAAATCAGAGGCTTTGGAAGTTTTTCCCTGCACTATCGGGTACCAAGAATTGGACGCAACCCTAAAACGGGAACTCCAGTGGCTTTAAGTGGGAAATATGTTCCTCATTTTAAGCCTGGCAAGGAGCTCAGAGACAGGGTTAACCTTAGTATGTTGGTTGATCAGCAACTTTAGAGTCACCGCTGAATAAGCGTTTTAAAAAAGCGGCATCGCCTTCTGGGTTGTGCCGTTTTTTGTTTTAAGCGATATCACTTTGATGCTTCCTAAAAGTCAGCAAAATGCAAAAACTATGGAACTTACTGTCAGGTCTTTTTCTAATACTGGTATTCTTTGTCAGTATTACCTTCACCTATTTTAATTCAACTCCTATAACAATCCAGTTTGGAAATTGGCAGGTTACACAATTACCTGCCTCTGTTTGGATCATCGGGGCGTTTGTTAGCGGAGGCCTTTTGGGATTGCTGTTAGGCCTGCGTTTCTTTTCTGGACTTAGGTCCAAACACGAAATCAGACGTCTTAATAAAAAGCTACATGCCGCTGAGCTTAAAGTGGAGCAGGTAAGGTCATTGTCAGCTAAAAGTCTGCAACGTTAATGGAATATTTTGCCACCTACATATTGTTAGTAGTTGCGATAGGCACCGGTTGGGTTATTGGGCGTGTAAGTAAGGGCGTAAAACAAGCAGCAACAGGGAAAGGGGAGATTTATCAGGACTACTTCGTAGGTCTAAACTTTCTCTTAAATGACGAGCCCGATGAAGCAATTGACACTTTTATCAAGGCTTTGGAAATCAACAGCGAGACTATAGACACACATTTGGCTTTGGGGGCGCTGTTACGCAGGCGTGGAAAGGTTGATAAAGCTATTCAGGTACACCAAGCACTGCTTGCCAGACCTAGCCTTAATCAGTCGGTCATCGATGCCACCAGAATTCAGCTCGCCCGAGACTATATAACCTCTGGCTTGCTCGACCGCGCTGAAAGATTGCTGCATGAAATCCTGAGTGAAGACTCCTTTGCACAATGGGAGGCACTAACGCTGATAATAACTATTTACCAAACCGAAAAAGAATGGGAGAAGGCGATAGACTGCTCGCGCCGCCTATTAAAAAACGTCGAGTACAAGAAAAACTCGGAAGCTCGTGCGGCCGCAGCACACTATTGCTGTGAGCTTGCTGAAAACATGGTCCTGCAGGAGCAATTTCGTACAGCAAGGGAACATATAAGGCGCGCGTTCGGTTTTGATAGAAAAAGTATCAGAGCCTCCTTCATCCTTGCCAATATTGAACAGCAACTAGAAAATTACAAGGCGGCTATAAAAGAGCTTGATAGGATTAGAGTAATTAGTCCTGTATTCGTAAGCCAAGTGCTAGGCCCCCTGATGCAGTGCTATGAGCATCTTGGCAATTTGCCTGAGTATGAAAAATTACTGACCAGCTCGCTCATCAACGATCCAGATATCAGCGTGGTGCTATCGCTTTGTGACTTGATTAAAAAACGTGATGGAGGGGATAGTGCTATTAGTTTTCTTAACGAATACATGAATAGAAGCCCTTCACTCGCGGGTTTAATGGAGCTTCTCACTCTGCAGATTCCACAGTCAGCTGAAAACGTGAGTGGTAATTTGACGTTGGTAAAACAGACTGTTGACCGCTTGTTGATAAAAAGCCCCGCTTATCAGTGTGATCATTGTGGCTATGAGTCGAAAAGTTTGTATTGGTTATGTCCTAGCTGCAAGAAATGGGATCGCATCAAGCCAATTGTAGAGTCTGAGTCAGCTGCCAGTTAAGTTAGAACTTCACCAATTAGGTTTTAATCAAAAGGAAATTCACTAATGAATAGCCGTATTATTGTTGCGTTAGATTTTGAGTCGTCTAAGCAGGCAGCAAACTTTTTGGATAACTTAGATCCAGAAGAATGTCGGGTAAAAATAGGAAAAGAGCTTTTTACTGCAAGTGGCCCGGACTTTGTTCGTTCTGTGATAGCCAGAGGCTTTGACGTATTTTTAGATTTAAAATATCACGATATACCGAACACTGTAGCCAAGGCTGCCGCTGTGGCGGCAGACTTGGGTGTGTGGATGTTGAATGTGCACGCATCTGGTGGCATGACGATGATGTCGAAGACCCGTGAGGCGCTGGAGCGATTCGGTGCAGATAGGCCCAAGCTCATTGCAGTCACCGTTTTAACCAGTATGGTCAGTGATGACTTGGCCCAGATTGGCGTGAGAGGAAACCCTCTCGAGCAGGTGGTGAGGCTAGCAACACTTACTAAAGAAGCAGGGCTTGATGGCGTTGTCTGTTCAGCGGTTGAAACTAGTACGTTAAGAAAAAGCACAGGTCCGGATTTCTGCCTAGTCACCCCCGGTATTCGCCGTCTCGAAGATGCAGTTGGAGATCAGAAACGAGTGGTCGGGCCTGGCGAAGCGATAGCCAATGGCAGTGACTATCTCGTAGTGGGGCGCCCCATAACCAAGGCGTCGTCGCCCAATTCCGCATTAGCTGAGTTTAATTTGGCTGTGGCTGGCGCTGTTAAACCTTTGGTCTAGACTCATTGCTGCAATCAACTGATTGTATTGAATTGAATAGCAATAAGGATATTACTATGAATAAACTTAGTCTTATAAAATCATTTTTTGTAGCAATGCTGATAGTGCTCGCGCCATTTTCGTTGTCGGCACAAGAGATATCGTCTACCGACCTTGATGTGGTTAAGATCGATATCAATAGGGCGGATGCCCAAACACTAGCCAAGGGATTGATTGGCGTAGGGATGGTTCGAGCCAAAGAAATTGTTGCTTATAGAGATATGTATGGCAATTTTCAGACCGTTGATGAGTTGACGGCGGTCACCGGGGTAGGAACTGCAACAGTAGATAAGAACCGTCATCTAATACTCATCGTCGAGCAGGAATAGGAGCCTTTCAGGCACTTTCCCGCTGCCGTGAAAGTGCCTGATTTTATTAATGAAAATATACTAAATGTGGCTATAATAGACCAATTCAGCGCAAGACTGAGTTTCATTATTAATGCCATCGCCTCTTATATTAATCGCTAGTGTCTTAACCTCTATTGTCCTTACTGGCGCATACAGACTGATAGCCCTGCGCGCAAATTTTGTTGATTTACCTGTTTCTCGAAGTGCTCACTCTAGCCCAGTGCCTGTAGGCGGTGGTGTTGTTATATTCCTTCTGTTCTTGCTTACAATCATATTTCTTTTCACCAGCGGTAAACTGACTTTAGGCCAGTTTATGGCGCTTAGTGCATCATCGGTTATAGCAATAGTCGGCTTTGTTGACGATATTAAAGAGCTAAAAATTAAATGGCGCATTTACCCACAGCTGTTCGCATCAATTTGGGCTGTTTGGTGGATAGGAGGAATACCTGAGGTTAATTTCTATATCTGGACAATTTCCCAGCCATGGCTTCTTAATTTTCTAGGGGTTATTGGAATTGTCTGGCTAGTAAACTTGTACAATTTTATGGATGGGATTGATGGTCTAGCCGCTAGTGAGTTAGCTTTTGTCAACGTAATGTCATTATTATTTGTTATAAATAACAGTGATTCTGCATTTTCAATTTTGTCATTAGTATCTTTAGGGGCCGCGCTAGGATTCCTAGTTTGGAATTGGTCTCCAGCAAAGGTATTCATGGGCGACGTAGGAAGTGGGTTCATCGGATTCATGCTGGGTGTGATTGCTATAATCTCAATTCAACAACAGGCAATGACTGTATGGACGTGGCTTATTTTGCTGGCTGTGTTTGTAGTAGACACAACGCTCACATTGCTGAGGCGGTTCGCGGCAAGGCAGAAGTGGTACCAAGGGCATGCAAGCCATGCGTACCAAAAAGCAGCAAAGCGCTTTAAAAGTCACCCAAAAGTGACGATAGCTATAATGTTGATCAATATTTTTTGGCTTGCTCCACTGGCTTCTTTATCAGTCCTATACCCTAAATTGGGGATAGCATTGACGGTAGGGGCCATAGTACCTTTAACAGTCCTCGCTACTAGATTGCGGGCGGGAAAAGAAGATAAAGCTATTACAAATGCAGAGCATGCGGCTAAATAGGCGAGCATTGCAAGAAAGCCATCAAAGCAAGAAGTAGTAGCAATAAAGCCTAGATCAAGAGCGATGAAGATAATCTGGCTGTAAGCACCAAGTGTGCGGTGCTTTTGATTAAATAGGAGACAACTATGCAGGTACACACGATTCCGCTTTCGCGCACTGTGAAGCAAGTGTTAATGATGATGGCGGATAGCGTCATGCTAGTTACAGCACTAATTCTTTCATTCGCACTTTTGGGTAAGCAGTTCTTCGGTCAAGAGCAAAACTTCTATTTCTATATCGCAGCTGCTACGGTTCTTAGTATCCTAGTCTTTTTACGGATAGGTCTTTATCGAGTGCTGGTTCTTTACATGGGGCTTCAGTCGGGGCTTGTCGTGCTTAAAGGGGTGTCGGTGGCAAGTTGTTTTCTATCAGCTGCCTATTTCTTCTCTATTACTCCTGCATCTTCGGATTATTCTACCCTCCCCATTTTTTGGATGATCGCTTTGCTATTCATTGGCGGTAGCCGCTTTGTAGCCAAGGTATTTCTACAAAGCGTTATTCAAAATTTCAGGCCTAAAGAGCCAGTTATAATTTATGGTGCGGGATCTTCAGGTATGCAATTAGTTGTGGCGTTGCAAAATGGTGATCAGTATTTGCCTATTGCTTTCGTTGATGACAGTCCTCGCATGCTTGGTAACACCGTGCATGGTATACGTGTATATAGCCCTAATTCTTTATATGAACTTATTGAAAGCTCTTCGGTAAGACAAATTTTATTAGCAATCCCCTCGGCCACTCACCCTGAGAGAAAAGAGATATTAAATCGGTTAGAGCATCTCCCTGTGCATGTTAAAACCGTGCCAGACTTGTTTGACATGGTGACGGGCAAGGTTGGTGTGGATGAAATCAGAGATATCGATATAGAAGATTTGTTGGGAAGGGATATTGTTCCGCCTAATCCAGAGCTTCTTGGTGCTTGCATCACCGGTCAATCAGTAATGGTGACTGGTGCTGGCGGTTCAATTGGTTCCGAGCTATGCCGACAAATTGTTAATATAAGCCCGGCGCGATTAGTGCTTCTTGATACGTTCGAATATGGTTTGTACGAAGTTGAAAATGAACTACGCGAAAATTTAAATTCTCTAGAGGGCGGTGCTTCGATAGAAATCGTAGCCTTATTGGGATCCGTTTGTAACAAGACTCAAATGGAAAGCGCGTTAAGGAGTTTTGAGGTCGATACTGTTTACCATGTGGCAGCATATAAGCAGGTGCCTATGGTCGAGAAAAACATAGTCGAGGGAGTTCAAAATAATATTTTTGGAACCCTTATAGCTGCTCAGGCAGCAGAGAAAGAAAGGGTGAAAAACTTTGTTTTAATCTCTACGGACAAAGCGGTAAGGCCGACTAATTTTATGGGAGCTACGAAACGGTTTGCTGAGCAGGTTTTGCAGGCTATGGCGCAGCGTAATAGTAAAACTATATTTAGCATGGTGCGCTTTGGCAACGTGTTAGGTTCGTCGGGTTCCGTAGTGCCCTTATTTAGGCGCCAAATTGCTGCTGGCGGCCCTGTTACAGTTACTCACCCAGAGGTGACCCGATACTTCATGACTGTGCAAGAGGCAGCGCAACTTGTGATACAGGCAGGTTCGATGGCGACCGGCGGTGATGTCTTCGTTTTAGATATGCATGAGCCAATCCGCATTGTCGACCTGGCTAAGAAAATGGTTCATCTCATGGGCTATGAGGTCAAAGATGAAAACTCATTTCGCGGAGATATAGCGATCGAATATATGGGATTGAGGCCTGGTGAAAAACTTTATGAAGAGTTGCTTATTGGCGAGTCGGTAACAGGTACAG
>JBLHTH010000064.1:0-16310 GCA_047627195.1 Pseudohongiellaceae bacterium | reverse complement strand
GTAGGTTCGTCCAGCAATACGCATCTAGGCTCAGTCACCAACGCTCTAGCGATAGCCACACGTTGGCGTTCACCGCCTGACAGTTCCGCCGGTTTGTGCGCAACTCGCGGACTTAAACCAACCCTTTCAAGCATTGCAGCTGCTTTAACCGCCGCTTGCTTGCCCGTCAAACCACCGATAAGCAGTGGCATGCAAACATTTTCCAATGCCGTGAATTCGCGTAATAAATGGTGAAACTGATACACAAAACCCAAGTAGGTGTTTCTTAGCTGGCCACGCTTAACCTCATCTAAAGCAGAGATATCCTGCCCAGCAACAGTCACGTAGCCGGAACTGGCAAAATCTAGCCCGCCTAACAGGTTAAGCAGTGTGGTTTTGCCCGACCCCGAGCTGCCCACTATCGCTACCTGCTCCTGGCGCTTGATCTTTAAATTTACACCACGCAGAACTTCAACAGGACTTGGCCCTTCATCGTAGCGTTTACAAAGATCGACACAGGAAAGAACAGACTCAGCACTACTCATATCTAAGAACCTCGGCGGGTTGAACTTTGCTTGCCCTATAGGCTGGGTAAATTGTTGCCAAAAAGCTGATTAACAGCGCGGCGACGCTCACAACCACGACCTCTTGCCAGCTAATCACCGTTTGTAAGTGAGAAATGAGGTAAATATTGGCACTGGGAAACAGCGCATTTATGCCATTTTCAATCACAAGGCTAATATCCGTGATGGAAAATGCCAGTATAACTCCCGCTGCAGCGCCAATAAGAGTGCCTATTAGGCCTGCCAACATACCTTGGAATATAAAAATACGAGTAATCGTGCCTTTGCTCGCGCCCATTGTGCGCAATATTGCGATATCAGCGCTTTTATCCGAAACAGCCATAACCAACGTACTAATAATATTAACCGCACCAATCATAACGATCATTAGCAGCATAAACCCGGTGAGGTATTTTTCCATATTAAGGGCATTAAAAAGGCTTGCCTGAGCCTGATCCCAAGTCTCTAACTCGATTTCAGCGTCACTATTGAGGCCAGCAAGGTTAAGACCGGCAAGCGCATTCGCTGCAATTGAATTTGCTGCAAATATATCCTCAACCTTCATTCTTAGCCTTACCGCGGCGCCAGCATCATCTTCGAATAAAGATTTGGCCGCGGCCAAATTAACCAATGCAACCGTATTATTTCCATACAGGCCAAAATCAGCAAAACCAACAACCCTAAAACTCGCAGCATCGTTAAATGAACGTCTTATCAGACTTTGCAAAGCGGTAGCACTGACATCAGCGGAATTAAAAATACCTAATTGGCTCGCTAATCTAACGCCCAAAATAATGCCATTGTCAGTGTTACCAAGCTCTTTTAGAAGATTTTGATATTGCAGACTTGGGTTATTAACGACAGCAACTTCCCGTTTCGGGTCGACGCCACGGATTTGCACAAAGGCATTTGCTCCCTGGAAGCGAAGGGTTGCGTCTCCCACGATATAGGGGGCAACGGCCACCATTTTTTCTGCGCTTTCAAGCTCAGACAAAAGCATTTCCCAGCTCTGCTCAATGATCGTTCCGCTAGCTGTGACGTGGGGTACGGCTTTTAGAGCTTCACTTCGCAGAGTGGAAATTGAACCATTGATGACTGATAGCGCGACGATGAGAATAAGGACACCAAGACTGATGCCTAACATGGAGATTAACGACACAAACGAAAGAATCAGGCTGCTTTTGCGAGCCAAAGTGAAGCGTAGGCCTATCCAAACTGAAAGTGGTATTGCCATATTAGTGCCATAAAAATAAATACCAATTGAAGGTTTAAGCAGACCCTCCCGCGCACTCATATAGTGCACGGCAAGTTTAAACTAGACTCATCGTAAATGAGAATGCTTTCCGGTCTAGCCCTTTCCGAGATAAAATAGAACCTCGAACATATGACTACACCGCGGTCGCATCAAATTTTACGCCTGCATTGACTCTGCATGTCTTTGCAGCAAACGTTGAACAGTTTTAAAACTGATAGGCATTACCGGAGTGGATACTTCACTAGAGATGGCCCGCAACGATTTGCCTTGCTTCTTAAGATCCATGATCTTGCGAAGTACCCGCTGCTCCATAGGGTTCTCAATTAAGCGGCCATTTTCGTGAATCATGTATCCAAACGGACGGCTTCCTCCAAGATAACGCCCCTGCTTGCGCTGGTTCTGCTTGACTCCTTTAATTCGCTCTGCAGATTTACGCCGCTCTAGAGCAGCAAATATGCTGGCGGCTTTTTCAAAATCAACGCTAAATTCTGAATTACTAATATCCCCGCCAAGTTCAGCAATGTGAAGTTGTACTGATCTCTCTCTAAGGCGGCTGATCAGCTCTACAGCCTCACCTCCAGAGCTTACTATTCGCTCCAGCTTGCTACAAAGAACCACGTCGCCAGGGCGCAGCATTGTCATTAAGCGCTTACCGCTATGCCGCTTATGGAATTCGAGATTCCAATTACAGTCTTCGTCACGCAGTGTTTCAGTCATGTACCACTGTGCCGCAAGGCAATAGGTCTGAATCGCGAGCATCTCTGGCTCTAAAATTTCTTCAAGCTTAGTTCCGCCATAGGTCGCCTCTAATTCAGACGTCCGGCAGTAAGAATAAATAGTCATTTTACTTGTTCCCCGTTGTATCCCTAGCTTCAGTTTAGATTAACCCGCTCATCCAAGAGCGATAAATACTGGTTTCTCTTATTGTTTTTATGCAGACATTGCCGGAATTCAACGTGATCTGCTTTATTCTTTGTGTTGGCAGCGTGTCAGCTGCCCTTGCTATCATTCACTTGGCTCTTTATCGAATCCTATCGCAGCGTGGCTGCGTGCCCGCGTAGCAGTCACGTTCGATATTTGTGTCTGTGTATTAGCAAAGCCACGTGGGTGGCCATTTTAACCCCACGACTTTTTTTTAATCAAGTCTCATCATTAGCCATTACCACAATTGGACTTGTAGTTACGACAAACTGTGGAAAATAGCGCAATCGCTTGTTTTTCTTTCTTTTTTTCACTTAAAAACAAGTTACTCAATTGAGTCTCTACAGCATTGCTGCTATATTCCAGCGCTTATAGTAGTCATAACAGTTGTTTGTGCTGCTCAAGCGGGAGAAAGCTAAGCCTGTGCTTCCTTTCCTCGACACAGTTTCATGCCAAAGCTGCGCTTAAATTTTAAGTTGCAAATGGTCAATGGTCCTTGTGATAGCTAAGCCTCAGTTAATTCTCAGGCCCCGGTAGGCGGTAGTGATCCCTCTTAAGACTTATTACGACAAGCAGACGGCGAAATCTCCGCTTTAAAATTGGTACAAATTTATTTTTCACGATTTTTAACGTGAATAAAATAGCAGAACAGCATTTCAGGAAACAGTATTCGTATTATTTTGCGATAAAACGCTAAACCGTCATCGTAAAATTGAAGCAAGCTTAGAATTCAGATTTTACAATTAAAACAGAGCCTTAGATGCCTTATAAAGCCTCAACGGATAGAAAAAGATCAAAAAATTGGCGGTTACCCCCTCAATCTTTGTGATACTTGTTTGTTTAGTTTAAGATCGCTTGCCTGATCAGGCCACTGTCCGGATCAGAGACTTAGTAAGAAATTATTCTTAATTAGGTCCCCACGAAAACCTCCCTGAGCTTACTGTTCTGCCCCTAACAGATAAGTGAACTCATCATGAAAAGAATGTTAATTAACGCGACTCAAGAAGAAGAACTTCGAGTCGCACTAGTCGATGGCCAACGTCTCTACGATCTGGACATCGAAAACCGCACCCGCATCCAAAAGAAAGCTAATCTCTACAAGGGTAAGATCACCCGCGTAGAACCAAGCTTGGAAGCTGCCTTTGTTGACTTCGGCGCCGAGCGCCACGGTTTTCTTCCTCTTAAAGAAATTTCTAAACAGTACCACTCTAAAAATACCAAATCTGGCGATCGAGGCTCCATGCGAGAAATGATCGCTGAAGGCACGGAAGTGGTGGTTCAAGTAGAAAAAGAAGAACGCGGAAACAAAGGCGCTGCACTAACTACCTATGTCAGCTTAGCGGGCCGTTACTTGGTATTAATGCCAAACAATCCAAAAGCTGGTGGCATATCCCGACGTATCGAAGGCGATGAAAGATCTGAGCTGCGTGATGCCCTGCGCACACTGCAAATACCTGACGGTATGGGACTCATAGTGCGAACTGCTGGTGTTGGCAAAGACCCCGAAGAACTGCAGTGGGATTTAAACTACCTTTTAGCACTGTGGCAGTCGATTCAAGACGCGTCAGAGGGGAAACCTGCACCCTTTTTAATCTACCAAGAAAGCAATGTGATTATTCGCATGATCCGTGACTACTTGCGCAAAGACATAGGCGAGGTTTTGTTTGATACAGTTGAATCTTATGAAGAAGCTCTGGGCTTCATCAAGCAAGTCATGCCGCAGTATGAAAATCGAATAAAGTTATACGAAGACAAGTTGCCACTATTTAATCGCTACCAAATTGAAACCCAGATAGAGAGTGCTTTCGAACGCGAAGTTAAGCTGCCCTCTGGTGGATCTGTGGTTATCGACCCTACAGAAGCGCTTATATCCATCGACATTAACTCATCACGTGCCACGCGCGGTGCAGATATTGAGGAGACGGCACTAAACACTAACCTAGAGGCCGCCGACGAAATTGCTCGTCAGCTACGGCTTCGAGACATGGGCGGCTTAGTAGTAATCGACTTTATCGATATGACGTCGAACCGCAATCAGCGAGATGTTGAAAACCGCATGAAAGATGCGCTTGAGTCAGATCGAGCTCGAGTTCAAGTTGGCAGAATTTCACGCTTTGGTCTCTTAGAAATGTCCCGGCAGCGTTTGCGCCCTTCTCTTGGCGAAACTAGCGCCATCGTTTGCCCGCGTTGCTCAGGTCAAGGCAGCATCAGAGATGTTGAATCGCTGGCGTTGTCTATTCTTCGAATTGTTCAAGAAGAAGCAAACAAAGAAAAGTGTTCGCAGGTAAAAGCCAATGTCCCTTTAATTGTCTCTTCTTATTTACTGAACGAAAAACGTTCAGCACTTACAGAGATTGAAGAGCAAAGCAAAACTAAGGTCATTGTAAATGCGGTTCCAGACCTTCTTACGCCTCATTATGAAATTGTTGGCATAAACCAAAATGCTGAAAGCTACGAAGTGGATGCCACTTCAGAGCCAGAACCTTCAGTAAACATTAAGCCACCGATTCAAGAAGCAGCAGCCGTGCAGAAACCAACCGCCAGCAGCCTCCCGCCGCAGCGGACACCACCGCCGAAACCAGCTGAGAAAGGCTTTTTCAGCAAGCTGTTTTCCGGTTTGTTTGGTGACTCATCCAAACCTGCTGTCGAAGAAAAGTCAGCCCAGCGCCCTCCTCAAAATAGAAACCGCACTCGTCAAAATCAGCGCGGTCAGAGCAAGGGACGCAATCAGCAGAGTAAAACTGCAAATGCGCGAGCCGGGGAAAAAGACACTGACAAGCGTGAAACAAGTAGCCAAGATTCTTCGCGTACGGCTCAACCTAAGCAGGGTGAATCCAAAGGACGAGGCCGTGGTCAAGGTCAAGACGACCGTAACAAGCAAAATTCTCCAGCCCAAACTGCGAGCCCAGCGCAAGCTAAGAGTGAGAGCGGTGATGACGAATCGTCGGCTCAAAGACGCCCGTCATCTAAGCGTACTCGTAACAACAATCAGCGACGTCGTGGACCAAGGCCAGACGCTGCCACAGAAAACAACGTAGTTGCCGAGACTGAAGGTACTGACCAAAGCCAAGCCCAAGCAGTTGTTCAGGCGAGTCCCGAGTCAGCGCCTAACGTGGAATCAACACAGACTGGAGAGTCTTCAACGTCTGTAGAATCGTCAACTTCTGCAGAGTCTTCAACTTCTGCAGAGTCTTCAACAGTTAATGATTCATCAGCAGCCAAGGCAGCCCCTAAGCGAAGACGCCAACCTGCTAGACGTGAACGCTCTGCAGAGTCTGAACAAAAAGACACACCTGCAAAGCCAAATGACAGCGCTGTAACACAAGATTCTTCGGATAAAAGTGAGGCTGGCACGAGCGACTCTCCGAGAGCTAGCAAGCAGCCCGAAGCTGCAGGCAACTCTGATGGAAATAGCGTAGCGGCGGCCAAAGAAGAAGTTAATGGTAATCGAGCAGAACCAGCAACAGAGCCCAAAGCTAAGCCCGCAGCGACACGTCAACCGCGAAAAAGACAACGTCCTGCTGCTGCAAAAGCCGAGAGCAATGGCGATTCAGCAGCTGCAGAAAAACCGAAAGTGGCACCAACGCCTTCTGTAAACGCAGAGCAAGTAGCACCGGCGACCGGCAGCTCATCACCGGAAGCGTCAAGTGCTCCGAGCGAAGCAAAACCGGCACCAGCAGCGGCAAAGCAAGATTCAACGCCCGCTCCTGCCGCGAAGCCGGCTCCGGCGCCTGTTAAAGCGCCAGCGCAAGAAAAAGCTGCGCCTGCAGTAGTAGCGGCTAAAGCTGAAGTCAGCGCTGCTCCAGCAAAACCTAAGGGCAGAGCTCCAAACGATCCGCGTGAAGTTAAGAAGCGTCAAATAGCGGAGCAAAGCAACAATGAATGAGTACTATGCAGCGGCTTAGACTTTTTAGATGAGCCGCTAATTAGGACCCACAAAAAAGCCCGGATATCCGGGCTTTTTTGTGTCTGACTTAAATTAACTCTAGCTTTTCTAAGCCCCTGCTTTTAACCCCCAGACGTTTAGGCTCTCATTTTCTCTATGGAAAAGAAAAAAGGCTAAGCAACCAGCTTTTCGGCCTCTAACTTCTACCCCCTCAGGGCGCAAGATAAGGCCTGAGTTCGCTCTATAAAGCCGCTTCAAGTTCTGGCAACACCTTAAACAAATCTGCAACTAAACCGTAGTCAGCAACTTGAAAAATTGGTGCTTCTTCGTCTTTGTTAATCGCAACAATGACCTTAGAGTCTTTCATGCCAGCCAAATGCTGGATAGCACCGGAAATTCCCACCGCGATATAAAGATCAGGAGCAACAATCTTGCCAGTTTGCCCAACCTGATAATCGTTAGGCACAAAGCCGGCATCTACTGCTGCGCGAGACGCACCAATACCAGCACCTAACTTATCAGCCACTTTTTCAAGTAGAACGAAATTCTCGCCATTTTGCATGCCACGGCCACCAGATATGATAATCGATGCTGCAGTAAGCTCGGGGCGTTCCGATACTGAAAGTTCTTCGGAGACGAAGTGTGTGCCGGTTTGCTCGACAGTGAAATCAGTTGCTTCTACAGTGGCGCTGCCACCCTTGGGAGCATCGTCATAAGCGGTTGTACGAACGGTAATAACCTTGACCGAATCCGCTGATTGTACGGTAGCCAATGCGCTGCCCGCGTAAATTGGACGGACAAAGGTATCTGGCGATTTTACTTCAATAATATCTGAGATTTGAGCCACATCCAGCAAAGCCGCCACACGCGGTGAAATATTTTTGCCAGTGGTGGTGGCCGCCGAAAGTACATGAGTAAAGCCTTGAGCGATCTCTACAACTAAAGGCGCAATAGCTTCAGCAAGCTGGTGCTCATAGCAAGCAGCATCAGCAACGATCACCTTAACTACGTCAGCTAGTTCAGCAGCTTCTGCTGCCGCCGCTGCACAGCCTGAGCCGGCAACCAAGATTGTTATATCACCACCGATGGCTTTTGCGGCTGAAACCACAACCAGGGTAGCGGCCTTTAGTGAACTGTTATCGTGTTCAGCGATTACTAAAATTGACATATTGCTCCCTAAATTACCTTTGCCTCAGTTTTCAGTTTGTTGACCAGTTCTGCTACTGATTCAACGATTATGCCAGCACTTCTCTCGGCTGGCGGAGCCACACTCAATACTGTTAACTTTGATGACGCATCCACGCCAAGGTCAGCAGCCGTCATCGAATCAATTGGCTTCTTCTTAGCTTTCATAATATTCGGAAGCGACGCATAACGAGGCTCGTTAAGACGCAAGTCAGTTGTCACAACCGCGGGCAGGTCTAACAAGACAGTCTGTTCACCGCCATCTATCTCGCGCGTGACCTCGATTTTGCCGTCTTTAAATTCCGCGTTACAAGCAAAAGTGCCTTGAGGGTAATTGCAAAGGGCCGCTAGCATTTGACCAACCTGATTGTTATCAGTGTCAATTGACTGTTTTCCAAGGATCACCAGATCGATCCCCTCTTTATCGACAATAGCTTTGAAAATTTTGGCTACAGCAAGTGGTTCAACCTGCTCATCGGATAACACTAATATGCCTCGATCGGCGCCTAGGGCTAAGGCTGTGCGTATTTGCTCTTGAGCGGCTTGCGGTCCTACTGACACAGCAATGATTTCGTCTACCGAACCCGCTTCTTTCATTCGAATGGCTTCTTCAACAGCGATTTCGCAAAAAGGATTAATCGCCATCTTAGCGTTGTTAAGATCAACCCCTGTTCCATCAGACTTTACTCTGACTCTGACATACGCATCGACGACACGCTTAACTCCAACAAGAACCTTCATGGATTCTCCAAATTGATGAGATAAAATTGAAACTTATTCCGTGCATTAGCACGCGCTACCGGTCCCTGTTCGGCGCGCTGATAGACAACTCAGCGAACGGCCAAAAAGCAGCACAAGACGATTTAAGCGCGGATTAAGTAGTCTATTAAGTAAACGACTAATGGCAGCTAAAAAAAAGGAGACTATGATGCCGCTTTTGACGAGCGAGGTCAATATTGACGCGCCCTCGTGCCCTAAACTGCTGGCGAAGGCTAAGCCAATTCAGCGCTGGACCACGTAAACTAATCCCTGTGATTATAAAATGCTTATGGATGTAACCACAGCCCTAAAGCAGAGCGCACTTGACGGCATTCATTTACAGCTGTAAGTCGTTAGACAAGTTATAAAAATAATCGGCCTAATCCCACCCAGATTCCAAATTAAATTTACCCACTTACTCCCTTGGTAAAAGACAGCTGTGAACAAACCATAAGAATCCCAAGCGCTCTTACTAACAAGTCTAAAGAACACTACCCCAGTGCAAAGAACTGGCCGGCACTCCAAACTCCAAGCTGAGTTTCAGTTTTACCACTAGTCTTGACCTCACGCTCTATAGCCAACTCCACTAATCGGTAAAACACCGGCCGACTGATCAAGCCAGTTAAGCCGGACCTGACGTGCGCTGTAGGGTGAGGCTGTCCGTCTGCGCTGGCGTAAAATAGAGCTAAAGGGTGATCTAGATTTACCTCAAAATGCTCATCAGTGCTGGTGGTAAATTCGATCAGTTGATCTGCACCAGATCCAGACACTTCCATTTCAGTAATTAGAAAAGGACAGTCTTCGACCTTAATGCCCACTTTTTCAACAGGGGTTACCAAAAAATAGTCGCTGTCATTTTCTAATTTTAGAATCGAGGCAAAGAGTTTAACCATCGCGGGTCGGCGAATGGGCTTACCCTCGTGATACCAAATCCCAGCTTTGCTGATAAGCATATCTATATCACCGCAAAAAGGAGGATCCCATAGGTGAACAGGTGCTGGGCCCTTGCCTTTAATCTCGCGAACAAAGGCAAATGGGTCTGAAGTTGAGGCGGTGTCTTTAGGTGGCGTAGTGATAGATTTGTCCTGCTATCAAATGTCGTTATTAAAAAGTTACCACCAAACTAGCAAACAGCGTTTGAAGTTCCGGCAGCAAAACTGATTCAGTGGAGTTACCTGAGGACGACAGAAAACCACTACTCGCTTCAAGTTTAATGATATCCATAACAAAGCCAGAGGCTACATGAACAATCATAAGCTGCACTAGCGCGCGATCCAAGCCGAATTTTGGAGTAATTCGAGAGTTAGTGTCATAACTTGGCTGTAATACGTGCTCAGTCCTGATTCCAGCCCTGTCCTCCCATTCAATGATACTAGGAAACAAGAGATAGTGTGCCCCTGAGGAACCGGCCTTGGTAAGGGCTTGCTGAAAAGACTCAGGCAACGATCCAACCTGACTATGAGGGAAGTTTTCCGAGATGGCCGTGTGAAGCACGACGGATAAGGCATTAGAGTTTGTTGAATTTACTTTCGTCAACATGCTATTTCGAGCAATATAAAACTGCGAATCAGGGCTAAGTACCAAGCGACTAGTCCGTAAGCTAGAACCATGACCGAACCAATTACTATCCATCGCCACATCTCTTCCTGATATCACGATTTCACTTATCGAGGTGCAAGCGCCAAAGCTTGTTAGCGTTAGCGCGCCTAAAAGAAACAAACGAATTGTCATAAAATACCTACTCAAAATAACTAGTTAGACTGTGGGTTTGCCCGCTAATTAAAGCAAAAATTAAATTCAGATAGCGATTCAAATCAAACTGATTAGCAATGAAAACTTAAGTTAAAAAGTATAGGTCAGGGTCCAAAAAAAGCTGGGCTAAAAAGACAGCAGAAATTTTTTTAAGCAACAGGCAATTAATCCATCACTTTTCAAAACAGCTGCTATAGTTAATTACAAGATCAGCTTTCTAGGCGGGAAGCAGACACTTCAAAGAGGTTTAACTAAGAATAGTTCAACTTGCGCGAAGTCTTACAAGGAAGTTCCATTCAAGGATGATTGACATGCCACAGGAAGTGGCAACGGATGCGTCTACTTAATCAACCAGCGGTTAAGTTTTAAAAGCCAATGGAGCAAGCTCCCAAGGAATGGGACTGCACTAAGCTAGGGATTATAGGCAGGCCAGTGATACACTGAGGTAGTTCAATCACTCACGGTTTATCATTGCGTCTGCCTTTTAATGCCTGATTCTATCCCCCAGACCGCATTCGCGGATTTACTGAAATCCGACACTCCTCTTCTCGACGTGCGCGCCCCTATTGAATATTCCCGAGGCTCGTTTCCTAGCGCCTCCAATATTGCGCTACTGAATGACAGTGCAAGGGAGCAAGTGGGCACGATATACAAGTTGCAAGGTGCAAACGCGGCACTTGAGCTTGGCCACAAACTTATCCACGCAGAGGTTAAAGACAACCTACTCAAGCATTGGCAGCAGCATCTTGAGGCCTACCCAAGCAGCGTGCTCTATTGCTACCGAGGCGGACAACGATCCCATATTGCTCAACAATGGCTGGCTGAGGCAGGCTATGACGTCCCCCTTGTACAAGGAGGCTTCAAAGCCTTGCGACGTTTTTTAATCGATACCCTTGATCAGGTTTCGTTAACCGACAACTTTATTATCGCCGGCGGGAAAACAGGCTCCGGCAAAACTCATCTCATCAACGGCCTCAATACCAGTGTAGACCTTGAAGGGCGAGCCAATCACCGCGGCTCGGCCTTTGGTCGCCGAGTCTCTGCGCAACCTGCCCAAATAGATTTTGAAAACAACCTAGCAATTGATTTTATTAAGTTGCCTAGCGATAGTCTAAACCGAATTTTTATTGAGGATGAAAGCCATTCTATCGGCTCGATACACTTGCCTCCCCATTTTTATGCAGCAATGAAACGCTCTCCCCTGGCAATTATAGAAGCCACCGTTGCATCCCGAACCTCAGTCATCTTTGACGACTATATTCATAGTAATTATCTTGATTTCGTTGCCGTACACGGCGAAGAAGGTTTGCAACTGTTCAGCGAATCGCTAATGACGAATTTAGATAAAATCCGGCGACGCTTGGGCGACGATTTATACAGTCAGGTCCAAGGCATAATGAGCAGCGCGCTACGCGCTCAAGCAGCCAGTGGCGATAGCTCGGAGCACAAAGATTGGATAAAAATATTGTTGGTCAACTACTACGACCCTATGTACGACTACCAGCTTGCAAAGAAATCAGACCGCATAGTCTTCCGCGGCAACTCAGCTGAGTTTGTCAGCTGGGCCAACAGTATCAACCCTGAGGCAAACTAGTGGCTATTTCACGATTTGACTTAAAGTCGTTAGAAGGCGCGCTTGCTCGCTGCGCTACCATCATCGTGCCAAGCCTGCGTATCAAAGACGCCATACTTGCTGAAGTTCATAACAAACATACCGAAAAAGCTTACAGGGCACCTAGTGTTTTCCCTATCGATGTGTGGATTAAAAATTTGTGGAGCCTAAGAGGAGTCGCAGGCAACTCTCCTTGCTGCGATTGGCAGCTAATGAGCGGGGCTCACGAGCTTTTTGTTTGGACCCAAATTATTGAAGAAAGCGGCAACGCAATCCCTTTACTTAACCCGCAAGAAACAGCCGCACAGGTAAGTCAAAGTTATCAAGATATTCAGCAGTGGGCTCTTTGGGACTCACTACTTGACGGTAGTGCGCATTACCAATCCAACCTAGACGTAGCCACTTTCATAGCATGGGCTAAAAGATATCAAGCGGTTTGCGCTGATAGGCAGCTAATAAGTTTGGTCGACTGCACACAAAAACTTATAGAGACGTTCGAGGACGCTGATAGTTCTTACCTACCTGAAGAAATAGCACTGAGCAATTTCGATGATCCGCCGCCTTTGTATGCCAGGCTGTTTACTGCATTGGCTAGTGTAACTAACGTCGCCAGCAACAGCCCGGCAACAAGTTCGCGAAATCAGCCAGCAACTCGCTATGTGTTTACCGACCGAGATCAGGAAATTAAAAACTGCGCTTTATGGGCTTTAAGCCTTTGTGAAACAGAGCCTAACGCACACATCGGCGTAATAATGCCATCGGCAGCGCCAGATAAGAGTGCGGTCATCCGCTGCTTTGAGGACATTTTTAAGCGTGAAAATGCAATCGCCCCAGTGGATAGAGAAGCATTATTTAACAACACAGGTAACTCGGTGCCGTTGACAGATTTCGGAATGATTCACGACGCACTACTACTTTTATCACTGCTTGCAGCAGATCAAGACAGCAATGAGATCTGCCGTCTTCTTCAAAGTCCTTTTATAATGCAGCAAGCGCAAGAAACCGAATCTTTATTGCACGCTCAAGCAACAATGCGGCGAAATTTTTCAGCGCGCGGCAGTGCCGCAGAAATATCTGAAATTCTTGAAAATACCAAGCTTAGCTCAGCCAGCCCTAAATTTGCGCATAGCTTATTAAAATCTAAAACCCGATTAAGATCGATGCCTAGCGAAGCCACGCCACGACAATGGAGCCAATTTTTTACTGACACACTTGAGCAATTCCAATGGCCTGGCCTGAATCAGTCCGAGGACGAGAAAAAACTGCTGGCCCTATGGCAAGAAGGCTTAACTTTATTCTCTGAATCGTCGGCCAGCTTAGGACGTCTTAACCACAGGGGCGCACTTAAGAAGCTTCGCAGCCTCTTGTCACAGCTTTCGCCGAGACCGGGGTTCTCATCGAAGCGCCAACTGTCTTTTTATACTGTAAGTGAATCCATTGGCCTACGATTTGACCACGCTTGGCTATTAGGTTTTGATGACCAAAACTGGCCGCCGCCCGCTTCTCCGTCACCTTTTTTACCCTATGAATTACAGCGCGAGCATAAGATGCCAGCGAGCCATGGGGAGAATCAATTTACTATGGCACAGCAAAGCTTTAATGCTCTGATCGCCTGCGTTCAACGTGATTTGATTTACAGCCATTTCGAAACTGACAGTGACCAGCAGCTAAGAGCGAGTAGCTTCATAAAAAACACTGCTACCACCGAGGCTAGTGCCGCTGATACTTGGCCCCTAAATCTCTACAGTAAAAACCATAAGCAAAGCAAAGAACTTTCAACAGCCAATGATATCGCCGCACCAACACTGGCAGCCAATGCTAAAGTTAGAGGCGGTGTAAGCGTGTTAAGTAATCAATCCAGCTGCCCTTTTCGAGGGTTTGCCAAGCACCGCTTAAATGCTAATACTTTACAAGAGTTCAACAGCGGTCTAAGTAGCATGGCAAGAGGCACCGCTGTACACATAGCGATGGAAATATTTTATTCACAAATTCAAAATATCAGTGACCTAACTACCCTTCCTACACAAGAACTTAAAATTCGGATTGAGTCTGCAAGCCACGAAGCAGTTACGTACCTCAATCGCAATTTTCGCCGTGTAATGACACCCAAGTTTTCAGAAATCGAACAGACAAGACTCGAAATCTTACTCTCACTTTTTGTCCAACTTGATGTAAAAAGGCAAGATTTCAGCCTTCTATCTCAAGAAAAAAGCTATCAGTGGCAGCACGGGAATTTACATCTTACTTTGAAGATGGACCGGGTCGATCAACTTAGCGATGGCAGTTTGGCATTGATTGACTACAAGACCGGCAAGCACGCTGCAACTCGTCAGTCCTGGTTACAAGAGCGTCCTGAAGATATGCAGCTGCCTCTGTACTTTGTTGTGGCTAGCGAATCTGAAGAAATGACAATCGGTGCACTTTCCATTGCTCACGTTAATATTGAAAAAATGGAATTCACTGGGCTTGCCGCAACGGGCAGTTTTGGTCATTTACTAAAGCCGGTAAATGAAGACGATAAAATCGAATACACTTGGGAAGAGCTCGGTGTCTTATGGAAAAAGCGTATTTCGCTGCTCGCTGATGAATTCATCGACAGCAAAGCCAATGTAAACCCAGTTAACGATCAAAAAACTTGCCTGTATTGCGGCCTGCAGTCTTTGTGTCGGGTGCAAGAGTTACGGGAGTCCATCTCAAACAGCCAACCTATCGTGGGCCATTCCACATGAGTTCTTCTACCTCGTCCCCCTTAGCTGATTCATCTGCAAGGGAGCAGGCTCTGGACATAAATCATTCGTGCATTGTTCAGGCTCCAGCGGGATCAGGTAAAACTGAATTACTTACCCTGAGATACCTGTCCCTGTTAAGCGTATCGAAACAGCCTGAAGAGGTACTGGCCATTACATTCACTCGCAAGGCGGCAAGTGAAATGCGGGACCGTATTTTATCAACCCTAGCGTGGGCAGTGGACATTGAAGCCACCGGGACCATCCCCGAAAAAGATTTTGAAAAACAACGCTTACTCATTGCACGTGCTGTAATTAGCCATGACAAAGACTGCAACTGGAACCTATTGAAGAATCCCTCGCGGCTTCGAGTTCAAACAATCGATAGTTTTTGTTTCTATTTAGCCAATCAAATGCCTGTTCTCTCGCGGGTTGGCGGCAATCCCGTGCTCAGCGAAGATGTCGACCATATTTATCACCATGCCATCCATAATACCCTCTCCATGTTGGACAAAGGTGTCGAGCTGAGTGAGGACATCGCGCTGCTCTTACAACACCTCGATAACAATACCAACAAGGTAGAAAAGCTGCTCGCCGACCTGCTAAATAAAAGAGACCAGTGGGTATCGCACGTTCTTTTCATCAAGCACTCAGGTCAAGATGCACAGGACTATCTGCTGGAGAGTTTGGAGGACTTGGTTGCCGAAACTCTAGAATCCGCGCACCACCGCCTCGCCCCAGTCGTTGCCGACGTTGCTAAGCTACTGCGATTTGCCGCCCACAATCGGCGCGCCGAAAGCACATTGTGGCAGACCATCGAAACGCTAACTACTTTGCCAGACGGCACCGCTTGCGACTTGCCCATTTGGAAAATACTCGCCGATCTTTTTTTAACCAAGGAGGGAAACTGGCGCGCTCGAATTGATAAGCGTCAAGGGTTTCCAGCAGGCGATAAATCGGATAAAGAATTTGACAGCCTTTGCAAACAACGCAAGCAAGAATTTAATGAACTGATCACCAGTTTAAAAGAACAGGCCGGCTTGATCGAAGTTTTAGACTACATTCGCCGGCTGCCTGACCCCGACTCAGAAAACAAGCAATGGGCCTTTTTGTCTGCGCTGACCAGAGTCCTCATCCACATGAGCGGCGAACTTCTGCTCTCATTCAGCCAGTTTGGCATGATGGATTATGCTCAGGCAGGTGCAGCGGCCAGAAATTCTCTCGGTAGCGAAGACAACCCTACCGACCTCGCTATGTCGCTTGATCATGCAATACAACATATTTTAGTGGATGAGTTCCAAGATACTTCCCAGCTGCAGTTGGAAATTCTTCAACAGCTAACCGCGGGATGGCAACCTGGCGACAATAGAAGCCTATTTTTAGTTGGCGACGCAATGCAATCTTGCTATGGATTTCGCAACGCCAATGTAGGAATTTATCTCAATGTTCGTGAACATGGTATTGGGGAAATTCAATTAAACTCATTGACGCTGCAGACTAATTTTAGATCGCAAGAAAAGATTGTAACGTGGGTTAACCAGGTGTTCTCTCAGGCATTCCCCCCTGAACCCAACAGCTCTCGCGGCGCTGTGCCATATTCAGTCTCCGTGCCGGTCAACAAGGCAGAGCCCAAATTTGGAATCACTGCACAGGTAATTCAACATCAAAGTGA
>JBLHTH010000063.1:0-16676 GCA_047627195.1 Pseudohongiellaceae bacterium | reverse complement strand
TTGAGACAGGAAATTGATTCCGAATCGACCGCCCTCTTGCATCCGCAGCCTAGCTTCTTGGCTGCGTTCGGTGGTGGTTGAGCCAACATAAATTTGGATAACACCAGCGGCCAAGGTCATTCCTAGCACTAAGGCAATGAGCAGCTCTATCAGGCTCATACCAGCCTGATCCTTCACATTGCGACGCCTTGTTTTTTGATTGAGCATCTGTATCTACCAGGGTTGTGTGGTGGTTACATAACGTTGATTTGCCGTTCCATCACGATTGGAATCCCACCAAATTTTTATCGCAAAAACACGGCCGACGCCGTCGCAATTTTCAGTGCCTGGCGTGCCATCATTGCCGGAAGAGTCAACACAAACCATTGAAGCCCCTCCTGGCAACGCCGCAGCAACCTGGGCGCTCCAATCTAAGATGTCTTGGCTTGCCATCTGCGCGGCATTGCAGCCTACTACGGTGAAACACGATGCAGTGGCGCCACCAGCTGCATCGTCATAATTACCCCCTTGCACTCCCGCAATGTTTGCACGCAGACGCTCTACCATATCTAAAGAAAGCGCTGTGGCTTGAGTCCGAAAATAGGCAGATTGGTTATTTTTCAGACTAACGGTTTGCACACTCGCCATACCAAGCATCCCTCCGGATAAAACCAATAGAGAGACCAGCACTTCCATTAAAGTAGTGCCACACTGTCGGCCAATTCTTTGCCAGCGACTCATCCTTACTAAATCTAACATCCCAGACCATCCTCCACTCGCCGACCCCGGCCCGATGGGCCTACCACTATGGATCGCGCATTAGCTGCATTTTCGCTAGCAGGACAAATTAGTAAAGTCTGGGTGCCGCCAGTCGCGCTAAAGCCTAAGTTATTGTACTCAAACAGATCAACGGTGAACGTCGTTATGTTAGTGGAACCCACAGAATCGAACACTCGTATTAAGGTATCGTTTGCGTCAATCGATCCGGCAAGGCCGTTAGCATCTCCGTTGGCATCAAAAAATACAATCCAGCCCTCCTCCCACGAATCTTCATCGCAGTCAGCGCCGTCATCGCTTGCGCAAATAGCGACGTTGCCGCCGCGCTTAATGGCCTCGCTACGGGCAAGATTTAAAGTGGTGAGAAAGAGCTTGGCCTGACTGTTAGTGCTGTTGCTTTCAATCATGTCTCGAAAGTTCGGCAAGGAAACAGCTAGCAGGATCGACAAAATAGCCATGACCACAAGTAACTCTATCAAAGAGAAACCCCTATCAATTTGCCTATTTTCAATTGATCTATTTACAAAACGTAGACTGTTCATAACAATGCCGCTAGTTTATCCAACTGATTCTATTTAGTGTTTGTGACCAAACTAAATTGCTGCCGCCTAGCTATCCTTGTAAACCCTTAATATCTCTCAATCTGGGCGCATAGCTCGCTAATCAATGTATTATACTTCGGCAGTAAATAAGCTCAATAAATAACCACTTTATACTTTACCACCTTGTATTTTAAAGATTACTGCGAGAAAGACTGTGAAACAGCTAATAGATTTCGCAAGCGCTGGGGCCCAGTTGGCAATACTGTGACAGACATCACGCTAATCCCGGGCTTAGGATAACTGAATTTAGGCCTCGCCATCAAAATACTAGCACTCATTTAGAAAGCCCAAGGTTTAGAATTTTAATTTAACCGCATATCAATGGCCACAAAGCCCGCCGAGTCTAGGGATATTAATATGGATATTAACCTCAACGCGATCCTATTGCTCAGCACGGCAGGCTTTTTTGCTGGCATTATCAACACCTTAGCTGGAGGCGGCTCGAATCTCACACTGCCGGCCCTGATGGTGCTAGGCCTGCCTGCTGACATTGCCAACGGCACGAATCGAGTTGCGGTTGTTCTGCAATGCATCGTTGGTGTAAAAGGCTTTGATAAGCATGATGCATTAGATCGTCTCGCAGTTGGGCCGATTCTTGTCCCTACAATTATGGGCGGGTTACTAGGCGCACTCGGCGCTGTTATTATCCCCATCGACCATCTAAAACCCATACTGCTGCTGACGATCCTCGCCATGTCAGCAATAATACTGATTCGACCCTCAACACTAGCTCCCCCAGAGGGGACCCCTGTCCTCTCACCCAACAATAGCTCGAAAGGCTGGTGGAGCCTATTTGCTGCAGGTATTTATGGAGGCTTCGTCCAAGCGGGCGTCGGTTTTATTCTCCTAGCCGCACTAGCGGGTGTGCTGCGATATGATTTAAAAAAGGCCAATGCACTAAAGATGGCCTGTACGTTAGCCTTCACGGGTGTCGCACTGGTAGTTTTTGCGTTGTTCGGCCAAGTAGCGTGGATTCCCGGCTTGATTATGGCGGCAGGCTCTATGATTGGTGCTCATCTAGCCGTGAAGTTTGCGGTGAAAGCCTCCCAAGATACAGTTAAATGGTTTCTGTTTTTAATGACCTTAGTGGCTGTCGTCGCAGGCTTTTTAGCCTAGCTAAGCTCTACCTTGCTAGCTGGCGAAGCCATTTGAGGCCCAAACCTTAGGGTGATTTTTGCCCCACCAAGGTCTTGACTCCTGCTAACCAACATTTCGCCGCTGTAACTTTTAACGATGTCCATAACCACAGCCAATCCGATGCCCTGACCTTGTTTTAGCGTGTCTATGCGAGCTCCTCGCTGCAGGACAAATTCTTGCTGATCGTCTGCGATACCGTCGCCATCGTCTTCAACAATAATTTCAACGCCTTTAATTTTATCCCCGCGCGTTCGTACATTCAGTAAAACGAAACTTTTCCCATACTTAAAAGAATTGTCTAAAACATTGCCTAGCACTTCCATGAGGTCTCGCTCATCGCCAAAAAATACAGCCTCCGGATCTAGTGAAAGTTGAGTCTCTAAGCCTTTGTCTGAGTATACTTTTTTTAGAGCTCGAATAATTTTAGAAGCAACTTCTGCTACTTTAATCTGCTTAGCAAGGGCGCTGGAATTATGAGATTGCACTGCTCGCTGGAGCTGGTAGCTCACTATTTGATCCATACGTTCAACCTGCTCGCTGACGCTTGCTAGTTGACTTGAAACTTTCTTAGGACTATCCGATGTGAAGCTATCAACGATTCCCACTATGACCGCCAGCGGGGTCTTCAAACTATGAGCCAAATCAGCCAAAGTCGTTCTATACCTTTCTTGTTGTTTGCGCTCAGTTTCGATTAAAAGATTAAGATTAGTTGTAACCCCTGCGAGTTCGATCGGAAATTCGCCTACGAGTTGATCGGCCTCACCTTCTTCTATTCTTTTCAGATTTCTCTCCATTCGCTTGAGCGGAGACAAGCCCCAGCGCAGGAGAAAAAACTGAATACATAAAAGAAGCACCGCAACTCCTCCGAGCCAGCCCCAAAGACTGGCTCGGAAATTTGAAATCTCTGAATAGTAAGGAGTCACATCTTCCACTACTGAAAATTTATACTCGCTGAGACCATCTTCCCAAAGAATACCGTAGCTTAGAACAAAAAAATCCTGACCTTGTTCTGCGCGATCTCCTATCTCTTCAGTTTCTGCGCCGCCTCGAACCGTACTAAACGCCGTGCTACCTACCTCAATTTTTTGATTGAGAAAGTCCATGTTGCCTAGCTGCAGTGTCGTAGCAGAATCACTTCGCCACAGCTCACCTCGGGCAGCGCTGATGAAACCATAAAGCCCAGAGTTAAGCTGACCGAAGCGAGGCTCCTGCAGATCTTCCAAAAAATAAAATTCACCGTCCTGCTCTTCTGCGGCAGCTAACAATAAGTAGATCTGTCCTTGAAGTCGGTCAGCAGCACCTGCTTCGATGCTGCTTTGAAAAGCGGAATCTAGAACCAAGCCGGTTAATCCTAGGAAAATGAAGAGCAAAACACTGAACGAATAAAGGAGCCGGTTTTGAAGTGAGTAGCTGGGAGCAGAGCCGACTTTTTCCATAGTAATTATCGCAAAGGGCCCCTCAGGACTCTCCAAGCACGAATCTATAACCCTGGCCTCTAACCGTTTCTATGGGTTTCAGCGTTCCATCAGGATCTAATTTCTGCCTTAGTCGGCGAACGAAAACCTCGAGAACATTGCTATCTCGATCGTAGTCTTGCGCATAAAGATGCTCGGTAAGCTCGGTCTTTGAAACGACCTTACCGGGATTCATCATTAAATATTCAAGCATCTTATATTCGTAGGCGGTGAGACCCACGTTTTCGCCAGAGACATTTAGTCGCTTGGAAGCAATGTCTAAAATAATGGAGTCAAATTTAAGAACCGGAGTCGCAAATCCTGCGGCTCTTCGAAGCAACGCATTTAGCCGCGCTAAAATCTCTTCTAACTGAAACGGCTTTACCACGTAGTCATCTGCACCGGCATCGAGCCCAGCCACTTTATCTTGCCAATCACCACGAGCGGTCAATATGAGTATCGGGAATGTCTTACCAGCGGCTCGCGTTTTCCCAATTAAAGAGATGCCATCAATTTCCGGCAATCCAAGATCGATGATTGCCGCGTCATATTCAAACTCAGTCGCATAGTAAAGACCAGTTTTTCCATCTTGTGCAGTGTCTACAACATAACCTTCTTTGCTAAGCCCTTGCTCAAGCTGTTGGCATAACAAGCTTTCATCCTCTACTACTAACAATCGCATTTGGCTACAACCTTAAAATATGATGTATGGATAAGTTTTGCGTCTGGCACTCAAGCAAGTCAACCTCCTCGGGTAACTCTCCCAGAGGCTGCATCGACAAACACAGTGAACACTTTCCCTTCGTTTTCCATTCGAATTTGATAGCGCTGACTGCTTCCTTCGCCAACCAAACCAATTCGTAAAACATTGCCCGCAAAACGGTCTCTAGCAAGCCCAACCGCCTGGCGCTCACTAATTTTGACATTAGCTTGAGGCTCGACTCGATCTGGCCGCGCCCCGCCGACTCTATCAAGCTGATTTTGCTCTATTTGCAGGGGCAGGTTTTGAGCTAACAATTCAAATGCTGGCAACATTAATAGCGTTGCTACCGCCAAGATTGAAAAAAATCGCTTAAATTTCAAGATAATCCTCTGGAGACAAATAGATCAGCATTAACTGTCTATTCTTCCGCCCATTTATAACACTGGCTCGACACTAATTCGAACTTTGATTTGCTCGCCAGGGTCCGAGTCCGCTCTCACTGAACGCTCTTGCCCTTCGTAGAGATAAACTACTTTATACCCTATCAGTCTCTCGTCTTGAACCTGCTCGTAAACAGTCTCACAACGCTCAACCGTTTCGACTGTTTGCTCGCTCTGATTGTTTCTACCTCTTACTATATCACGACCAATGGAGTGCCCCAACACAGCCCCCAGCACCGCACCTACTCGCTGGTTAGACTTTTTGCTACCCACGGCATTGCCAATAGCACCACCTAATATAGTGCTTACAATAACCGGCGTGTTTGAATTCCCTCTACGGCTGGAACTTTCTACAGTTCTCTCTTCTTCCCAGCATTGCTCACGAGGCTCAGAAATTTCAAAAATCCTATAAATTGGGGTCGAGTTAAGCACCTGTGCATACTCATAGCTTGTCTCAGAACTCGCATTTAAACTGAGCAAACTTACCATGGCCGCGGCCGCATAAATCAATGGCTGTTTCATCGTGATTTACCTCTCTTGTGAAATCGTTTTAATAAATATTAATGGATGCTTCTTTAGTGTTGTTAAAACAAACAGATGCTGGCTCAGCACTCTTATGCAGACATTGAACCGATGCACTATTGCTCTACTGGATTGTAATTTAGCAGCCTTGAGCTGAATCGAAGCTGAAGAGAAAACTGGAAGGATAATCAACATTTACAGCCAGTCGCGGGTTTCCTTTACTACTTGGCTGGTGTATTTTCGAGTTGGTGGGAAGCTCGCAATCGGGCCAGCATCAATTTGACATTAAAAAACAACAAAAAAGAAGAGTTAATCCATGTTAAGCAAGCCATTATCAATCGCTTTTATCCTAACAATTATCACCTCCATTCCACTTTATTTTCTGGCCGCAGCCCAGTCCCAATTAACTGTAAGCAACCTACCTTTAATGGTGCTTTCCTTATTCACAACAATTTTAATTGCTGCGCTTTGGGGGAAAATCGGGGCAGTACCCACTTATAGAGCCGCCAACAACACTGAAACGGGCCGCGAAGCAGGCAACGTCAAATGGTTTAATGCTAATAAAGGGTTTGGTTTTATAACCCGTGATAATGGTGACGATGTATTTGTTCATTTTCGGTCAATACGAGGCGATGGTCACCGAGTGCTAAAGGATGGCCAGAGGGTAGAGTTTGAAGTCACCGAGGGCGACAAGGGGCTGCAAGCAGAAGACGTAGCAGCGGCCGGCTAGGCCCTCTCTAGCCAAAGGCGACTGGCGCTTATGCGTTAGTCGCTAGTAATGTGGAGGCCTCTCATCCCCAGAGCTGTATTGCTCTGGCTTGGAGTCATCCTCCGATGCTTCAGCCAAATGCTGTTTCAACAGCGCTAATTCATGTTTAAGTGAATCCAGTTGCCGCTGCTGGCTAACTAACGCATCATTAAGGGCAGCTAGCGTATTTTCTTGAAAACTGTATTTTAATTCCAAGTCGGTAAATTTATCATCAACACTCGATGGGTTGGAATTAGAATCCATATCTGCCTCTCTCCTCGTTAAGTAGGTGTACACGCCTTTGCCAGGTATTCGCAATACCTAAGCAATCGCAATCAGGTATTCACAACTAGGCAACTTGTCCGCTACTATACTTCACAAGACAGTAGGGTTGTAGAGAGTCGCGTGGGAAATTAATACCCTAGTTATCACAAAGTTGAGGAATACTAAAAAATGGAAAAAGCGCCAATTAACT
Organism: Pseudohongiellaceae bacterium; assembly: GCA_047627195.1. Lineage (GTDB taxonomy): Bacteria > Pseudomonadota > Gammaproteobacteria > Pseudomonadales > Pseudohongiellaceae > UBA9145. Next base: position 9,839 of record JBLHTH010000063.1, on the reverse strand, counting down.
GGACCAATATGTGGCTTTTTAGCCTAACGCCGGCGTTGGCAATATTACTGGTCCCTTTATACGGATTCTACTTTGGCTATGACTTGTTCGAGTGGGTCGTTTTTGTCCTTATGATGGGGTTCTGCGGAATGTCCATTACCGCTGGCTATCATCGCCTTTGGTCTCATAAAACTTACAAAGCTCATCCCGCGATAAGGATAATGTTAGCCATCGGCGGAGCCTGCGCCCTGCAGAACGACATTTTGTACTGGGCATCTGATCACCGCCGCCATCATCAGCATGTTGATAACAATGACAAAGACCCTTATTCCGCAGGAAGAGGCTTCTGGTTTTCACATATTGGCTGGATCCTCAGAAATTATCCGAGCGGCAAGAAAGACTTTTCAAATGTCAAAGACCTGCAAAACGACCCCGTCGTCATGTGGCAACACCGCAACTATTTAACGCTGGTCCTAGCTACCAACATTGGCTTACCTGTCCTCATTGGGCTGATCCACGGCGATATAATTGCCAGCTTGTTGCTGGCAGGTCTTCTGCGCCTTGTGCTCAGCCAGCATGCTACTTACTTTATTAATTCTCTTGCGCACATCTGGGGCAAGCAGCCCTATAGCGATCAGAGCTCAGCGAGAGATAACGGCCTATTGGCGTTAATCACTTATGGCGAGGGTTATCATAATTATCACCATACATTTCAATGGGACTATCGAAACGGCGTTAAGTGGTGGCACTATGATCCGACAAAGTGGATGATCGGAGGGCTTTCATTTCTTGGCCTAACTAGCGATTTAAAGCGTTGTTCTTTGGCCCAAATAGAAAAGGCAAGGATAGACTACCAATACCGCGCAGCGACAGAGCGGTGTGAATTGCTGAATATTCCCGAAAATTGGCGCCTGCGACTTGAGCAGGAATATGAAGACCTGCAGCAAACACTTCAGCTATGGACAGAGCATCGACAAGCCTGGGCAGAACTCAAAGAAAAACAGCTTCATGAAACTCTCGCTCATTGGGATAGGCTACAAATTAGAGATACTTACATAGAAATTCAATTTAAGTTGAAGGTTCAACAAAAGCGCTGGCAACTCATGTTGGGGAATATTGGCGATCTGAGCCCGATCCCAAGCTAATCACCAAGTAACAGTGAAGCTTTAGTTCGGAATGCCTAGTTAGTGGCAGAAGATTAAATGAGATCTCTACCGCTACTGCACGTAGATTGTAATATGAGTACGGCCGAATTTAAGTAAATACCGTGCAAAGTGGTTCTAGGTTGCTGAAAATAGCGCTCTGCAATTGTCGTTTAGAGGCGCTCGATGGGTTTGAGACGCATTTATCAGTTTAGACGCCAGACCTAATGTACACTTTGGGCTTGGCTGTTGGAAAGTTCAATATCAAGGTTATTACGAGTCAAGGTCAGTTAAGGCGAAATTCAGCTCAAGATTTACTAAGGAAACACTATGATTTTTAGACAAGCTAGCTATGCATCAGTTATGGCACTAACTCTTAGCCTAAGTTTTAACGCATTCGCTGTCGAAGAAGGGGATGACGCACCTGCCTTTTCACTCCCATCTATTGAGCAGGGTCAGCCTGACATTTCAATGGATGCCCTGAAAGGCAAGACTATCTTTGTTGATTTTTGGGCATCATGGTGCGCGCCCTGCCTAAAATCTTTACCTTTGTATAATGAGATGTACCACAAATACAAAGACCAAGGCTTAGAAATCATCGCAATAAATGTCGATAATCCAGTTGAAGATGGATTGGATTTCTTAATTGATACTCCTTTGGATTTTCTTATCCCTAGCGACCCTGACGGTGAAACAGCCGAACTTTTTCAAGTTATAGGTATGCCTACTTCATACTTAGTAAGCCCAGAGGGCAAAGTAGAGCTAGTCCATATGGGATTTAGAACCGGCGATATGGCAATAATCGAAGAAGCCATAGAAAAAGTACTAGCAGCCAATTAGAGTTATTTCTTATGAAGCTTATTAGGATTTTTTTATTTTGTTACTTAAGCTTAAGCCTGCTTGCAGCATGCACTCAAGTACGTCCCTGGGAAAGAGGCCTTCTCGCCAAGGAAGAAATGGCATGGAGCACAGACGCGTTAGAAAGCACGCTCAATGACCACATTTTTTTTAGTAAAGAAGCATCTTCTGGCGGAAGCAGTGCAGCTGGCGGCGGCTGTGGTTGTAACTAAACCCTGATAATCCTCATCAAAAAAGGATGCTTGTGTGAAGGCCAAACCCTCTCGCAGCTTGTTAGCTATTTCCACAACCGCTTTGGCATTGCCAGGCATTGCTATGGCTGATGCGCCACCTGTTAGCAGCAGCCTGTCTTATAAAGTCTCAAACTATCAAGAAGATGACTTAAATCGTGCGGAATCTCCATTCGGCGATCTCGGCCGGTACGATATCGATGTGCATCAATTTCAATTTATTTCTCCGATTGGAAGAAATTTTTCGCTGCAAGTAGACGCCAACTACGAAGACCTAAGTGGCGCCTCGCCATGGTTTACTACGCTTGGCCCCAATGGCAGCCCTATCGTAAATCTTAGCGGCGCAAGTGGAATTCAAGATAGACGAGCTGAATTAGCCATAGGCACACGCTACTACCTCGAAAACGGCAGTATTGGCGGTAATATCGGCTATTCAGAAGAAAACGACTACAGAGCCACCTATGGGGGAATAAGTGCCGAACGCCATTTCAATGACGACTTAACTACGGTCTCAATTGGCCTGAGTTATTCCTCCGATGACATATTCCCAACCGATGCAGAAATCTTTAATCGGGTGATCAGCGAAGACAAATCTAGCACTTCAGCTGTGCTCAACATTAGCCAGATAATAAACCAAGTATCTACATTTCAAACTGCTTTTAGCATCACTGAGCAATCAGGGTTTCTAACAGATCCTTACAAGTTAGTAGACACCAGACCAGACAACAAAACGCAAATCGCTTGGACTAATTCTTATCGACGCTATATGCGCGCAGCCGATGCGGCGTGGCATGTTAACTACCGCTTCTATCACGATGATTTTGGAGTCACATCCCATACCGCAGACATGAGTTGGCATCAAAATTTAGGCAGCTCGATTCAAGTAATACCAGTGCTAAGATACTACACACAATCTGCCGCTAACTTTTTCACTAACGTAGATGACTTTACTAGACCTGTGACCGACTTTCAGTCGAGCGACTATCGTCTGTCTGCCTTTGGCGCCATAAGCGGCGGCTTAACTTTGAGAACAACTTTTGGCAATTGGGACGCCTCCCTTACCGGCGAGCGCTATTTAGCTAATGAGAAGTATTCTGCGTTCAACGTATCTCAACCCAGTACAGCCTTGGTTCGCTATGTCAGAGTGTCGCTTGGGCTGGATTATTCTTTTTAAATCTAGGCTATTTAAATCTAGGCAATTTGAGTCCAAGCTGTTTAATTATGAATCCTTCTTTAAAACGCTTCTCGTTTCAGGCAATGGGCAGCCACTGCGAAATTCAACTGTATGATAATTCTCGTGTTTATGCGAAACGCTTAGCTCAAAAACTTGGCACTGAAGTAAATCGGCTAGAAAAAAAATATTCTCGATTTAGAAGCGATAGTCTAACATCAATCATTAACCAGCAAGCCGGTGACAAGCACGGCATCAAAATTGATCAAGAAACCAAGCTGTTGTTCGATCACGCCCTTACCTGTTTTGAGGAAAGTGAAGGCCTGTTTGATATAACCTCTGGCCAACTGAGTCGGATCTGGGATTTTAAGAGCGGCCGAGTTCCAGATCACAAGAGCATTGCCAAAGCACTAGAGCACACCGGTTTTCAAAAGCTCAGCTGGCATCGATCAAGATTGCATATGCCTGCAGGTATGGAGATAGATTTTGGCGGTATTGTTAAAGAATATGCGGCTGACTCGCTGGCAAAACTTGCTCGGGCTTTAGGCGGCGACTCTGGGCTAATTAACCTAGGCGGTGACTTTTCAGTTATCGGTCCGATGCCAAGAAATGAGAGTTGGCCAATCGCTATTGCCGATCCCCATTCAACCGAGTCAACTGACTCGACAAACTCAGTTATGGCAAGGATAAATCTAAGCGACGGCGGGCTGGCGTCAAGTGGAGATTATGAGCGTTTCTTTTTCTTCGAAGGAGAGCGTTACAGCCATATACTAAATCCTAAAACAGGATGGCCGACCAAGGGACTTCGCGCTGTCAGCGTCGCGAGTCACTTATGCACGGTAGCAGGCTCCATGGCGAGCATAGCGATGCTTAAAAATGAAACCCACGGGATACAGTGGCTATTGGATTCAGGCCTGCCGCACGTATATATGAAGCAAAATGGTGAAACTGGCGGTCCTAGCTTAAACGCTAGAATACCTGTCTAGATTAATTGTAATGGCGCCTCATCTAAAGCGAATAACTGCTCTCGTAATTCTAAAATGTGCTCTGCCCAATAACGCTCGGTGTTAAACCAGGGGAAGCTTAGGAGAAATGCGGGATCGTTCCACCTGCGCGCTAACCAAGCACTGTAGTGCATCAGTCTTAAAGTTCTTAAAGATTCAATCAAATTTAGTTCTTTGGCTCTAAAATCATAGAATTCGTTATAACCTTCCACCAGCTCCAAAAGCTGGCCTTGGCGCTGGTTACGGTCACCAGAGAGCATCATCCACAAATCCTGTATTGCGGGGCCAGACACCGTGTCGTCAAAATCGACAAAAGTAGGTGTTTCATCCCGCCAAAGGACATTGCCTGGGTGGCAATCGCCGTGAATTCTTATCAAGGGTAGTTCACCCTGCTCTTCGAATATCGTATCTATCTTAGTTAGCAAGTCGCAAGAAAGTGATTCATAAGCTGGAACTAAATCTTTAGGGAAAAAGTTATTCTCCAAAAGGTATTCGCGGCTGGAATATCCAAGCGCAGCTACAGACAGCTGGTTGCGAGTATTGAAGCTGGCCATCGAACCAACCGCATGAATCCTAGCAACAAAGCGCCCCATTACGAGCAAGTTATCAAGATTGTCCAACTCTGGAGGCCTACCAATAATCTGCGGAAATACAGCTATTGGGAACTTATCAATTTGCACAAGGGTCTCGCCTTGAGCGAGTTTAAGTGGGGCGACGACTGGAATTTCTAACGCCGAAAGTTCCTCTGCGAAAGCGTGCTCTTCCAAAATCTGCTCTCTGCTCCAGCGTCCTGGACGATAGAATTTGACAATAATCGAGTCACTGTCATGCAAACCAACTTGATACACGCGGTTCTCATAACTGTTTAGCGCGAACACGCGAGCATCTGGATCAAACCCTAGATCCTCAACTGCTTGCAACACTTCTTCGGGGCCCAAATCTGCGTAGGGGTGAGTGCTTTCGTCCATGATCACTCAACCTCTGCTAGTTGGGATAACTTGAATTTGATGAGATCTTACTTCTGTCGTGCGGCTGCTCTACCATTGGGCCACTGTTAGAGTATAACAATAACGGCACTGTATTTGGACAGCGGCTCTGCTACAGCCCCAGTTAGGAGTCTTTTGGCTTTGCCTTACTACCAATTAAAGAGACTGGAAACGGGGATACATTGTCACCATTGGTGATTTTGCTTACTCCGCTTTTCTCCACCTCATCGATCCGTATAACTGCTTGCATTGGAATAAAGCTGCGCTTTACACCGCTAAATTCTGCTTTTAACTTCTCTTCGCCGGGATCGACAAGCACCTGTGAGCGCTCATCGAACATATAGTCTTCAATTTCTATAAACCCATACAGGTCACTTTGGTATACCTGCTTCACGAAAACCTCGTAAACCTTGCCCTTGTTCAAGAAGGTTACTTTGTATATTTCTGAAGTATTCGCCATGGTAATCAATCTCTTGCTGACAGTTTTCCAAAATTACTCAGCCGCTCTCACCGAACATTTAATCATGTATGCCGAAGATGCGAACTCCTGAAGCTCTAATATTAGGTTAAATTCAGCTTATTCAAGTCATTATGCGATATTAACGCTTTAAAAGCTTAAGTAAATTGCTGCTATAATGCTGCCCTCAACCATTTATGACCCAAACACAGGACAAAACGTGAAATCCGCCCAAGACAGCCCAAACAACTTGCCAGAGCTATCCATAAACCCTGCCAAGAAAGTGTTCATAAAAACCCACGGGTGTCAGATGAACGAATATGACTCTTCACGAATGCTCGATTTGCTTGGCGAAACTCACGGTGCTGTTTTGGTTGCAACCGCAGAAGAAGCAGATTTTTTGCTACTAAACACCTGCTCAATTCGCGAAAAAGCACAGGAAAAAGTATTCCATCAATTAGGTCGATGGCGGAGCCTCAAAGAAAAGAACCCTAACGTAAAAATAGCCGTTGGTGGCTGCGTCGCGAGCCAAGAAGGGGCTGCAATCGGCAAACGAGCACCTTATGTCGACGTTATTTTTGGTCCGCAAACTCTGCATAGATTACCTGAAATGCTCGACGCATCTTCGCCTCGAAGCAAACCCGTTGTAGATATAAGTTTTCCTGAAATTGAAAAATTTGATCGACTCCCAGAGCCAAACGCTAACTCCTGCCAAGCGTTTCTCTCCATTATGGAGGGGTGTAGCAAATATTGTAGCTTTTGCGTAGTTCCTTACACCCGCGGCGAAGAAGTAAGCCGACCATTGGATGATGTTCTCGCCGAGGCTGTGCATCTTGCCGAACAAGGTGTGCGGGAAATCAATCTGCTTGGACAGAACGTGAATGCGTACCGGGGATTGAGCGACGAAGGTACTATGGTAGATTTGGCCTTACTAATTAAGTATATCTCGAGCATTGACGGCATTGACCGCATACGTTTCACAACATCACACCCAGTTGAATTTTCGAGTAGTTTAGTTGACGTTTACAACGAGGTTCCTGAGCTTGTCTCGCATCTACACTTGCCTGTTCAGAGTGGATCAGATCGCATCTTAGCTGCAATGAAACGCGGTCACACGGCATTGGAATACAAGTCTTTGCTGCGTAAAATAATGGCCAATCGACCGGGCATCAGCTTATCTTCTGATTTTATTATCGGATTTCCTGGCGAAACCAATAAAGACTTTGAAGACACTATGAAGCTAATCATAGACATAGGTTTTGATACGTCTTTTAGTTTCATCTATAGTGCGCGACCCGGCACTCCAGCCGCCGATCTGAAAGATCTAACTCCAGAGCAAGAGAAGAAACACCGCCTCGCAACTCTGCAATCTCAGATAGTTATGCATGCCAACGCCATCAGTGAGTCTATGGTTGGCGGCCAGCAGCGCATTTTAGTTACCGGACACTCAAAAAAGGATCCGGGTGACTTGCAGGGGCGAACCGAAAACAACCGAGTCGTGAACTTCAAATGCGACGATCAAAGTCTGATCGGGCAATTCACTTCAATCAAGATTACTGATGCGCTCCCAAATTCCCTTTTAGGCACTTTATGACGTAAATAGGCCGGTCAAACCGCGGCGCAGCAGACCCAAGCGGCGCAAGAATTTTTATTTAAAAAGCGTCAACTCTCAAATTCGTTGATATACTAAAAATCAATCAATTAGCAAAATGCTGTTAAGTAATTAATGTCCACATTAACTCTCAACCTAAGTCTTGTTCCGAATAATGCTCAACGGCTCGCAATATTATGCGGCAGACTAAATGAGCACATAACACAGATCGAATCATTCTTAAGCCTGAAAATTCGGCAACGGGGAAACGTATTTCAGATTTCCGGACTGGAATCTGCTGTGAATGGCGCAAGCAAGGTACTGGAAGACCTTTATAAAGAAACTGAGCAAAACCCAGACTTAAACCCAAACCAAGTGCATCTAGCACTGCAGGAAATCCGATCCTGGGACGGTAAAGCAGTTGATGACGGCGACGAACTTGTGCTCAAGACACCGAGGTCGTCCGTAAAACCCCGTAACAGCCACCAGCAGGATTACGTCAAAAGCATTTGGCGCTACGATATCAATTTCGGAATAGGCCCTGCTGGCACTGGCAAAACTTATCTAGCGGTGGCCTGCGCAGTAGAAGCGCTACTTAAAGAAGAAGTAAGCCGAATACTCTTAGTTCGCCCAGCGGTTGAAGCGGGCGAAAAGCTAGGGTTTTTGCCCGGTGACCTCGCCCAAAAAATCGATCCTTATCTCAGACCCTTGTATGACGCACTCTACGAGATGCTGGGCTTTGAAAAGGTAGCGCGGCTGATTGAGCGGAACATTATCGAAGTCGCCCCACTCGCCTATATGCGCGGGCGCACGTTAAACAATTCATTCATCATCTTAGATGAAAGCCAAAACACAACCGCCGCGCAGATGAAGATGTTCCTTACTCGAATCGGGTTCGGATCAACGGCGGTAATAACTGGCGACGTAACACAAATAGATTTGCCTAGAGGCACACGGTCTGGTTTGGTTCATGTCAGCAAAATTCTGGAAGGAATTGATGAGATCGGTTTTACCTACTTTGACGCTAAAGACGTGGTAAGACACCGCCTTGTGCAGCAAATAGTTGAAGCTTATGATAAATATGATAAAAGCTCAGTATCCGCGCTAGGATCACAGGAGTCGATTAACCTCAATGAACGTGACAATTGATATTCTTAATGAAAGCGGCAGCCGATGGTTGCCAGAGCTTAATGACTGCGAAACGTGGATAACTAGCGCATTGGCGGCTGCCAACTACGATGAAGCCTGTGGAGTTAGCCTTAAGTACGTAACCGAAGAAGAATCTGCAGAGCTTAACGAAAGTTACCGAGGCAAAGTTTCAGCGACTAACGTGTTGTCTTTCCCTGCAGATTTACCTAAGGAAATCGCTTCACAGCTAGGCTACAGCCCCCTAGGGGACATTGTAATTTGTCCTGCTGTATTAGAAACTGAAGCAATTGCTCAAGGAAAAACACTGCTAGCTCATTGGGTACATCTGCTCACACATGGCACTTTGCATCTGCTAGGCTATGATCATGAAAAAGAAGATGAAGCCCAGAAAATGGAAGCATTAGAAGTCTTAATTCTGAAACATAATGGCTTTGAAAACCCTTACACCACCACCGTAAGCTAAATTCACGACTATTATCATCACTGTAATTACTACTATAATCAAAGTATTAGATATTACCATAACCCCCTAGGAGACTCAGAGAGTCAGCGTATGACCGACGAACAATCTACTATCGATCCAAAACCAAGATCTTGGATCGATAAAATCACCAACGCCCTCACCGGTGAGCCTACAGATACTAAGAGCCTGCTGGAGCTGTTGCGTAATGCCGAACAAGATCAGGTGCTCGACGCAGATGCCTTAGGAATCATCGAAGGCGCGCTGCAGGTTTCGAGCATGCAAGTTCGAGACATCATGATTCCACGGTCTCAAGTTGTGACGGTTTCTTCTAAATTGCCGGTTGACGAATTAGTCGAGCTGGTGACCAACGCCTCACATTCTCGGTTTCCTGTGATCGGTGACAATGCCGATAATGTGATGGGCATCCTCCTCGCAAAAGACCTACTTCCTCTTTTACTGCAAGACAATAGCGAGCGTTTTGACATTAAAGATGTAGTGCGCCCTGCTACTTTTGTACCTGAAAGCAAGCGGCTTAATGTTTTGCTGAGAGAATTTCGCGAAACCAGACACCATATGGCGATAGTCATTGACGAATATGGCAGCGTTTGCGGAGCGGTGACCATTGAGGATGTGTTGGAACAAATCGTTGGCGAAATTGAAGATGAGTATGATGTAGACGACGATAGCTATATCAAAAAATTTGATGACGAAAACCATATTGTAAAAGCACTGACACCGGTCGATGAGTTTAATGCATATTTTGAAACTGACTTTTCGGACCAAGAATTTACCACTATCGGGGGCCTGAT
>JBLHTH010000062.1:0-16907 GCA_047627195.1 Pseudohongiellaceae bacterium | reverse complement strand
TTTTAATGAAATCTGATCCAACTGTCATCAAACATCTCAATAAAGCGCTAGGAAACGAACTTGTTGCGATTAACCAATATTTTCTTCATTCAAGAATGTACGAAGACTGGGGCTTGGCGAAGCTAGCGGCCAAAGAGTACGAAGAATCAATTGACGAAATGAAGCACGCTGACCAACTAACTAAGCGCATTCTTTCTTTAGATGGCCTGCCTAATCTGCAGAACCTCGGTAAGCTGCAAATAGGCGAAAACACTAAAGAGATGCTTCAATGCGACCTGAATCTAGAGATGATTGCTTGTCCTGACCTTAAAGAAGGCATAGCTTACTGTGAGTCGGTAGGTGATTTCGTTAGCCGTAATTTGCTCAGCGACATACTGGACAGCGAGGAAGAGCATGTAGATTGGCTTGAAAGTCAGTTAAAACTGGTTGAGATGGTCGGCCTTGAAAATTACTTACAATCAATGATTTAACTTGTTTAGTTAACGTATAACGCGACTAAGAAGTGAGATAAGAAATACAATAAATTTTGTGTTTCTTTTCTCATCATGTGCCTAAAAATGTCGATATCCTTTGCTAGAGCTGAAAATATATTGCTCATAGCATGAGAGTGTCTTATTAACGAGGGTGGTATCGCCCTGAGCACAGGGTGAGTGATGTACGCGTGCATAGATTTAGGATCGAATAGTTTTCATTTACTTGTCGGCGAGTGGGATAACGGCAAGATCCGTATACTTGAGCGCTGCAGTGATAAAGTTCAGCTAGGCGAAGACGTTCGAGCCACTGGAGTAATTTCCCCAGCCGCCTTCGAGCGGGGCCTTACCAGCTTAAAGCATTTTAAATTTCTAATGGACCAATACCCGCTTGAAAGATACTGGGCGTTAGGCACAAATTCCCTGAGAGTTACTCAGAACTCACAAGATTTTATTGATGCTGGAGCAGCTATAGGGCTGGAGGTTTCGGTTATCTCTGGTGAGCAAGAAGCTGTTTTAATTTACGCCGGTGTTATTACTGAGTTGCCAGAATTTGCGGGCAACCGCTTAGTGATAGATATTGGCGGCGGCAGCACGGAGATAATCGTTGGCTGCGGCCAACAGCGGCTATTTACAGAAAGTATGGCTATAGGCTGCGTGGCATGGAGGGATCGATTTTTTGCGGATGACTCAGCAGACGCGGCAGCCCTGAATCGGCAAATGCAGCTGGGTCTGGCCGCCGCACGAGAAGTGTTCGGCGAGAATGCCGCTGGTATTTCCAAGGCCGGCTGGGATGAGGCTTATGCTTCTTCTGGCACCGTCAAGATGTTAGCAAATATATGTGCAGCGGCCGGATATGGCTCTAAACGCATAGACTATGAAGTCTTGCAGCTCCTGCGGCCACAATTCATTGATTGCAAAGCTAGCGGTTCAGATTTGCCAGGTTTAAAGCAGCGCAGGCGCGATTTGTTGCTGCCAGGCTGGTGCATAATGATGGGCTTGATGGAGAGTTATAACATCCGCTCGATAAACTTCAGTCCAACAGCACTTCGTGAAGGGATGTTGGACTTTATGGTTAAGAACGAAAAAACTCTCAAGAGCATGGAAAAAAGTAACTTGCCCAAAGTTTCCAAGCTGTAGCAAAATTTATGATAGCTGCTTCAATAGCAGCGTTTGAACTCCGGCGGTCTGATTATCTAAATCGAATCGTTCGATATACTCGCCGTCAGCCTGCATTTCCCAGCTTTGAGCTTGGTCTTCCAAATACATTTCCATTTCTGCCACAATGCGAGTGGCCCACTTCTTCTTAAGTATCGGAAAGCATACTTCTATTCGATGAGACAGGTTTCGTTCCATCCAGTCGGCACTAGAACAATAGACCTGATTGGGATTGTTTAAGAAGTAGTAGACTCTCGAATGCTCTAGGAAGCGTCCTACTATCGATACTACTCGAATATTCTCGCTAACTATCGGCATGCCGGGTTTTAGGCAGCAAATCCCTCTGACTATGAGGTCTACTTTGACCCCCGCCATAGATGCTCCATACAGTGCTTTGATTACATCGGGGTCGGTGAGAGAGTTAATCTTTGCGATTACCCGAGCGGGCTGCCCCGCAATCGCTGCCACTTTTTCAGCTTCGATCATACGTATTATTGATTTGCGCAAGTTAAAAGGCGCATGGATGAGCAGCTTGGGGTGAATCTTCTTGCCCATTCCGGTTATTTGCTGAAATACCTTGTGAACGTCGGCACAAATCAGTTTGTCTGCAGTTAACAACCCATAGTCTGTGTAAAGCAAAGAGTTTTTACGGTGATAGTTGCCAGTGCCAAGATGGGCGTAGCGTTGTAATTTGTCACCGACTCGGCGAACTATCAACAACATTTTGGCGTGAGTTTTATAGCCCATCACGCCATAAACAACAACTGCGCCAGCTTCTTGCAGTATGCTGGCAAAATTCATATTTTCTTTTTCATCAAAGCGAGCTCGTAATTCAATTACTACGGTAACTTCTTTCCCGTTACGAGCGGCTTCTGCGAGTGCCTCGACTAATTCGGAGGATTCATTGGTTCTGTATAATGTTTGCTTAATAGAGAGCACGGTAGGATCTTTAGCGGCCTGCCTTAACCAATCTATTATCGGAAGAAATGACTGGAAAGGGTGATGAAGAAGCTGATCTTCTTTATCAACCGCGTAAAAAATATCATTTTCAACTTCAAGCGCTGGCGGCAGTCCCGGTGAGAAAATAGGAAACTTTAAATCTGGTCGATTTATCATTCCATTGAGTGCCATGAGTCTTTGTAAGTTAACGGGTCCGTCGAGTCGAAACAGTGCATCTTCGTTAAGGTCGAAGCGTTGAAGGAGAAAATTTGTTAGGTTTTCCGGACATCCTTTGCCCACCTCTAATTTAGTTGCTGCACCAAAGCGGCGGCTATGTAATTCTCCCTGCAATGCAGAAGCGACATCTTCGACCTCAACATTGGACATCTCCAGATCAGAGTTTCGGGTTACGCGAAATTGATGGCATTCGGTTACTGTCATACCCGGGAAAAACTGGTCAACGTGGGCGTGAATCACCGAGGATAAGAATATAAAGTTATCTCCGGTAGGCATAATTTTTTTAGGAACTTTGATTAGTCTTGGCAATGACCTAGGTGCTGGCACAATGGCTAAGCCGCTTTCTCTTCCAAAGGCATCTTTGCCGTTAAGTGAAAGAATGAAATTTAGGCTTTTATTAACTAGGCGTGGAAAGGGATGAGCAGGGTCAAGTCCTAAAGGGCTCACCACAGGGACCACTTGGTCGTGAAAGTAGTTCTCGGTCCATTTAATCAGCTCCTCATTCCACTCGTGGCGATAGAGAAAGTGAATGTTCTCTTTAGCCAGCGATGGCAAGAGATCGGTATTTAAGATCCTGTATTGCTCTTCTAGTGCCTCTCGAACCTGATTGTGAATTATGTCCAGAACTTGTTCTGGGTATTTGCCGTCCGGCCCAGGTCGCTGACGTCCAAAATCAAGCTGTTTCCTAAGGCCTGACATTCGAATTTCAAAAAACTCATCAAGGTTAGAGCTGAAAATGAGCAAGAACATAAGGCGCTCAAGCAAGGGATGCTCAGGATTTTTGGCCTGATGAAGTACTCGTAGATTAAATTTGATGTATGACAGTTCTCTGTTCTCGAAATACTGACTGTCGTTCAGGTCAATGACTTGCTCGGGCGGCGGACTCGAAGAAGGGTGAGATTCAGACGAAGGTGCAGTTCTAGCATCCAGCTCCGATAGTTGCTTTGCCATGATAGGGGGCTCGTGTGTGTTGTAGTTAAGTGTTGTAGTTAAGTGTTGTAGTTAAGTGTTGTAGTTAAGTGCTGTAGTTAAGTGTTGTAGTTAAAGCTAAAGTTAAAGCTAAAGCTAAAAGTAATAGTGTTTTTTGGCAATGAATTATTCATCTCACACGCTGTGAAGCGTCAAATTTATGAACAATGCGCCGTGTTTCTTCAAGTATAAAAAGACTAGAATAGATTAAGAAAACGTCAATAATGATAACATTTTACGGCGTTTCTTTAAACTGTAACTTTATTGTAATATAAAGGCTCGCGTGCATAGTTTTGCGGGTAATAATTAATTGAGGGTAGTGTGCCAGTCTTGTGATTCCGTACCGATTAAGTTTTTGTGGTTTTCTTTTAGTGATTAGCTCATCACTTTTTGCTCAATCGCGGCCAATGGAGATGAGCTTAGGAGCGCAATACCAGCGCTTGAATGGTATCTCAGGCACGCTATCAAGCGCAGGTTCGGATACGCTGGCGAATTTAATGACACTGTGGGCCGAGGATTTTAATCGAGAATATCCCAATGTCATCATCCAAATCCAAGCGGCAGGTTCGTCAACAGCTCCGCCGGCATTGGTAGAACAAACTGCCAGCCTTGGCCCTATGAGCCGCAGGATGAAGGAAATCGAGTTGCAGGCATTTGAATCCCGTTACGGTTACCCGCCAACTGCTATTCCGGTGGCCTTGGATGCTTTGGCCGTTTATGTTCACAAGGACAATCCGCTGCAAGGGCTGACTATCGCAGAACTAGATGCGATTTTTTCTTCGACCCGGCGCTGCGGGCAAACTAAGGGGTTGGAGACCTGGGCTGATTTAGGCTTGCCAAAACCTTGGGGCCAACAAAAGATACAGATGTTTGGGCGCAACTCTGTATCAGGAACTTATGGGTTTTTTAAACAAATTGCCTTGTGCAACGGAGATTTCAGAAATTCAGTTGGCGAGCAGCCTGGGTCGGGATCGGTAGTTCAAGCCATCAGTGGTTCATTAAACGGCGTAGGCTACTCGGGAATAGGTTACCGAACCGCCAGTGTTCGAGCGGTTCCCATTGCTCTAGATAAAAACTCCCCCTATGTAGAGGCTAACGCGGTCAACTCAATGTCCGGCGATTACCCTCTAGCCAGATTTCTTTTGATTTATATCAATAGAAGACCGAATCAGGAGTTGCCCCCGCTAGAAAGAGAATTTATCCGTTTCGTTCTATCTCGAACAGGCCAGGAAAGCGTCTTGAAAGATGGCTACATCCCATTGCCATCTTTGGTTATCGATAGCACGCTTGAATCGTTGGACATCCAGTGATAAGCCCAAAAAACAAAGTGCAGTCTCAAAGCCAAGCAGGGACTGAATCTCGAGGTGGCGCTGACCTGTCGGTTGCTTTACCCAACGGTGGGCACACTTTGCGGGTGAAGCGCAAAGTAAGGCATTTTTATGATCGGGCGGCACGTTATGGCATTGCTATAGGAGGGGTCGGGGTCATAGCAATAATGCTGGTGATCTTTATCTTCTTGATTGCTGAGGTTCAGCCCCTATTTTCATCGGCTTCTATTGTCGCGGGCCCCAGCTTTCAAATATCAGATAGTCCCGCAGGTAGTGGGCTGCATTTGGCTATAGACGAACAAGCTAGGCTATTGCTAAGAGTAAGTGCTCGGGGAAGGGCGGTCTTTCTCGACTTAGATTCGGGAGTCGTGATTAGCGAAATCCCGCTAGCGATCCCTGAGGGCTATTCTATAAATCAGTTTGCCCTAGATTCTGAGGAGTCAGGGGTGTTTGCTTATTCCTTAAGTAACGGTAACGTTCACATAGCCCAATATCTTTGGGAAGCAGAGTTTTCGAGCGAAGGCAATTTGCCTGCAATTACCCCCCGAATTGTTTATCCCTATGGGCAAGAGGCGGTGCTAAATTTGGGTGCAAATACTATCGATGCAATTGCTGTGCGCGTGGCTCAGGAGGACTTAGTCCTAGTTGCCATAGATGGTGCGGGTAACTTGAAGTTATTACACTCAGTTGGCCAGCGGAATTTGTTTAGTGGTTTCAATGTTAACTATGTCGCTGCGCCAGCGAGCTTCGAACAAATCAATGTGAAGTTAAGACAAGCCGATCAGCTATTCATCGGCGGTGACAAAAGGCTTCTTTATGCAGTTTCTGACTCTGGACTAGCATTGGTTTACGATTTAAAAACTATGCTGGATAGCAAAACAGTAGAGATTTTTTCTGAAGCTCAACTGGTGCAAGAAGATGCCCAGATGGAGTCTATTAAGTTTCTTTCAGGAGGGCTTTCTCTGCTTGTAGCAGATAGTCTCGGAGTCGTGTCGCAGTGGTTTGTTGTGCGTGATGACGGTAGAACGGATTTAGAGTTGGTTCGCCGCTTCGCTGGTGATGGGACAGCCGTTATTGCAACAGCGGTGGAACAGAGACGAAAAAACTTTGTCGCGTTGAGTGAGTCGGGATCACTGGCGCTGCATAACGTTACTTCTCAGAAAAGGGCGCTGGCTGACATTTCTTTAAACAGTGAGCCGCTCGCGATTGCCATCGCTCCCCGCGGAAATAAAATAGTTGCCGAGTTGCAAGGTGGCGTTTTCATCAGCTGGTCTGTCGATAATCCCCATCCAGAGGTTTCTTTTGCCAGCCTGTGGCACCAAGTTTGGTATGAGAGTTATCCAGAACCGGACTATGTATGGCAGTCCTCCGCCGCTAGTAACGACTTTGAACCGAAGTATTCTTTAGTGCCGCTTTCTTTTGGGACATTAAAGGCGGCGTTCTACGCTATGTTAATTGCGGCGCCGTTAGCTATATGCGGTGCGATTTACACCGGTTATTTTATGGCGCCTGTGCTTAGGCGTAAAGTTAAGCCTTTGATTGAACTAATGGAGGCACTCCCAACCGTAGTCTTGGGTTTTCTAGCGGGACTGTGGCTCGCGCCTTTTGTTGAAAGCAATTTGCCTGGGGTAATAATCCTCCTTTTGTTTTTGCCAATTGGGATTGTACTGTTCAGTTTTTCATGGTCGCAGGTTCCAAAATTTATTCGTTATTTGGTTCCCGAAGGATGGGAAGCAATATTGTTGATTCCATTCATTCTTCTATTTAGCTGGGGTTGCTTTCAGTTTTCCTATCCCGTTGAATCTTTTTTCTTCGCTGGGGATATGCAGCAGTGGCTGAGTTCCGAATTAGGTATTTCTTATGACCAGCGCAACGCGATGGTAGTTGGTTTCGCTATGGGCTTTGCCGTAATTCCGACAGTGTATTCGATAGCTGAAGATGCAATTTTTACCGTCCCGCGGGATTTAAGCGATGGTTCTCTGGCGTTAGGTGCAACTTCTTGGCAGTCTCTTTATCATGTGGTTTTGCCTATGGCGAGTCCTGGGATTTTCAGCGCTTTAATGATCGGATTAGGCCGTGCAGTGGGTGAAACGATGATCATATTGATGGCCACAGGTAATACGCCAATCATGGATATCAATATCTTTGAAGGGATGCGGACGCTGGCCGCGTCAATCGCCATTGAGGTGCCTGAGTCTGAGGTCTCGAGTACTCACTATAGGATTTTATTTTTAGCCGCGACTGTCCTGTTTTTATTCACCTTTGTTGTTAACACTGTTGCTGAAGTTGTTCGCCAACAATTACGGCGAAAGTACAGCAACCTATGATAATGCGATTTTCAAAATGGACCTCTAGTGGCCGGCCCTGGATTTGGCTGAATGCCGCGGCTATTGCCATTAGTATCTTAATGGTTGTGGGTTTAGTTTCTTTGCTAGGCGTGCGAGGTTTAAGTTATTTTTGGCCAAGCGATGTGATGCAAGCCCATTATATAAGCTCGGAGCCTGCGGACAGTCGACTGTCTATGGAGATAATTGGGGAATTGGTTGAGAGCGAAACAGTGCCTTCTTCACAGTTAGCGGCGGCAGGTATTGAAGGCCTGGAAAGCCAAGAAGTGGTTCGGCGTTTTCTTCTTAAACAAGGGAATCGTGAATTTTTCAATGCAGATTTCATTTGGCTTATCGACGATTTTGTTGAGGATGTTCAATATCCGTCCGAGCTAGTGACTTTAGAGCGCCTCGAATGGGGGAACTTTTACGGTAAACTGCGGTTGATAAAAGAAAACGGAGCAGTAATTGCAAGCGAAAGTGCTGACGCCGTCAATTGGAAGGAGTTTTCGCAGCGACTGGAAAGAGTTCACTCAATACAAGGCCAAATAATAGAAATAGAAAAAACACAAATTCAGGAAATTAACTACCGTACCAATCAGCTCCGGCTGCAGGTGCGAGAGATTGAACTTAGCGGTGATATGACCGCTGTCATGAGCCAGCGCTTAGGTCGTCAACGAGAAGTGCTGCAATCTGAATATGAAATTGCGCGTCAAGAGTTGCTCCGCTTAAATGATGAGATACTGCGCGATGAGGCGGACTTTATAGTAGCAGGCGGAGAGATAGTGACTATCAAGCTTGCGTCTATTGTTCGCGCTTATCGGCCGAATCAGCTGAGTGCGTTTGGAAAGTTTAAGGTTTTTCTTTCAAAAATAGGCGAATTCTTGAGCGCTGAGCCGCGTGAGGCAAATACTGAGGGCGGTGTATTTCCTGCGATTTTTGGCACGGTAATGATGGTGATGTTGATGTCAGTGTTCGTGACACCCTTTGGTGTTATTGCCGCCGTCTATTTAAGAGAATATGCAAAGCAAGGTATCACCACTAAAATCATCAGAATTGCGGTTAATAATTTGGCTGGAGTTCCCTCGATCGTGTACGGTGTTTTCGGGCTTGGCTTCTTTATCTACATTATTGGCGGTGAAATTGATCAGCTTTTTTATTCTGAATCTTTGCCCGCTCCGACTTTCGGTACTCCGGGGTTGCTTTGGGCGTCATTGACATTGGCTTTGCTAACCTTGCCAGTGGTTATCGTAGCTACTGAAGAGGGCTTGGCTCGAATACCTCGCAGTGTTAGGGAGGCGAGTCTCGCTTTAGGGGCAACAAAATTTGAGACGCTTTGGCGAGTCGTGCTGCCGATGGCGAGTCCGGCAATGATGACCGGATTAATTTTAGCTGTCGCCAGAGCTGCAGGTGAGGTGGCGCCACTAATGCTGGTCGGTGTGGTTAAGCTAGCACCTTCGCTGCCGTTAGATGGCAACTACCCATATTTACATTTAGATCAAAAATTTATGCACTTAGGGTTTCATATCTATGATGTCGGTTTCCAAAGCTCTAATATTGAAGCCGCGAAGCCTTTGGTATTTGCCACGGCCTTTTTATTAGTGGCTGTAATTGCTGCGCTTAATTTAAGTGCTGTTTCGCTACGGAATCATCTCCGTGAAAAATATAAATCACTCGAAGCATGATGTCATTAATGGATGGTTCTTTTTAACTCTATGAACACACTAAAAACTAGCGACGCCCTAGCAGACACATCAAGCTTGGCTCCTTCAGATAAAAGTATTGCGAGCTTGAGTAAAGACTTGCCACGCTGTCTGGAAGTTGAAAATCTTTCGCTTTCTTATACGCGTGGCAATAAGGCTCTAAATTCAATTAATTTGTATATAGCGAAACAAAGAGTGACCGCCTTTATTGGTCCCAGCGGTTGTGGTAAATCAAGTTTGCTACGCTGTTTTAATCGTATGAACGATTTAATAGACGACTGCGTGATAGAGGGTACAATTAGATTAGAGGGCGAGGATATTTATCAAAAGTCAGTTGAGGTGGCAGAGCTTAGGCGCCGCGTTGGCATGGTGTTTCAGAAGCCAAACCCGTTTCCTAAGACAGTGTATGAGAACGTCGCATATGGTCTGCGTATCCAAGGTTTAAGTTCCAAGCGCAAACTCGATGAGATTGTTGAAGAGTCGCTAGAGGCCGCCGCTCTTTGGGATGAGGTGAAAGACCGTCTTCATGATAATGCCATGAGCCTTTCCGGCGGTCAGCAGCAACGTTTAGTTATTGCTCGAACCATTGCAGTGCAGCCTGAGGTGTTGCTTCTCGATGAGCCAGCCTCGGCACTCGACCCGATTTCAACTTTAAAAATTGAAGAGCTCATCAGTGAGCTAAAAGAAAGTTACACTATTGTTATCGTGACCCACAACATGCAGCAAGCTGCCAGAGTCTCGGATTACACTGCTTTTCTTAATATGGGCAATATGGTGGAGTTCGATACCACAGATCGATTGTTTACCAATCCTTCAGAAAAACAAACAGAAGACTATATTACCGGCCGTTATAGCTAATGAGATATACTTTACTGACTTCGTTACAATGGATGACCGATGAGTTCTCAAGCTGAAGGGCATAGCCTGCACATTTCACAACAGTTCAATGTTGAATTGGAAGAAGTTAAAGGCCACATGATGGAAATGGGCGGTGTTGTTGAAAAGCAGCTCGCCGATGCGCTTGAGGCAGTGGTCACGTCGAACAGTAACTTAGGCATAAAAGTATCCAAAGATGATGACGAGATTGACTCTCTTGAGATGCAAATCGATGAAGAGTGTAGTTTGATTATTGCACGACGCCAGCCGGCAGCTAGCGATTTGCGTTTAGTGTTAGCTATTATAAAAACCATTCGCGACCTTGAGCGGATCGGAGATGAATCATCTAAAATTGCAAAAATGGCCGTTAAACTTTCTGAAGAAAGCGAGATTCCCAGTCTGTTTGTCGAATTTAAAAACATCAGCGCAAAAGTTCAGCGCATGGTTAGCATGTCGCTTAATGCCTTTGCGCGGTTCGATGCCGAAGCGGCACTAGAAATCACCAAGGCCGATCTTGAAGTGGATATGGAGTATCGCAGCGCTATGCGCTCAATGATCACCCACATGATGGAAGACCCGCGAAGTATCACGCGCGTACTGAATATTCTTTGGGCGCTACGTGCGCTGGAGAGAATAGGTGATCATGCAAAAAATATAGCTGAGCATGTGGTTTATTTGGTGAAGGGCAAAGACGTTCGTCACGAAAAATTAGAGAAACTAGAGTAACGTTACCTCTAGCAAATCTACTTCAGATTTGCCTGTAAGGTCTGTGGTCCTAGCAAAGCTAATTACTTGGCATCTGCTCCTTATCCTAAGGTTCTGCTCTTTTTCTAAAGCCTTAATCTGCCGAGGTGGTTTTGCTTATTAGTCGAGCTATTGGCAGTTTGCAGTTAAAGGTGCTGCCTTG
This sequence comes from Pseudohongiellaceae bacterium, assembly GCA_047627195.1. Taxonomy (GTDB): domain Bacteria; phylum Pseudomonadota; class Gammaproteobacteria; order Pseudomonadales; family Pseudohongiellaceae; genus UBA9145. The sequence goes on along the minus strand of JBLHTH010000062.1, from coordinate 5,996 downwards.
GCCAATTTCGCTGCTTATGTCAAGTTCGCCATCATGTCTGGCTAAAATATGCTTTACGATAGCTAGGCCAAGCCCAGTTCCCCCAGTCTCCGATGACCGGCTCGAATCTACCCGATAAAATCTCTCTGTAAGACGCGGTATGTGCTCGGCTTCTATACCGATGCCGTTATCTATTACCTCTATATTAATTGCGTCATCTGATTGATATGTTTTTATGACGACAACGCCGTTCTCAGGCGTGTACTTGGCAGCATTGACTGCGAGATTAGAAATTGCGCTATACAGCTCGCTCCTCGCCCCTCTAAGGACAATCTCGTCAGAACAATCGATGATGAATTCGTGCGAGCGCGCGTCAAAAATACTCTGGGTGTCGTTTTTTATTTCAGCGAGTAACGCCGCTAGCGCTATTTTATCTTGTTGCTTACTTAATGTGCGCGTTTCCAGAGAAGAAAGAAGAAGTAGGTCCCGAACAATACTTTCCATCCGATTAGACTGTTGGTGCATCTGCCTCATTGGCTTGCGCCATTTTTCGTCGAGGCTATCGATATTGTCCATGATTGCCTCTAGATAGCCTTTAATAACAGTTATTGGTGTGCCTAGTTCATGAGAGACATTGCCAACAAAATCTTTGCGCATTGATTCGAGCCGATGAAACTGGGTTACATCACGGACAATCATTAGCCGCTCGTGTTCCCCAAACAGGGCGATTTGGAATTCAAGCACTTTGCTGTTGTCCCCCGGGGCGTTTATCTTTAACGGGTCATCATAGTTCTCAGTGCTAAAATATTCAGCGAAGCGGGGGTTTCTTATTAGGTTGGTTACCGCAAGATTTCGATCCTGTGGATACTTCAGTCCCAGCATGCCTTCGCTCGCGCGGTTCCACCAATCGAGATTGTTTTGCTTATCTATCACAATGACAGCCATCTCGAGTGCTGCTGAAGATTCCTGTGCTTTATTAATGATGCTTTCAAGATAGGCGCTAGCTTTTCTTTCTTGTTTTTGAAGGCGATAGATTCCGTCAAAAATATCCCCCCAAAGGCCTATGCTTTCTGGAGGGGCCGATTTATTGGAAGAGGGGTCTTGAGCTAGCCATTGATACATTCGGCGCAGCTGGAAAAGATTGTAGGCACAGTAAATAACTAGGGCTAGCAACAAGGCTGGGGCAAGTTGTCCTAATAAGCCTCCAACTACGCCCACCGCCAACAATATGATAAGAAGACGCTTGATTTCATTTTGCCAGTTTTGCACCAAACATCATCCTTAAGTGAATATGAAAAATGAGCTACGTGTAATTCTTTAAGCAAGCGTAGCTGCTAGCAGAGATATGATAGAGATCCTAAAGAACTACATTTTACCTAATGCTTATGTGTATTCCCATTACAATGCGGCCGTTTAGTTTGAGATAGCACTGTAAAAACGCGCCTAGAGCACAAATCATCTATTATTTGGATGCAAGCGGCGCAATATCCTTAATAATTTGTCAAGCAAACTGCCCATCGAGGTAGATAACTCGGTATAATTGGGTGGTACCTCTAACATTTTTTATGGAAATATTTATGCGTGGCAATTTTGTATCAATACTTAAAATAAATCTGGCTATAGCTGCTTCTATCTCCTCGTCGATGACAGTTGCCGACGAAGGTCAGTTTTATATTGCACCGGGCATCCAGTGGATGAATTTTGATGATTCTGTAGATCTCGAAAGCGACGAAGGTTATTTCTTTGGCCTAGGCTATGATTTCTCAGATCAAATCAGTGCAGAATTTAGTCTTCTTGAATTAGAACCAAATAAGTTTGCTGGTGGCTCTGTCGACATCGATCAGTGGAAAGTCGATGGTTTTTATGACTTTGACTTTGATTTCATCGGTTTTCAGCCGTTTGCGGTAACCGGCCTTGGTAATACCAATTTCGATGGCGACAATGAAATGACTTGGGATTACGGCGCGGGTCTAAAATACCAAATCACTGACAACATGGTTTGGCGAACAGCGGTGCGTTCGTTTAACTATTTTGATCGTGATCGTGAAGACGCAGATTTAGGCATCGATAGCTCTCTAGTTTTCTACTTCGGTGGCGAAAAACGTGCCCAAGCAGCGCCAGCACCAACACCTTCACGAGCTGCGGCAACGCCTGCCCCTGTAAGAGTTGAAGCGCCGGTAGCAGGGATTGCAGACGCAGATCAAGATGGTGTGGCAGATGCAATGGATAAGTGCCCTGAAACGCCTAGGAATTATGCTGTCGACAGCGATGGCTGCCCAATTCCTGTAGAGGAAGTTGCAAGGGTCGAACTCAGGGTGAACTTCGACTATGACAAGTCAGATGTAAAGGCGGAATACTTTGATGAAATCAAAGAAGTAGCAGATTTCATGAAGCAGTACACGGACGTAGTGATTGAGCTTGAAGGACATACCGATTCACGCGGAGCAGAAGCTTACAATCAAGGCCTATCAGAGCGCCGAGCAGCAGCGGTTCGTCAGGTTATGATCGATCGCTTTGATATTTCCCGCGCGCGAGTATCCAGCCGTGGTCTTGGTGAGTTACAGCCTGCTACAAGCAACGATACCGATGCCGGCAGGGCAAGCAACCGCCGTGTAATAACTGTTATTATCAAGACGTTGCAAAATTACAAGCCACGTTAAAAGTCTAAGGTGGGGCGGCTGGCTTTGCGTTAGCGGCTGCCCTCACTAACTTAATCCCGTTCTTATGGATTAACCTTCTCTATGGCTTGTTTCCCTTAACTTTAGAAAGACAAATATCCCCCTTGATTAAACCTGCTCCTGACATCGCTGATAGCTCAATCCTATGGTTGCCCCTTGCGCAAAGCAGCCTTAACTCATCCAATGAGTGGTGGGACTGGATTACCAATCCGGGTTCACTAACAAAGCGATTGAAAGAAAAAAGTGCAGGTAACTTCCAAGTTGAGCTAGTAGAAGAGAAGTGGCAGTCCAGTTTGCCACAAGATTTGCGAGCTTTGTTTGGTCCGGTTGGAAAAGATCATCGGTTTTGGTCTCGCAAAGTTGTCCTGCTGGGAAGGAGTCAGCCTTGGATTCAGGCGCATACACTTTTGCCTGAGCACAGCCTCGAAAGTCCTTTGCGAGAAGTGATGGAATTAAATGAAAAGCCCCTTGGAGAATATCTTTTCAATCATCCTGAGTTGATAAGAACCGAGATGGATGTGACCGCCGTTGGCAGCGACACATGGGCCAGGCGAAGCCTTTTTTATCTTTTCAATAAGCCAGTTCTCGTGGCAGAATTTTTTTTACCTCACCTCCTCGAAAAATCTTAGTAGAACTTTCCTACAGATTGGCTGTTTTTTAGGCAGTCTCTTGTGTGTGTTTTTTTCGTTGGCCCAACATTTGGGGGGTGTGGAAAAGCTGTGGATTAGTTGGGTAGAAACTAGTCTTTTTTGTTCTAAAAACTCGTATTTTTAAAATATGCTTCTATACTTTATTTAACTAAGAGGGATATCCCTAGTAACTTTTCCGCACAGTTTGAAGAGTGAAATTAGGTAAATTTCCGAAATGTTTGATAGGTATAAGGCGCAAGAGAAAAATTTTCGACGCGCTATACCGATCAGGGCAAGATTATTCGACCGGATGATTCGATCGAGAGTGGCGAGCCAAAGGTGTTTAAAAAGCTGCTTCAAAAAGCGCTTAACTAGATTACACCAGAAGCAAGTTATTCGAATCCATCACTAGGGCTTCTCTAAAAGTAGAAGTGAAATTTGAGTGCTTCATAAGACTCAGAAAGCCAATAAGTTAAAAGGGTATCAAAGTGATCGAAGAGACACATTCCACAAAAACTAATATTCAGGCAGCTTCTCATTCTTATGCAGCCAACAATGCCCAGTCTCTCTCCGGGCAATCAGCGCCAGCCTTAGCGGATAAGCTTCTCAGAGATTCGATGAAAGTGAACCGGGCGCGCGGCCGAGCAGCATCTGGGGAATCCACAGCGGATGCAACTCAGCTCTATCTAAGAGAGATAGGGTACACGCCGCTGCTAAGCGCAGAAGAAGAGGTCTACTTTTCTCGCCGAGCCCTGTCAGGCGACGAGGCTAGCCGTAAACGCATGATCGAAAGTAATCTGCGTCTGGTAGTAAAGATAGCAAGACGGTATATCAACCGAGGCCTGTCGCTACTTGATTTGGTGGAAGAGGGCAACTTAGGCCTTATTCATGCGGTAGAAAAGTTCGACCCAGAGAAAGGCTTTCGGTTCTCCACTTACGCGACATGGTGGATACGCCAAAATATTGAACGGGGTCTGATGAACCAGACTCGAACTATTCGCTTGCCGGTTCACGTGGTCAAAGAATTAAATGTGTATCTACGTGCTGAAAGAGAATTATCCAGCAAGATAGAAAAAGATCCGACGCTTGAAGAAATTGCGTCCCTTGTAGAAAGACCAGTAGCCGATGTAAAGCGACTTATGGCGCTTAATGAGAAGGTTACATCTGCTGATGCGCCGGTTGCTGCTGAATCAGACCGCACAATAGTAGACACAATTAGTGATGGTAACGATAAAGGCCCCAGCGGAGAATTCCAATCTAGTGAATTAGAAAGCTGCATTTCAGGTTGGATGCATGAGCTCTCGGAAAAACAGCGGGAAGTACTCTCAAGGCGGTTTGGTTTGAATGGCTACGACAGCGATACACTTGAAAATGTCGGCCGTGAAATCGGCTTAACTCGAGAAAGAGTAAGGCAGATACAGATCGAAGCGCTTAAACGACTCAAAATCATCATGGGCAGAGAGGGTGTTTCTCGCGATGTTCTTTGTGATTTCGTTTAACCCCTAGCGTCTATGCTAGATTACGTATCCCAAGGCCTGCTTTTTAGCAGGCCTTTTTTTTGATTGAGCTTTTATTTACAGGCCTTTTCCCTGCCTGGCTTTACCCTAATAGGTTCATTCATTGTAAGTTGTTGGAAACTCTTCTTCACTTACTTGTACTCTTTCTCCGTAGCAGTTTCTGCTTGGTTGCATTTTTATTAGCTCCCTCATCATTTTTGCAAACTTGATCGCGCGCTAGTGCTGCATTAAGCTTGCCATGCGTTTGCTGTCACATAGTTTCGTTTAACCATAACCATAACCATAACCATAACCATAACCATAACCATAACCATAACTTAAGGGTTTAAATTGCTCGATCAAATAGCAGTATCCGCGTTGAGCGGCAAATTAGTGATTGATTTAACCCGCGTTTTGGGTGGACCTTACTGTACTCAGATATTAGGAGATCATGGGGCCGAGATAGTTAAAGTAGAGCCACCCAAGGGCGATGAAACTCGAGACTGGGGACCGCCTTTTCATGAGGAAGACTCTGCCTATTACATCGGCGTCAATCGCAATAAGCGCTCTATCGGGCTCGATCTTACCCAAGACTCTGGGCGGGACGTTTTGCTAAAGCTGCTAGACAATGCAGACATATTGATAGAGAACTTTAAGCCCGGAACTATGGAGAAGTGGGGGCTTGGGTATGAAGAAGTACTGAGCAAACGTTTTCCCAAATTGATTCATTGCCGGGTGAGCGGTTTTGGTAGTGATGGGCCAATGGGGGGATTTCCTGGTTACGATGCCATCATTCAGGCGATGGCAGGGTGGTTTAGTATTAACGGGGAAAAAGGCAGTGAGCCTACAAGACTTGGCCTTGCTGGCGTAGATATGGGAACTGGCTTGTATTCTGCGATCGCAATTTTATTAGCTTTGGCAGAGCGGGAGCGCTCAGGTCAAGGGCAATATCTCGATATGACACTGTATGATTGTGCCGTGTCGCTCATGCATCCGCATATTCCCAATTATAACTATTCGGGGAAAATCCCAGGACCAACTGGAAATGCTCATCCAAATATTAGCCCTTACGACACCTTTCGAACAAAGACAGTCGACGTTTTTATTGGCGCTGGCAATGATGGGGCGTATGCCAAGATGTGCCACGCCTTGGACCGACCGGAGCTGATCGATGACCCTCGTTTTACTAAGAATATAAATCGAGTTGAGCACCG
>JBLHTH010000061.1:0-16915 GCA_047627195.1 Pseudohongiellaceae bacterium | reverse complement strand
GCTATTTTTCCTCTGGCGGTCCTCGTTTCTAACGGTATGCTAAAAGAGATATCAGCTATCGTATCTGTACCCATACGAGTAATAGACCCATCGCCAAAATCCCGTGCCGTGTAAAGACGAAAATCAAGCTGCGGCTTGGCCATGTTTTCGGCGATTCGTTTTTCCAATCTAAACTGCTGTCGCAAAGCTTTGGCAACTGCAATATCTGGCCGATTCTCTAATGCCTGATCAATCAGCAACGTGACTGACTGATTAAGAAAGCCTTCGTCTGCAATAGGCATACTCAAAGACATATCGTACAGCGGGTAAATCGGCATGCCATCATCGCTACGTAAAAACAGTGCAAGCCTTTCTGCTGTCAATCTAACCTGACGGCGAGCTTCAACCACTAGCCCTTCGCGCTGGAGCACGGCTTGATCGTTTTCTATTACTAATATTTCAGCAACATCTCCGGCTTGTGCCTGCCGCTCCAAAGCTTCACCGCGTACCTGCGCCACATCAAGTAACTCTTGAAAAGCTTCCAATAAGCGGGCAGAGATCAACCAGCTCGCGTAAGTGACATAGGCCTGCTGAAGCACTTGAATCTGCTGCGCCAACAAATCGAACTCTGCTATGTTAGTGCCCAGTTCTGCTTTCTTAACCGCAAAACGCCTGTCATCTATATCCCGGTCTCGAAGCAGTGAAAAAGCAACCCCTACCCGCGCTTGACCAGTATCAGTGGTAACAAGCTGATCCGCGTAGACAGGAAAAGTGCCACCTGACACTGAATAGTCTGCGAACAACTCCGCACCCATAAATGGCATACTTTGGTAGACACCGGCGTTTGTAGCGGTGCCGTTATAAAAGCCACTAAGACGGGAGGAGGCCGAACCGTCAATTCTAGGATCAAACGCGCCGGTGGCTGCTAGAAATTCAGATTCTTGTTCAGCAATGCCTGCTTGAGCTGCTTTAATACTTGGGTAAAACTCAGCCGCGCTTTGCAATACATCTGCCAGCTCAGTTGCCTGTTCGCTAACCAGTCTAGGATCTTGCGCGGTCGCAGCGCTGAAAAGAAAAGCAGCGAAGACCGATGCTAATTTGGTTTTTGTTGGTGTTTTCACTTTAACTCGCACTAAATCACTCGCCTGTATCAGAACTGGTTGGGGCTGCGTTCAAGGGAGGGAAATTGTTAAGCAAGCGCCACATTTCGAATCCCAATGGTACTGTTTCAAGTAAGATCCAACCTCGCACATTGGCGCCAAGTCGGACAAAGGTTTCCGGTGGCCAGCCACATTCACCCATGCGAGGAATTCCACCCTTTACCTCGGCTCCTAAACATCCGGGCGTACGTTCAGGCTCTGTCACCAGAACTCTGAAGCGCCCATCGATTCTCGCAGAAGGCTCAACAAATAAGACCTCTCCTAGAAAAGTGCCCACAGCAAGATCTGGACGGCCGCTAAACTGAAATGCCGGCCAACCTTCAAATTGAAGTCTTACATTTCGGCCAGGGCTAACCAGACCAATATCGCGACCATCGATATACATCTCTACGGCCCTTTTAGAATTAGCTGGCATAAATGTAGCTAGAGGCTGGCCTGCGCTCACTGCTGTTGCGGTGTCTCCTGCCTCCACATGCAAAATCGTCCCATCTCTGGGGGCCCTAACTAACTGACTGCCCTGTCGGGAAAGAGCCGTTTGCGCCTGATTTAACTCAGTGGTTGCCTCCTCGACTGAAACAGACAGCTGCTGGACTTTTATTCTCGCTTGTTCAAAAGAGAGTCTGGATGCCAAACCCTCAGCCAATAACTGTTCCTGCCTCTGATAATCTACCTGCGCTGTGGTCACTGTTGCACGGGCGGCGGTAATCTTTCGTTCAGCGGCCTCGAGCTGAGCTTGCAAGCGCGGCAACAATTGATCATCAATATCTTGAATTCTGATTATAGGATCACCGGCTTTGACAAAATCGGCATCCTGAACGTACCACTGCGCAATCCGGCCGGAGACCAATGCACTTATGCTTTGAACTCTATCAGCAGGCCTGAGGGTAGTTACCTGACCTATTCCCGATGTCGTTTGAACCCAAGGGATCCAAAGACTTGCGACCCCAAGCACAATGCTAACGCCGATAATCCAGCAGCTAACTTTAACAACGCTCGGAATTTTGATTCCCGCTAGCGTATCGAGCCTCTCTAACTGATCAATTTGATAAGGCTTACCAAACGAAAATTTTTGGTTTTTCAGAAAACCACTAAGATGATTCATTAGTTCTGCGCCTCAGCCAAATTATTGATCGATTGACTATGTGCATCTATTTCAATTTTATGGGTAAACCCGGTTATATCCTCACGGCGGGTAAAATATAAAACTGAGGTTCCTTGTTTCTTCATTGCGTTGATAAACGGCTCTATTATATCGGGAACGACCGTGTCGACGATATCTCCTAACACAAGCACTGATGGTTTGGATAAAAGCGCTGTAGCGAGCTTTAACCTAATCGCTTGGGGCTGAGTAAGAGGCCAAGCACTTCTACTGAGCACAGTTTCCATTCCCCCTTTTAAACTCAAAACATCATCATCAAGCTGCAAAAGTGCTAAAGACTGTTGCCGCGAATAATTTGAATCCGCAGAAATATAGAGCTCCAAGTAGGCTTTGACAGACATAGGCAGCAAAGTCACCCGATCGATTATTCTTATAGACTGACGAAGCGACTGCCGGTCAATATCGAGGTTATCAGTGCCGCCAATCGTAATCAGGCCTGCGCCTGGCTGATAGTTTCCGCGCAGCAATTCAGTCAGCCATTTCAGGCTAATCGCATTGCCCACGACTCTGAAAACACCGTGAGCGGGAAGGCTGAGATCAAACTCCATACTTTGTTCAAAGCGCTCTAGGCGAACCTTAGATACCTCTATTGAGTTATCGCTTGGCATCTTTACAGTGCTAGCTGTAACAGGCAATTGCGTTCGCACATCACGGAACCTAGACAGCTCCTCAATGGCAGCGCAGACATCAAAGAAATAATCTAAATAGCCTGCTAACTGAGGAAGTCCGACGAATATTGCTGACATAATTAACTCCGCCGCGACCAATTGTCCCAACGTGAGCTGGCCCATAATCACCAACCAACCACCCATACCAAGCAGTACCGCGCTTGCTAGAGCATAAAGAAATAGGAAGCTGAGGAGTTGGCTATAAGTATTTCGAAAGTGTTTCTTTTGACAATCAATATGCTCATTCACTAATCGGTCGGTCTCAACAATTGGATAAGAAGGATTCAGAGAAGTCCGGTAGGCTTCGTTGGTCACCGCTAAAGACTGCAACCAAGCGGCTGTTTTATATTTAGACTCCGACAACCTGAATGCTGTATTGATCGAAGACCAACCCCAAATCCGCCAAATGAGCCACATTAGTGAGATCAGCACTATACAAAATATGAAAAAATAGAAGTGGTAAAAAGAGACTACGGTGAAGCCAATAATCAACTGCAAGATCAACGTAAACCCATTAGTTAAAATATTAGGCACTGTCTTTTTGAGAGTTAAAATATCGAAGTAGCGATTAAACAAATCTGACTTTTGATATTCTTCAAAGTAATCTGATTCTGCCAGCATTGCTGTCATCGCAATTTCGCTCGATACGCGGGCATAAAGTTTCCGAGTAAATATCTCCATTGCATAGGCCCGCAATGCGTACATCACCCCGGAGATAAACAATAAAGCAAATAGCAGCACAGAAATTAGAACAACCGCGCGCACCAAAGCAATATTTGCAACAGTGTCGACCAGAAGCTGCAAGGAGATTGGGACTGCCAGAGTAAGCAAGCTAATCGCCAAACTGTAAATCAGTACGACTTTATAGAACCCTGCTTCTGGGCTCAAAATAGCAAAAAACAGCTCCCTAAATTCTTTTTTGCTGGGGTAATGGTCTGACATGGTTTAGCTAATCCTTAAACTTCCTTAGCCGAAACCGTACTCAATTGTTGCTATGCGCTTGTGAATTGTGAAACTGAGTGCGATTCCGGCAAAATACAAAAAGCCTTTAATAATTATAAGTTATATAAATCAGAGGCTTACATTTTATTAATCAATACTATCTGAGTTGTTAAATTGAAATCAGGGAGTATTGAATCACAATGCCAATTCAAGAATAGTTCGGATTTATCGATGTATTAGGCGCTGGGCTTCGTCACAGGCTACAATCCCTTGGCCTTAAGTCCCGCAGCAATGCTTTGCATCAGTTCGCCATCCTGACTTTTATCGAAAGCCCTCGCTGTTTCCCAATTATAAAACCATACTGGCTTTAGTTTCAGATTGTCCGGCTCATTTTCGTAACGGGGAAAGATGTGCGCATGGAGAGCGGGCTCAACATTGCCAATCATTTCATAGTTGATTCTCAATGCCTCGGTGACGTCGAGGATCACATCACCGACCACTGACATTTCCCATAAAAAGGTTTTTCGGCGCTGCTCGTTCAATTCATTCAGATTCGCCACCACGGGGTCAGGCAACAGCAGGCAATATCCTTTTAAAAACTGAACATCTCCCATCACCACCCAGCCTGAGCTAACTCGGCAAATTAATTTAGGGTAAGCCCCTTGTTGGCACTCTCTAACGCGCTGGTGGATCAGGGTAGGCATCGGCAGGCTCTTTGTGGATAACTTTGAAGCGGGGCTGGAGTGAGAAGCGTTTTGGCTTAACTTGCATTTAACTTTTTTCTAACTTCCCTTTAACTCTGACCACTGCATTACTTTTTAGAAATTCGCTTTTTGAAAAGAGCAGGTAAAGATTGCAACGAGAAAAAAAACCTCTTTTGAGACTTCGCGAGAAGCGCTTTTTGCTCCCAGCTATCGTTGACTACTTCTGCGCAGTTATCTGCGGCAGAACTTAACTTTAATGATTCACTGACCAAGAAGACGCTGCTTAGCTAAAAGCGAATTTTTTTCATAGCGGCCATCTAGCGGCAGCTGTTCCAACCAATCGTTGAGTATTTTTGGGTCTGCGTGATGAAAGTTAACGTGACCGAGCTTTCTGCCTGGGCGCACTTCCTTTCCATACCAATGAATGCGTGCGCCCTCGCTGCTAAACCACTCCGGCGCCAGCGGTGCGCCAATCAGGTTTACCATCATACTGTTGCCAGACTGATCAATCTGAGGCAGCGGAAGGTCGCATATAGCACGCATGTGCAATTCAAATTGACTTACCGACGCCCCTGCTTGAGTCCAGTGTCCAGAATTATGAACACGCGGAGCTATCTCATTTATCAGTAGCCCGTCAGCGGATAAAAAGAATTCAGCTGCCATGACACCAACATAATCGAGACTCTCCATAAGCTTGGAAAGATAGCCCTGCGCCTGTTTTTGATAGCTCTCGAATGTCTTTTCAGTTTTAACACTTATCTGAAGAATGCCATCCGCGTGGAAATTCTCCGTTAATTCATAAAACGCAAATTCGCCGCTCTTATTGCGCGCCCCTACCAAGGATACCTCCGTGTTAAAGGCTATAAAGCTTTCAGCGATAGCATTGTCTTTCCATTCAGGAAGAACCGCATTATCTTCACCGTGGTAGCGCCATTGACCTTTGCCGTCGTAACCATCTCGAGCACTTTTCAACAGGAATTCACTTCCCAGCAATTCAACCAGTTGAGCAAGCGTGGTGTCATTTGTAGTAGTACACCAAGGCGAAGTCGGCAAGTCGAGTGAGTCTAGCAGAAGCTTTTGACGGCGCCGGTCAGGAATATCAACAAATGTCTGAGAGTTTAACCAGCCAGGATGCTCAATGATTTTAGTAATAAATGGGCTTGCCTGCCAGTGCTCTCGCTCGGCGGTTATTTTGACATCAGCGGGCACTGTGACGTCATCATCAATTGACATCAGTTTCACATCGACGCCTATTCTGCAACCAGCCTCTAGCAACATATTCCCTAGCTGACCATCACCAAGCACATAGATCGGCTTCATTGCTAACTACTCTCCGGGGAACTGTTCTCTAGCACTGTCTTCGTTTGCCGCTCTCTCCATGCCGCGACGTTTGCTGCCACGGTAGCGTCATTCAAAGCCAAAATTTGACCAGCTAAAAGCCCAGCATTTGCAGCCCCTGCAACACCAATCGCCAATGTCCCAACGGCAACACCCCTAGGCATTTGCGCAATGGACAGAAGGCTATCTAAACCACTGAGGGCTTTGCTTTGCACTGGCACACCCAACACGGGTAAAAGAGTAGAGGACGCAATCATTCCCGGGAGGTGAGCTGCGCCACCGGCACCAGCAATGATTACCTTATATCCGTTGGCGGCAGCAGATTTCGCAAATTCCAGCATCTTATCTGGGGTACGGTGGGCCGAAACAATCTCAGCATGCCACTGCACACCTAACTCGCTGAGCATCTGCGTAGCCGCTTGCATGGTTTCCCAATCGCTTTTAGAGCCCATTACTACAGCTACTTTATCTGTCACTCTAGATTTCTCCAAGGATGCGAGAGGCCTCTCTTAATAAGCCCTTATCTCGCTAAAGCGCGAAGTATAGGAAAAAACCCGGCCCGGTGTAAGCCCAAGCCACTAGTTCTTACACAGAAAAAATCGAACTCAGCCTAATTTTGGACTAAAGACTCATCAATCCAGCGCTCAACACGTGCATGCATCATAGGGATTGGCACTGCACCGGCGCCTAATACAACGTCATGGAACTGTTTGATGTCGAATTCATCGCCTAGCTTTTTTTCTGCATTCGCTCGTGCCGCCTGAAAATTCATCATTCCAATTTTGTAAGCTGTTGCCTGACCTGAATTAGCGAAATAACGTTGAACTTCTGAGCGAATAGCCCCCTCTGAAATGGGAGTGTTGTCTAAGAAGTATTGTACCGCCATATCTTCCGACCAACGCATTGAGTGAATCCCTGTATCAACGACTAGCCTCACCGCTCGCCAAATTTCGCCAGCTAAACGGCCAAAGTCAGAATATGGGTCATCAAACCCTCCCATTTCTTTAGCCAGCCATTCTGCATATAAGCCCCAGCCCTCGGTATAGGCGGTGGTTCGATACTGGGTTCTAAAGCGCGGAATATCAGTTAACTCTTGCTGGATAGAGATTTGCATATGATGGCCAGGACTGCCTTCATGATAGGCGATATCCTCAATCTGAAACTTAGCTAAGGTAGCCATGTCGGCCATATGAGAATAAAAAACACCAGGGCGAACTCCATCTGGAGAACCTGAACGGTAGTGCTGAGCGCCTCCAACCTGCTCTCTAAAAGACTCTACCCTTTTTACAACGAGTTCGGCTTTTGGCAATAACCCAAAATAGTCGGGTAGCTTTTGCTTAATAAACCCGAGATATTCATTGTTAACATCTATATAGGCTTGCCGGCCCTCATCGGTGTTCGGGTAATAGAACTGAGCATCTTCGCGCATAAATACAAAGAACTCGCCAAGGCTGCTCTCATAACCCACCTTATTTTTAATTAGCTCCATTTCCGACCGAAGCCTAGCCACCTCATCCAGACCAATGCTGTGAATCTCATCAGCACTAAGATCTACAGTGGTCATACGTTTGAGACGATGATTGTAATAATTCTCACCGTCAGGCAGGGCCCAAACACCTTGAGATTCGGAGGCAGCATAATTCCTATTTTCTTGAAGCCAAGCTAGCACTTTCTGATAAGAGGCTATTACTTCTCCAGATAAGATTTCTCTGGCTTCACTCAGGTAAGATTGCGCTGAATTTGAATCTAAGACTTGCCGCTCAACTAAGTTTTCGAGCTTAGTTTGAATATCAATCCAAATTGGTGAGTTGGCTGAATCGTCACTAGCATTGAATGGCACACCAGCGGTAACTCGCTGAATTTCGGATATAGCAGAGTCGAATCCGAAACGCGGCTGAAATATGCCTTCGTCAGCCGCTGCTTGGGCTCTGTCCAGCAATTGATCAAACACTCTATCGATATCTCTTAATCTGGCAAGGTAGGCCTGTACGTCACTTGCATCGTCGACTTTATGATAGCTGATTAAAAAACTTGGAACCGCGGAATGAGACCCACCTCGGCCAAACACATAACCATAATTAGCAAACCGAGCTGCTGCTTGGGCCTGCTCCAATGTAAATTCCCACATATCGTAGGAGAGCTTGCCATCCAAGGTAAGAGTGTCATAAGCAAAGTCAGCGCGCATCTCAGCTACGCTAGCGCTTCGCCAGTCGAGAACACGCCTCTGGGCTGCTAAACTATAGTCATTCAGCTGATCGTAGTCTGTTTTATCACCGAGACGAGATCTTGCTTCCGGGCTAAAGCTAAGCTGCTCTTCATATTGGCTATCGAGCCATTGGTTTAATTTTTCGGTGGGATTAATCTCTTCAATTATCGGAATTACGCCAACTTGCGATTCAGGAGCCACTTCGCTACATGATCCAATAAAAAGAGTGAGTGATAGTAGTAAAGCTAAACGCATAGTAAACCCGTCATGTGGCAGTAATAAAAATAGAGATAGTGCTCTTTAAACGCCGAGCCAAAGTCATGTGACTTAAAATTAGTCTCAGGCTGACCTAAAGCTGACGAATGGATTCTAGCACTGTTTTCGGTCGCACAAAAAAAATACGGAGGCATTCAAAACACCCGAATCAGGGTTAACTTAACCATATCGTCACTTGCGATATAGCTTACCTTTTGTCAAGACGGCTCCAGCTTCATCGCGGCTAAATCTGCCGAGCAGGCCAAAACTCACAGCAACCAAGACGTTATTTTAACTCATTCCTGCCGCCAAACCATTGATTTGCGCGGCATCATATATAGCCACTTTTGGCACCCAAATACTGGCTTGCCGGCTAGCTGTATTGACTAACCATCTTTCTAATTTGTTGACCGGCGCTTCAATGGCATAAGCTCCAACGCTTCGCTTGGCAATCCACTTTGACATAGCCAAAGAGATAAACGAGCCCTCTCCTCCAAAAATAGAACAGATAAAAATAACTCGCTATGGCTTCCCTAATCCAAACCCAAACCCAAACCCAAAACAGGTAATCCTATGCTAAGCAAGACACCTAGCACCTAGCACAGCAAAATTAGTAGGCAAAAACAAAATGACACGCTTCATGTTTTAACTCTCTGGCAAATCCACATCAAATCGACCGATTCTAGCGCTGTATGCGGATGCACGCTTTAAATGAACGATAGAGGGAGGGATCACAAAACACTGAGAATTTATAATGCAGCTTTAACGATGTCTATGCGACACTTTTTAATATCGCTTTAAAGAGCGCGTATCTTAGCTGATCTAAACGCACGGGCTTGGACAGATAGTCATTCATACCTGATTCTAGTATTTCTGACTCAGCACTTGGAAACGCATTCGCAGTGACTCCAATAATAGGAATATTACAAAGCGGCGGCCTCAATTTTCTTATTTCGCCAGTAGCTGTCAGCCCATCCATATTTGGCATTTGTACATCCATCAGAACGATATCAATATTGCCTTTTTCAACCGCCGATACCGCCTCTAAACCATCCGACGCCTCAACTACAGCATGGCCTAGCTTGAGCAATAGCTGACTTGCAACTTTGCGGTTTATGGCGTTGTCGTCCGCCACCAAAACAGTAGTAGGGCTTATATTAAGGCCAATTATCGGGACAACCTTTTTGGCAGGCCCTGACTTAACTTGTTCATGACTAACTTTCAGAGGAAGAGACAATATAAAACACGTACCCTCGCCTAGCTCGGATTCGACAAATATTTCACCTCCCATTATTTTAACTAGTCGGTCCACTATACTTAAACCCAAACCACTGCCCTCAAACTGTCGATCAACCGATGAATCGACCTGCGCGAATGGATCGAATATTTCTTGGAGCTTTTCTTCGGCAATCCCTATACCAGTATCTTTTACAGATAGCTTTACTACAGAGCCCACCTCTGTGACGGAAATCTCTACAGAGCCTGCGCTGGTGAACTTAATAGCGTTGCCACCAAGATTGAGAATTAACTGCCGAATTCGCGAAGGGTCTACGCTGTAATATTTGGAGACGCAGTCGTCAATCTGAACTTTAAGCTCAAGGCCCTTAGCGTGACTCAAGACTTGCAGGGGGTCTATGCAGGACTCCACCACTATACGTAGATTTACTGTTTCATTTACCAGATCCAGCTTTCCCTCATCCAGCCTTGTAAGGTCTAGTACGTTGTTAATTACATTAAGCAATATCTCTCCGCTGCTTTTGATAATGCGAACAAGCTCATCAGTATCAGCATCCAAATTTTTCAAAATAAGCATATCGCTAGCACCAATCACTCCGTTTAGCGGAGTGCGCAACTCATGACTCACCGTCGTTAGAAAAGTGGCTTTGGCACGCTCACCGGCAAGCGCCTTCAATTCGGAGGTTCTTCGAGTATCAACTTCGGTAGCAAGAATACCCATACTCTTTTTCAATCGGCTTTGCGATTTAATTTGCGAAGTGCGGTAGGAGTAACCTAAAAAACAAGCGAGAACCAAAATCAAGGAACCAGAGATAGCGACCGTAATCGCGTGTTCAGCGGCATCAATGTCATAACCAACTAATCCTCTTGCGGTCAACACCCAAACCAAAGCAAGCACAATTACACTAGCAAAAGTAAAAGCGATAGATGCTTTTCTCGACAAAATAAAGTTTGCCAGCAAAATCACCGGCAGCAACCATGTCCAATTACTGCTGCTAAAACCTTCTTCGATCATCAAACTAACCGGCGCAATCCAAAGCGCCCCGATAATGCTAAACGAGGCTACTCGCGGCCAATTTTTATAAGCCTGCACGTAAACACTGAAAAGGCCCACCAGCATGGTGACCAAAATAATTGCCGCTCGATGATTATTAGTATCTAAAAAAATAAAGTGCGATATAACCAGGAGCATCGAACTAGGCACGAGAGTAAACGCAACGACTGCGACAGTTCTTCGTTTAGCTAACTCTGAGGGATCCGCAAAAGCGGCATTGAGGCCTCCATTCCAGAGACGCTTGAATATCTTTAAAACCTTCATTAAATCTAACTCGATCCTATTTCTTATCACATCAAAACATTTTTGCGGGGCTAGTTATTTTTCGGAAGTAGAGAGCTTTATAGTAGGACAACCCCCTTATAAGCCTAGATGTATCTGTGTAAATAGCAACAAGTATTCATTCATGCCAAGCATTGGCAGCACTAAAGAGCTAATTGATGCTTCACCACCAAAATAGGTGTGCGAGTAATTGAAGCTAGAGGAAAAAATGTAAGAATTTCTCTTACATTCGCCCGAGCAATACGAAATCCATATGTTAAAATAAAGTTCAATTACACACGTATATCTAGGCATACAAAAGTTTTAATAAAACATTAAGAAGGGCTGCTGAAAAGCCCCTCTCTCTTAGTGCCTTGGATAGTTTAAGTCAAACGTTGGAAATAGCTTTTTAAAATACGCACTTAAATTAAGCGTTTAAATTATTCTTCATAAGCTCTAACGATGCCTTTCTTACTCCGTGCTTATTTTTAGCGTAAAACTCACCTGGCAAAAGGCTAAGTTTCTCAGCGGTCTCAAAAGCCTTACTCAGCAGATCAGCAGCGTCGACTACTTCATCCAAAAACCCTGCGTCAACGGCTAGTTCTGGAAGGTAGTTTTCTGATTGCACAGCGGCTCTAATAATATGCCTTTTGGAAATTCGAGACACTGCCACTTCAATCAGCAAAGGCGATAGTTGCATACTAATAGCTGTTTCTGGAAGGCTAATCTTAGAGTCTCCGGCCACACCAATTCGTATGTCTGAGGCAAGCAAAATAAAGGCTCCAAGACCAATGCCATGGCCAGTGCAGGCAGAGACTACTGGCAATGGAAAGCCATATAATCTGTACAAAAGCTCATACCCTCTAGAGACCAATGCCCTACTCTCGGCTGGTCCTTTTTTCAATTCTTTTAGATCGAAACCAGCTGAAAATATACCGGTACGACCAACTATCAAAATAGCCTTGGCTTCGGTTTCAGCTCGGTCTAAAGCTGGAAATAAATCGTTTAACAAAGCGTGTCCAACCACATTGGCTTTACCATCATCTAATGTGATTATCATTACATCGTTTTTTAATTCTGTTTTCATTTTGAATTCTCTAGTAAAGACTACTGGCCTAAATCGTTTCTGAATCAATCGAGGCATTAATCTTGTTCGTTAGTTTTCTGTGTCACTTCCTAACAGTTTTCTTATAAAAAACTGTGCTGCTGAAAAAAACTGCGCTGTTGTAAAAAGATGCATAAATAAGTTGTAGCGCACGCTGCTGAGATAAGTCACCTAAATAGCTGTCTACGGTTTTACCTCGAGTATTGCCCCAATTATTACCTCGACCTTTACCTAAACTATAAGCCTGGCCTGCTTACCTAGCTTGCCTCGCCAAGCCATTCGCCCAAACCAACAGCACCGCCAAGGGTCATTGGGTCAGTCTATCATAGAGCTTTTCAATGAACACGATGCCCTGGCAATGCCGGCGCAGATAGCATGGATTTACAGAAGAATCCTTTATCAAGGGGCGCGCAATGGGTTAACCTGAAACCATTGGCTGACTAATACTCTAAGACCTTATCCAACAATCATTCGGTGCACGTTAATGAACATTGAACCGCTCAGAATAAACAGCAACCTTATTAACCCCAAAATATTTATTATTCTTTGGGGGGCTCTTGGCTTCCCAATAACTGGCGCAAGCAATGCCCAAAATTTGTCAGCACTCGATGTTAGCTCGGCAATTACCCAATACCGTGAGGCCAATGAAGCTTCAATACTAAAAGATTTTATTGAGCTACTGTCCTTTCCGAACATAGCATCAAACTTGGATGATATGGCCGCAAATGCAGATCATATTGAAGGGCTGCTTGAGGCTCGAGGATTTACCACAAAACAACTTCAAGCAGGAGGCGCTCCCTACGTCTATGCCGAACTGCTAAATCCAAGCGCTACTGAAACTCTATTGCTCTATGCTCATTTTGATGGCCAGCCAGTAGACATTGAAAATTGGGCGTACCCCCCTTTTACTCCCACGTTGCTGGATGCTCCTTTGAATGCCGGTGGCAAACCTGTAGATATTGAGAACAGTGCCGGTAACTTTGATCCCGAATCTAGGCTTTATGCCAGATCAGCCGGTGATGACAAAATGCCCGTGATCGCGATTGTCCACGTAATCGATGCGTTAAGGCAAAATGGTATCGAGCTGTCGGTAAATTTAAAACTTATCTTTGATGGCGAAGAAGAGCGAGGCTCCCCGACCCTAGGACAAATCATTGACAACAATCCTGGCCTGCTCGATGCCGACTTACTGTTATTTTGCGACGCGCCCATGCATCAGTCCCGACGAGCCCAGCTGGTTTTCGGCGTTCGAGGGGGCCGCACATTAGACATGACGACCTATGGCGCTAACCGACCACTGCATTCCGGCCACTACGGCAATTGGGCTCCAAATCCAATTATGCGAATAGCTTACCTGTTAACTAGTATGAGAGACGAGTCCGGGCGTATCCTTATACAAGGCTATTACGACGATGTAGCACGCCTAACCGAAGCAGAGCGAGCAGCAATCGATGCCATGCCAGACGTAACCCAATTATTAAAAGAAGAGCTTTCTGTCCATACACCGGAGGGGGGCGGCACACGACTTGAAGAACTTATAACGTTACCTGCATTTAATGTGCGTGGATTAAGCGCTGGCGGAGTTGGGAGCCAAGGGAGAAATATCATCTTATCCTCTGCTACTGCATCTCTTAACTTACGCTTGGTACCGAACCAAGATCCTGAGACCATTCGTAAATTAATCGAAGCTCATATAACGCAGCAAGGATTCCATATCGTTTACGACGAGCCTAGCAATGAAACCTTAAGAGATAATGAAAAGGTGATCAAATTAGATTGGCGTGGAGCCGGTGGTTCTGGCCTGAGAACATCTATGGATGGCGAAATGTCACAGCGGCTTATCAAGCTTATGCGACAAATAACTCCCGACCTTATTTTGACCCCCTCAATGGGCGGTGGGCTGCCTTTGAACGCGTTCAGATCTAGAATGGCAACACCTATTATCGTATTGCCTCTAGCTAACCATGACAATAATCAGCATGCTGAAAATGAAAATCTTCGCCTACAAAACCTTTGGGATGCGATGACGGTTTATGGAGCTGTGCTTGCCAAATTTGGTGACGAGGCATCCATTGATCATTGATTCTCCGGCTCAAGATCCCAGTGCCGAGAGCCGAGTTAAAAAATGGATCACAGAATGCGTTATTGGTTTCAACCTTTGCCCTTTTGCTCGAAAAGAATTTGATCAAGGCAACATCCGATTCAAGGTATCTACCGCTCATTCCGGCGAAGAATTACTGGCCGCACTTACGGCAGAATTTGAACTGCTGGAATCAAACAGGGAAATAGAAACCAGCATCTTGATCGTTGGTGATTGCCTGGCGGATTTTTTAGACTATTGTGATTTTATTGACCTAGCAAACAGCCTTCTTTTCGAGCTAAATTTCGAAGGCCGCTATCAGATTGCGGGGTTTCATCCTGAGTATCAGTTTGCTGATACTCAGGCCGGCGATGCCGAAAATTATACTAATCGCTCGCCATACCCACTGCTACATATTCTCAGGGAAGAGAGTATCGACAACGCAGTAAAGAATCACCCAGATACTACCAATATCCCAAATACGAATGTCGAGCGCATGAATGGTATTGGCGCAAAAAAGCTACGCGAACTCTTTAGTAAGTTCTAGTTAGTAAGTTCTAACCAGCAGGTATTATACGCTCTAGATCGCTGGCGTTAATCTAACGCAACTATCACAGCCGTATCGGCGGGCGCACCAACCAGTACTTGCTGATAAACATCATCAACCGCGGCAAAACTATGCTCTTTAATATCAACCCAACTGTCCACTTGAGCTAGAAAAGCTGCTGTCGCTTTAGCTAAGCGCGCTTGATATTTGGCCTGCCCCCATTCCTTATTTCGCTTAACTATTTGGCTAGGCGCAAAAAACATTGTCGGCTTCGGCCCAGGGAGCCTCTGCTGCGCTTTATCCGCCCTAGACTCCCAATGAGTAATCCCCACCGCACAGCTCTGAACTAAATTGTCAGTAAAGTGATGATGCACCTTTGATAGCACATCTCGATTACCGGACATATCGACATAAGCTGTAGCAACAGAGTTGTCCATCGATTCAACATCATTATAGGTAAAGACCTCATCATAAAGCCCGAGTCCCTTTACAAACGCTAAGTTTTTCTCAGATGTAAGACCAACAACTTTGACTCTGCCCGACTGCTTGAGCATAAAAGCCATACCGAAAGCAGTTTTACTAGAAGCACTGCCAAGGACGATGGTTTTGGCGCCGAAATCATCGTTATCCGCAAAGAAATCATCCAGCACGAAGGACGTAGTGAAAAGAGGGGCATAAACCATCTTGTGGTTATCAAAACCTGATTCAAACCCATTATCTGGGCTAACCCGTGTGTACTGATTATAAACAATTGGCAGTTGCGCTCGATGATCTGCCCCATCGGTAAAACCGCGCATAGATAATCTGGTGGGGCTAACCAAGAGCTCATCAGACATAGGAAAATATCCGTAATAACGGTCACCTACCTTAAGCTCACTGCCGTTTTCGGCAACAACATTTGCTATTCCCCACACCGGTATGCGGCCGAAACCTTCTTGCGCACACGGGAAAAATTGCCAGTACCCGATTAAATCACCTGCGACACCATAAGTAATATTGTTGGCAGTTAACGCGAAGCGCTCAACGCGCAAAACAGCTTGTCCCTCATTTGGAGTTAGCTCCGTGCACTCAACTAAACGAGTCGTAGCGAGATCATCGCGCTTTACTATAAAGTCGTGGTTTGACATCTTTGTTCCCTATTTAGAAACTTATCTATTTAAGTTTTTCAATTTTTTCTTAACTATGCATTTTGTAAGAATTGCCGTTAAGTGCTACCTAGCACGAGTAGCTATGCGGCGGTATTCCCTATATTTTGGAGTCCAAAAATTCCGCTCAATAGCCGCGTTCAACTCCTCATCAGTTATCTCGCGCGCATAGCCTTCACTCATCGCCACTTTAGCCACTGCGAACGCAATTGTTCTACTGATAAAAGGAAGGTCGGTCAATGGTGGCAGTATGCCATCGGTATTAGAACTGCTCACCGGCGCCAACTCTGCCAACGTAATACTTGCCTTCATCAACATAGCATCGCTGACTCTAGATGATTTTGACGCAACAATGCCCAAGCCGATGCCTGGAAAAATATAGCTATTATTGCACTGCGAGATTTCAAATTTCTTGCCAGCATAGTCCACAGCAAAAAACGGGCTGCCGGTAGCAACAATAGCTTGGCCGTCGGTCCATTCGATTACTTGGTCTGGATGCGCCTCTACATGCTTTGAAGGATTGCTCAGAGGCAATACAACCGGTCTTGGGCAATGAGCGTGCATTTCCCGAATTATCGCCTCGGTAAATAAACCCGGCTTGCCGGAAACGCCGATGAGAACACTTGGATGAGCGTTGGATACTACGTCCATTAGCTCAAGCGTTTCGTTATCGTCACTTAATTGCCAGTCGCTTAGCATCGCTTTATCTTGAGTCAGAACCTGCTGGAAATCCATTAAGTTATCCATGTCCGATGTCACTAGCCCCTGACGATCAATCATAAATATTCGAGCTCGTGCCTCCAGATCAGTAAGACCTTGTATAACCATCGCTCTGACGACCAATTCGGCTATACCGCAGCCGGCTGATCCAGCCCCGACAAATGCGATTTTCTGGTCCTTCAAAGTCTCGCCTTTACGTTTACATGCAGCCAGCAAACAGCCAAGCGTAACCGCTGCCGTACCCTGAATATCATCATTAAAACAGCAGACTCGGTCCCTATGACGCTTTAAGATTGGCATTGCATTGGGCTGCGCGAAATCTTCGAATTGGATTAAAGCATTCGGCCAGCGGTCAT
>JBLHTH010000060.1:0-17046 GCA_047627195.1 Pseudohongiellaceae bacterium | reverse complement strand
GGTTTGTGTTTTTTATCTCAATCATCGCGGAGTAAAGTAAATTTTTTCTAGCGCCCGTCGCATCGCTTGCCAAAGCCACTGCCTTTTTTAGCGACATGTCTGACTCCAGCAGAAGCGCCAACTTCAATCCCGCTTCCTGTTTTTGCTTCTCCTGTGTTTCCTTGTCACATCCGGCAACAATAACAACGAATTCTCCGCGCTGATTATCTGAATCAGCTTGCAGCCAAGCCAAAGCATCTGACCCGTAACCCAAGAAGTGAGATTCAAACTTTTTGGTAATCTCCCTAGCAACAAATACCTGCCTGTGCCCACCGAAAACCGTCACAACACTTGCCAGCATAGCCTCTATACGGTGGGGTGACTCGTAAAATACTATTGTCCGTAGCTCATACTGTAATTGAGTTAGAGACTGCTCGCGAGCGCCCTGCTTACTTGGTAAAAAACCCTCAAAGCAAAACCGATCCGTTGCTAGACCTGCCACGCATAAAGCCGCAGTAATCGCGCTTGCGCCGGGAATTGGTATCACCTCTATGCCGGCTTCGCGGACCAGTCTCACTAGCTTAAAACCAGGATCTGAAATGAGTGGCGTACCTGCGTCAGAAATAAGGGCGATGGACTGGCCCTGCTGGAGCTTATCCAAAAGCCTGGCAGCCACAGAGTCATCACTGAAATCATGGTAAGAGGTAAGCGGAGTTTTTACTTCTATCTTTTCCAAGAGCGCTTTACTATGGCGTGTGTCTTCGGCCGCTATTAAATCAACGCCTTGTAGCGTGTCAATTGCACGCGTTGATATATCATCCAAATTACCTATGGGAGTCGCTACAACGTAGAGTGTTCCTGCACTAATCACGATTTAAAATCTCATGGGTTACTTATATTAAAATTTGGAAACTTTTCTGACAATTACTTTGAAAGATATACTAGAAGTTACACGAAAAGTTACACTAAAAATCAGCAAGACTACTAGAGAATAGCAGCCTAGTAATTTGAGCGATTTATTGCCCTAGCTGAATTCATGGTTTACTCTTTTCAACACAGATCTTATAGCCAGCGAGATAGTTAAATTTTGTCAAACAACGACAGCAGCCAAATCCGTTTAAAAATAGAAAATCAGAAATTGTTACTGATCCTTTTAGTATCAGGGTTGATTGCCGCATGCTCTTCCGGTCCGTCCCTGGTCGAACTTCCCCTACTAGAAGGTGAGTCTACATCACAGCGTATTGATGAGCTATTGGCTAACGCAAATAATAGCCTCGGAGTAGATGCTGCAGGGCTGCGCATTACAGCTATAGAACTTTTGCTGGAGCAAGGCTTTTTCGAGCGGGCCGCGCTTGAATCTCAAGCGCAAAGTCTAAGCGACGCAATGGCGCCCGAATTGCGTAGCCGCTTCGCTATGGCTCAAGCAAGGATTGCCAATAGCCAAGGTGACCCTCAGTCTGCACTACAATTCCTGACCGAAACTCTTGCTCCCAGCTCTGGCGATATGAACACTCAATTTGAAAAGCTGCTTGGAGACACTTACCTACTTCTTGACCGTCCAGCTGATGCTTTTCGTAGTTATTTAGCGAGTTCCAAAAAAGAAAGCTCGGAAATAAAGAGCACCGAAACACTCGCAAGCGAGGAATCAGTTCAGGATTTACATGATTTGGTATGGAACGCACTGACGATAATTGACGACGCCGAGCTTTCCTCTATTGCCAACTCCGCCTCGAACTATAAAAGCAGAGGCTGGATAGAACTAGCCAAGGCGGTTGCCGACCAAGAATTAAGCATCAAAGGACAGCTTGATTCAATTCAACAATGGCGCCGGGTATGGTCAAGCCATGATGCCGCCCGAATTCTGCCGCGCCCCTTAGTCAAACTCCAACGCAACTGGGAACAGCGGCCTCGACAAGTAGCCTTGCTTTTACCTCTGCAAGAACAAGCTGGACGGGCAATACAAGAGGGCTTTTTAAGCGCCTACTACCAAAGTATCGAAGCCAATCACGGTGCTCCGATTATTAAGTTTTATGATAGTTCAGGGGTCACAAACATTTATCCTCTTTATGATGAAGCCCTGAATGATGGCGCGGATCTGGTGATCGGCCCGCTAGATAAAGAGCTGGTTAATCAATTGCACCGCCTGCCAAATCTAGCCGTTCCGACCTTGGCACTGAATTACACTGATGACAACAGCTTTTCGGGCGCCGGTAATTTCTTTCAGTTTGGCTTAGCCCCCGAAAATGAGATAGAACAGGCTGCACAGCTGGCAACCAGTGCTGGTTTTAAAAATGCCGCTGTTATTACACCAAGCGGCAGTGATTATCTTCGTCTCAATTCATTGTTTGAGAACGCCTGGACCGCCACTGGAGGCAATATTGTATCCAGGTCAACCTTCGATAGTGAGAGCGATTACGCAGAGATAATAAAGCAATCCATGGCAATTGACGCCAGTGAAGCAAGGGCAGCAAAAATAGAGGCGCTACTACCCAGAGACAGAATCGAGTTCATTCCAAGGAGAAGGCAGGACATAGATTTTATTTACCTGATAGCCAACCCTCGTCAAGGGAGGCAAATACAGCCGACTCTAGCGTTCTACTTTGCCGAGTCCTTGCCAGTTATCGCCTATCCTTCCATCTACGATGGTTCAGACAACACAGATATAAACAGAGATCTAAACGGCATAATTTTCCTTGACGCGCCTTGGTTGTTACAACAATCGAATCCATTTAAAGAATTTGTTAGCAATAGTTTTCGCAAAACAGCTGGGCCACTCGAGCGTCTTCGCGCCATGGGCATTGACAGCTACCGGCTCCATGACAGACTCGCCCAATTCTCATCGTCCGAAATCAATTCTTTGGGAGGAACTACAGGGCTACTAACAATGAACTCTGATCGAGAGATTCAGCGTCAATTACTTGCTGCACGATTCATCGATGGCGCACCTCAATTAGTATCGCCACTTATTCCGCTCAGTCGCTAATCTCTACTGAGCGACAAGGACTTTGCCTTGTTCAAGCGATTTCTGAGCAACACTAAAAAACGCGGCGACTATTTTGAAAGGTTAGCGCGCTCTCATTTGGAAACCGCGGGCTTAAAGCATTACTGTGCGAATTACCATTGCCGCTACGGTGAGGTGGACCTAGTTATGCTAACCCCTGCAAAAACTGTCGTGTTTATAGAAGTGAAGTACAGGGAATCTTCGCAATTTGGACATGTGCTAGAAATGGTAAACACCGCAAAACAAAAGAAAATACGACTAACTGCTTCACATTTTTTATTAAGGCATTCCGACCTAGCGCACTTTAGCTGTCGCTTTGATGTTATTGGCATCCACCCCATTGAAGGTCAAGAGCCGGCAAAAATACTTTGGATTGAAAATGCATTTAGTTGAAACTTTTTCCATCAGGAATATGTCTACTAAAGATAATTCAGAAGGTCAGACAAGTAAAAATATGAACAGCTTGGCCGATAAAACTATCACGTTATCATTAATTGCTGGACACTTACCGCATGTCTAATCACAACCGAATCCAAAACCATTTCCTTGACAGCATAGCCACCAAACAGCGGGCTGCCGAGACTCTAATCGATCCCATCTTTGATGCTGGGGAATTGATGGTAAAAGCACTATTGAACGATAAAAAAATCCTGTGCTGTGGCAATGGCGGCTCCGCCGGCGATGCTCAACACTTTTCAGCAGAGTTACTCAATCGTTTTGAACAAGAGCGCCCGCCTCTGCCGGCAATTGCAATAACTACCGACAGTTCAACCCTGACCGCAATCGCTAATGACTATGACTTTAACGAAGTCTTTTCTAAACAGGTAATGGCACTCGGCCAAGCAGGAGACGTGTTATTAGCCATTTCCACCAGCGGCAACTCAAGGAACATCATGGAGGCTATGAAAGCAGCCCATGAAAGAAATATGGTAATCGTAGTGCTATCTGGCAAAGATGGCGGCACCATGGCCCCATTGTTGAAGGACTCAGATGTTGAAATTAGAGTACCTTCAGATCGCACAGCGAGAATTCAAGAAGTTCATTTAGTCGTAATTCACTGTTTGTGCGATTTCATTGACACTACACTTTTCGGAGAAGAAGAAACATGAAATCTCACACACTCGCTCTTTTTATAAGCCTATTTTTACTTAACTCTTGCACAGCCATACTAGTAAAAACCACGGGTGAAGCTGGCATTCAAGAAGACCCAACACAGCGCACTGCCGGTGCCGTGGTCGAGGATCAATCCATTGAGACCAAGGTAGCGGTTAACATGAAATCCCAAGAACCAGCATTTAAAGGGTCAAATTTCAGCATCATTAGCCATAACGGCGTGGTGTTAATTGTTGGCCAAACAGAATCAGAGAGTTTGAAAGCTAAAGCTACTAGTATCGCCAGCCAAGCTAGCTCCAAGATCAAACGTATACACAATGAAATGGAAATATCTGGCAAGACCAGCCTACTTTCCCAAAGCAATGATGTCTGGATAGGGACTAAGGTTCGTACGCTCATGCTGACGAATAAAGAAGTTCCATCCGACCAAATTAAGGTAATTGCAGAGAATGGTTCAATCTACTTGATGGGTCTTATTAATCAGAAAGAGGGTGATAGAGCTGCGAACTTGGCTCGCAACGTGTCAGGGGTAACCAAAGTAGTTAAGGTATTCGAGTATATCAACTAGATCGCTCTAATTGATGATTCTTACTTAACCAGCCTGAGAGTCGGCTTTGCAACTTCAGACGAGGATGGCTTATTTTTACCACTTAACCCTCTGGCTTTTTCACTGGGGTCGGTGCCAGTTGGATTCGGAGGTTTTGGTAGCGAGCCTTCCGCATCAAACATCATCCCCTGCCCGTTTTCCTTGGCATAAATCCCCATAACCGCATGCATTGGCACATACACTACTTTTGAAATGCCAGCGAAGCGGCCTTCAAACTCCAAAGCTTGATCTTGAATCATCAGAGCCTGCACGGCGGAAGGGGAAACATTGAGAATAATTTGGCCATCTTTGACGTGCTCAAGGGGGACCTGAACATTGTCGTCAATAGCATTGACCAAGATATACGGAGTGCAATTATTTTCTAATATCCAATCATAAAGTGCCCTAACAAGGTAGGGGCGACTTGAGCTCATTGTCATGTCCGGGCACCTTTTTCTATTATATCTGTCTACTAAAGCTGTCTGTTAGCTATAGCTAACAGACAGCTTTAGTAGAGTCGCATCTAAATCATTTCTTTTTCTTGTTCGGAGAGGCTCATCAAAATAGACTCTCTTTCAAACAACCGATCGCGGTATTCAAGCAATGGCTTAGTTGTCTTGTTTTTAGGTAATTCTATACCCATGATAGGAAGGCGCCACAGTATTGGAGTCACACAGCAATCTACGATAGTGAATTCATCACTCATAAAGTAAGGTTTTTCACCAAAAATTGGAGCTATAGACACAAGAGAGTCACGAAGATCCTTCCGCGCCTTTTCCAACTGAGCCGGAGTGCCTTTATTCGCCATAAGCGCGTCGACCATTGGGCACCAATCTTGTCTAATCCGGTAAATCCAAAGCCTGCTCATAGCACGCGCTACTGGGTACACGGGAAACAAAGGTGGATGAGGAAAGCGCTCATCAAGATATTCCATCATGATATCCGCTTCGTATAACACCAAGTCACGGTCAACTAAGGTAGGCAGCGTGTTATACGGATTTAATGTAGACAAATCCTCTGGCTTTTCGTCAGGATCGACATCTATGGTTTCGACCGTAACTCCTTTTTCGGCAAGAACTATGCGCACACGATGACTATAGTGGCTAGTCCCGTCTGAATAAAAAGTCATGGAAGATCGTTTAGCGACCACACCCATAGTGAATCCTCTGTATTATTGTAATGTTGTTTTTTAGCGACTCGAAGTCATCAATTTAGTGATAATCTTTCGAGAATTCACGACCCAATAAAGCTGTTAGTACATACAAGGCTGCTAGGAATGCCAATACCCATATGCCAATTTCTTGTCGTCTACTACGAACCGGCTCACCAATGTAATACATAAAGTTAACTAAGTCGGCAATGGTTTCATCGAACTCCACTTCACTCATTGAACCGGTTCCTGGCACATGAGTTAGATCGCATTGAGTAGGGTCATCGGCTCCATGATCATCACAGGTTACATCACCTTGCAGTTCATGAAGCACGTTAGGCATACCAACATTTGCATAAACTTTATTGTTGGCACCTAAAGGCCTAGAGCTATCGTTGTAAAAAGACTTCATGTAGGTGTAAAGCCAATCAGGGCTGTGAACTCTTCCAGCCAAAGTTAAGTCTGGCGGCACCGCGGCGAAGTATTGCTTTGCATCATCTTCGGTTAGCGCATTTTCGATTAAGTCACCGATTAGCGCGTCATCAAAGACCAGATTTGCCATCACTAAATCATGAGGGATTTCCAAATCATCTGCTGTCCTTGCGTAGCGCGCATAGCCAAGCTCATGGCAACCCACACAGTAATTCATGTAGTTTTTAAATCCACGCTGCAAGGATACTTTGTCGTCAAAAGAAGTCTCTACATGCTCCAGCTCCAGTCCCGCTTCAGAGGCATGAGCTTCATTGGTGAACATCAAAGGTATTACGACTAAAGCGATGATTAGCAATAGCGTACCCATCAGCTGCGGAATAGTTATAAACCTGCCAGTAACTCGCTCTGGAGGCTGCGTTGTTACTTCTCTTCTTGTATACCAAGGCATCGCTACAAAATAAGCAAAGTAAACGATAGTCATAATCTGAGCTAGTAATGTCTTAGCAGGACTGACTGATTGAGTACCGAGAACACCTAATATTAGGAAGCTCACAATAAACGACAGAAGCGCTATTCGACTGTACCAGCCCTTGTAGCGCATAGATCGCACGGGGCTTTTGTCCAACCAAGGTAGGACAAACAGAATCGCGATTGCACTGATCATCACCAACATGCCCCAGAACTTAGCATCAATGCCAAACAACGGCACAGTCACAGCACGAAGCATTGAATAGAATGGCGTGTAGTACCAAACCGGTGGCACATGCTCGGGCGTTTTGAGCGGATTGGCCTCTTGGAAGTTGGCGATTTCTAAGAAATAGCCCCCCATCTCTGGCGCAAAGAAAACAATCGCGCAAAAAACGAACAGGAATAAAACGATGCCCGCTAGGTCATGATACAGAGTGTAATAAGGGTGAAAAGGCACTCCGTCTAGAGGAACACCATCTGGACCTTTATTCTTTTTAATTTCGACGCCATCTGGGTTGTTTGAGCCCACCTCATGAAGTGCCAAAATATGAAGGACAACTAACGCCAGCAATACGATTGGCAGAGCAACTACATGCAGCGCAAAAAATCGATTTAAAGTAGCTCCAGAAATCAAGAAGTCACCGCGCACCCAAACAAGAAGGTCTTCCCCGATAACAGGTATTGCTCCAGCGAGTGACACAATTACATTTGCACCCCAATATGACATCTGTCCCCAAGGCAAAACATAGCCCAGAAAACCTTCCGCCATCAGCACAAAATAAATAGCCATACCAAAAACCCAAATTAACTCTCTTGGTTTTTGATAAGAGCCATACATAAGGCCACGGAACATATGCAGATAAATAACAAAGAAAAATGCCGAAGCTCCGGTGGAATGGATATAGCGAAGCAACCAGCCATATTCCACATCGCGCATAATGTATTCTACAGAGGCGAATGCAGCTTCAGCACTGGCCGTATAATTCATTGTTAGCCAAATTCCGCTCAACAGTTGGATAACCAACACAACCATTGATAGGACACCAAAGTAATACCAAAAGTTGAAATTCTTCGGCGCGTAGTATTCAGATAGATGCTTTTTCCAAGCGTTGACTATCGGAAGGCGGGCATCCACCCAATCTCTTAAACCAATCAGGCCACCAACAACTTTGCCAGGCTTTTTGGTTAGATCTAATTCGTTATTGCTACTCATATCACTCATGCTGCGGTTTCCTCATCAACACCAATCACCAACACGCTGTCACTTTCATAAGAGTACGGCGGCACCTGCATGTTTCTAGAAGATGGGGAACCACTGTAAACCCGGCCAGCCAAATCAAAGCGAGAACCGTGACAAGGACAGAAGAAGCCACCACGCCATTGCTCATCAAACGGCTGCGGTCTGAGCTCGATATGAGGGGTGGGTGAACAAAATAAATGCGGGCAAAGGCCCACTAACACAAGTAATTCCGGAGAACGTGATCGATACTCGTTGGTAGCGTATCCGGGCTGTTCTTCATCTTCGGAGTTTGGATCGGTCAGTTGATCCAGATTCTCACCGAGGGCTGTTAGCGCCGCTTCTGTGCGTTTAATAATGAAAATTGGCTTTCCTCTCCATGCGGGGATTGGGCCAAGAATTTCACCTTCTTGCAATTGGCTAATGTCGATACGCACCGGCGCACCGGCGGCTCGTGCTTTAGCACTCGGGTTCCAAGAACCCACAAATGGTACCGCAGCTGCAGCAACGCCGATGGCACCCATCGCTGTTGTTGATCCAACTAAAAATCGTCTACGGCCAGCATTCTTACTGTCGTTTGTCACCGCTTCTTCTCCTTGAGAATAAGAAAAACACTAAAGGCTGAGCCATTCTAAGGCGGGATACTGAAGGCTACGTTCTTTAATAAACGTAGCAGTCTTAATTCGGTCAGCAAATCCAGCCAATAATAGCCAATATTTAGGAACTATTCAAGCTGAGCAAGATGCCCATTAGTAGCTATCCGCTTGATAATATTGAATAAATTTGTATTTTACAGGCACAAAAAAACGCCAAACTCAGACAACAAGTTGGCGTTTCTATGACTAGAACGAGTCTAGCGCTTGGAAAACTGCGGCTTCTTACGTGCTTTACGAAGGCCGACCTTCTTCCGCTCTACTTCTCTTGCGTCGCGTGTAACGAAACCCGCTTTACGCAGTGTAGGCTTTAATTCGATATCGTAATCCATCAAAGCACGTGTGATGCCGTGACGAATCGCTCCAGCTTGACCGAAACTGCCACCGCCGCGCACAGAAACATTGATGTCAAACTTTTCAGTCATCTCTACAAGTTCAAGTGGTTGCTTAACAATCATTCGAGCTACTTCACGCCCAAAATAACCATCTAAAGGGCGCTTATTAACTGTGATGCTGCCGTCTCCACTGGTCAAATAGACCCGAGCTGTGGAGGTTTTGCGTCTACCAGTGCCGTAATATTGAGTTGCTGACATTGCTTCTTAAGGCCTCTTCAGGATTAGAGATTCACGCTTGCAGGCTGCTGAGCCGCATGCGGATGATCCGACCCAGCATAGACTTTAAGCTTTTTAAACATAGCTCTGCCCAGCGGAGTTCTTGGTAACATGCCTTTTATGGCAAGTTTAACGATTTTTTCTGGCTCTCTTTCTTGCAACTTTTCAAATGACATTGACTTCAAACCACCCGGGAAACCCGAGTGAGAATAGTATATTTTGCCTTTTGCTTTGTTGCCGGTCACTTTTACTTTATCAGCATTGATAACGACGACAAAATCGCCTGTATCTACGTGAGCCGTGTATTCTGGCTTATGCTTTCCTCGTAAACGAGTAGCAATAGCTTGAGCCATACGGCCAAGTGTTAGGCCTTGGGCATCAACGAGTAGCCAGTTCTGGTCTACTTCTTGTGGTTTTGCGCTATAAGTCTTCATGGCGAATTCGTGGCTTTGCATTAAGGAGCGCGTATACTACCGAAGCGGTAGTGACTGTTCAAGCAAAATTAGCTTCTAAATTCAGGAAGCTCTACAGATCCCATATGCTAAGCCAAATGGGCATAGGAAAGGTAGTCGTGAGATTGCATTTCAAGTAGCCGAGATTGTGTTCGCTCAAACGCAAAAGCTAAGCTGCGCCCGCTATACAGAGCTTCGATTGAAACTTGCGCGCTCATGACTAATTTGACTCGGCGATCATATAACTCATCAATCAAACTTACAAACCTTCGAGCACGGTCATTTTCATCATCACCCATGGCAGGCACATTGCCAATAATAATAGTGTGAAAAAGCTTCGCGAGTTCAATATAGTCGAATGCGCTTCTCGGTCCACCGCATAATTGATCAAATTCAAACCACGCTATGTCACCAGCCTGGCGCCGAGTATTAATTGGCCTATCCAATATGATTAGCTCTCCATCTTCTTCAAAAACCGAAACTCGAGACAACTCAGCGAACTTCGCGTTTAGCTCAGCATCAGTTTGCGCGGTGATTGGACATAAGTACAAATTAGCCCGCTCCAGACTCCTTAACCGGTAGTCTAGTCCAGATCCTAGTTCGATTACTGTCGTATGTTTTTTGAGCAGCTCAATTGCTGGCATGAACCGAGACCTTTGCAGGCCATTTTCGTAAAGACCGTCTGGGTTGATATTAGACGTGGTAACTAAAACGACATGCCGCTTACAAAGCGCATCCAACAGCCCAGCTAAAATCATTGCATCCCCTATATCTAACACAAAGAACTCATCAAAACAGAGAACCCTCGCCCTACTTGAAATCAAATCAGCAAGCTTATCTAACGGATTTTTTTGCCCCTGCAGCGCAGTTAACTCGGCGTGCACAAACTGCATAAACCGATGGAAGTGCGTCCGTTCTTTTTCCTCAAACGGCAAGCACTCGAAAAACAGATCCATCAAATATGTTTTTCCTCGCCCTACCCCACCCCAGACATAAAGCCCCCGAATGCCCTCATCAGTAGCATCTAATCCGGACATCCAGCCAGCTAAAAAACCACGTAATCCTGGCTTTTTAGCCTTGCCGCCTTGTCCATTAGTAACTAGCTCATCAAATAAAAACTGAAGGCGCACAACAACCTGCTCTTGCATGGCGTCAAACACAATAAGCCCAGAATTCAGATCTTGGGTATATTTTTGCCTAGGCGAGATCAATTCAGGTGAGACCAATGTTAGTGAGGACAATTAAAGTACCTTTTAATAATTCTTCCATTTATAGTGCTTATAGTGCTTTTAGTGCCCATAGCTAATTTTTTAACGAATGGCTACCCCAGCAAACTGGGCAAAACACCCGCATACAGGCGCCGAGCATTTTAGGTCGGTTTTTGCATCAAAGTCACTATTATCGCAATCGCACCAATTACGAGCCATCAACTCACCCTGCCGAGGTGATGGTTCGCATAATCAGTGTATAGATCAGGATTTGAATTGGGTTATACTGCGATCTAAAATAATATATCCAGCGAAATTTACCATCTTTCACATTCAATGAGGCTATAAAAAACATGATTTGGTTAGTTGCGGTCGGTTGTCTTGCAGTAGGCGTTGTTATCGGTGTGGTCTTAGCCAGTCGTATGAACGCAAGTCCGTCACGAGTTCAGGAACTTGAAAATCAAATCCGCAACCTAAAAGAATCGCACGGGGAATATCGAGACAACGTAAGTGATCATTTTAGTATGACCGCCGAATTGGTCCAGCACATGACGCAAAGCTACCGAGAGGTGTATCAGCATCTGGCCACTGGCGCTCAAGACCTTTGCCCATCTGAAGTTGCTAGCAAACTCCTTCCTACAGACAGCGACGCGGTATTTGAAACCACACCCACAGAAGAAGAGATTAGCGCCCTAAACCCACCCAAAGACTATGCTACCAAGCAGGATCCCGAGCGCAAAGGCGCACTCTCAGAAGATTTTGGGTTAGACAAATCAAAACCCGCATTAGAAGAAGATCAGTGAAAACTACGATCCTAATCGATGTTAAATCTAGTACTGCTAAGATATAATTCTAAGTGTAGTGGATGTGTTTCACTCCTGCAGGCTTGACCTTCATTTGCAGCTACCTTAACCAATCATTCTATTCTAAATACTGAAAAGCGATGCCTGATTACAAACTTACTCATTTAAAACAGCTCGAGTCAGAAAGCATTCATATTATTCGTGAAGTTGCGTCTGAATTCGATAAACCCGTTATGCTTTATTCGGTCGGAAAGGATTCTGCCGTCATGTTGCATCTGGCGCTAAAAGCATTTTATCCAGGCAAGCTGCCGTTCCCGTTATTACATGTCGATACAACATGGAAATTTCGAGAGATGATTGAATTCAGAGACAAGCACATCAAGAAGCTTGGCCTCGACCTTATCGTTCACACTAATCAAGAAGGTGTAGCCGCTGGCGTTGGCCCATTCACGCACGGCAGCGCCCAACACACTGACATAATGAAAACCCAAGCGCTTAAACAAGCCTTAAATAAGCACAAATTTGATGCTGCATTTGGCGGCGCTCGCCGAGATGAGGAAAAGTCACGAGCAAAAGAGAGAGTGTTTTCGTTTCGCGACAAGAACCATGGTTGGGACCCAAAAAACCAAAGGCCGGAACTTTGGAATATATACAATAGCTCTGTAAACAAGGGCGAAAGTATTCGAGTCTTCCCCTTATCGAATTGGACTGAGCTAGACATTTGGCAATACATCCACCTCAACGAAATAGAAATAGTCCCACTTTACTTCGCCAAACCACGTCCAATCGTAAAAATGGATGGTGTCGATATAATGGTGGACGATGATCGCATGCCGATAGGTAAAGATCAGAAAATTGAAATCAAGACCGTGCGCTTTAGAACGCTTGGCTGCTACCCCTTAACAGGTGCCGTCGAATCAACAGCAACAACTTTGCCTGAAATTATTCAAGAAATGTTGTTAGCCACTAGCTCAGAGCGGCAAGGTCGTTTGATCGACTCGGACAAATCGGGCTCTATGGAAGAAAAGAAGCGCAAGGGCTATTTCTAACGAACCCAAACACACCTCATCACTTTCTAAACAAGGTAAACCTGAACATAACATGTCACATCAATCAGAACTCATCAGCACTGATATAGACGCCTATCTCGCACAGCACGAACGTAAAGAATTGCTGCGATTGCTAACCTGCGGCAGTGTAGATGATGGCAAAAGTACCTTGATAGGTAGGCTTCTACACGATGCAAAAATGATCTATGAAGATCAACTTGCAGCGATTGAAGCAGACAGCGTTAAGTCAGGTACAACCGGTGGCAATATCGATCTGGCACTGCTAGTAGATGGATTGCAAGCAGAGCGTGAGCAAGGCATTACCATTGATGTCGCCTATCGCTATTTTTCAACAGCAAAGAGAAAATTCATTATTGCTGACACCCCTGGACACGAACAATACACTCGAAATATGGCGACAGGTGCCTCCACCTGTGACCTAGCAATCATTCTTATTGATGCAAGGTATGGCGTCCAAACTCAAACTAGACGACATAGCTTTTTAGCCTCCCTCCTTGGCATTAAGCACATCATCGTTGCAGTAAACAAGATGGATCTGGTTGATTACAGCCAAGACACTTTTTTAAATATCAAAAAAGACTACATTGAATTTTCAAAAAAACTTGCTCCTGCAGATTTTCAATTTATCCCCCTCTCTGCACTCAACGGTGACAACGTTGTAAATCCCAGCGAGCACATGAGCTGGCACCCCGGCCTGCCATTAATGTCCATGCTTGAATCGATTGAAATTGTTGAGGATAAAAACTACACAGACTTTCGCTTTCCCGTCCAATACGTTAACCGTCCTAACCTTAACTTCCGTGGTTTTTGCGGAACCGTTGCGTCAGGGGTAGTTCGTAAAGGTGATGAAATTATAGTTCTGCCGTCCCTTAAAAAGAGCACGATTAAATCGATTGTTACTTACGACGAAGAGTTGGAACTCGCTCATGCCTCGATGGCAATCACCCTAACACTTGAAGACGAGATCGACATCAGTCGTGGGGACATTATTACTCATGGAGATAATCGTCCTCAAACCGCTGACAATTTTGAAGCCGTTTTAGTCTGGATGACTGACAAACCCTTGTTAGCTGGCCAGCAGTATGACTTTAAGATGGGCACCCGCACGGTTCAGGGTTGTGTGAAAAGTTTTAGACACAGAATCGATGTGAACACACTTGAAAAAATACCCTCCCCTGGGCTTGAGTTAAACGAAATTGGCCTCGTAGAAATCGATCTCGAGCAGCCTGTGAGCTTCGACGGTTATAAGGATAATCGGGCCACTGGAAATTTTATTCTCATCGATAAAATGACCAATGTAACAGTTGGCGCCGGAATGATAGAAAGCCCCGATGCATCCACTGATCGCTCTCTAGAATCAATCCGCCCCCACGTAAATAAAAAGGAACGTGCTAATCGTTACGGACAAAAGCCCGCAACAATCATGTTTATCGGAGTGTCAGGTTCGGGCAAATCCACTTTAGCCCATGGACTAGAGAGGCGACTATTCGATAAGGGGCGCTCAAGCACCGTGCTAGACGGAAAGGCTATGCGGCTAGGGCTGAGCAAAGACTTGCCGCACACGGCTCTAGGCCGAGCTGAGAACCTCAGGCGCAGCGCTCACGTGGCAAGATTTGTTAATGACTCTGGCCTAATTTGCTGTGCATCCTTCGTTGCCCCTAACGAAGATTCTCGCGAGTATGCCGCCGATATTATTGGTGCGGAAAACTGCTATTTTATCTTTCTAAATCCACCCATTGAAATTTGTAAGCAACGAGACCCTAGCGGTCTTTACACAGCTTACGAAGCATCAAAATCTGAGGATGTACCAGGCCTGTCATTTCCCTACCAGCCACCAGCCACGGTCAGACTCGAACTTGATACTTCTGTTCTGTCGATAGAGGAAAGTTTAGATAAAGTTCTCAAATTGATGCGCGACGAAGAGATAATCTAAACGCGGCGGTATCCCTTGCGCATAAATCTGAGCAAGGGACTTATCTAATATTCTGAAGTAATGGGCTTATGCAATGTTACTAAGTGCGGCACCGCCGTCACTGCCCGATCTGTCAAACAGGGTTATCTATATCGATAAACTCATGCTCAATTGTGAATGTAGCGGCTAGGTATCGACCTACTGCTTGCACTCCGTATCGCTCAGTAGCATGGTGACCCGCCGAGAAGAAATGTATCCCTGATTCTTTAGCAGCATGGAAAGTCTGCTCGGATATTTCACCCGTAAGGTAGGCATCCACTCCCGCATCTATAGCCAAATCTATATAGTTCTGGGCTGCCCCGGTACACCAAGCTATAGTGCTTATTTTGTCTGAACTTCCCTCAACCGACTGTGGATGCCTGCCTAGTTTAGACTGCAAAAGTTCAACAAACTCACCATGGTCCAGCGGTTCTAGCAGCCTGCCTACCAACACCAAAGGGTGGTTGTTTTGCCTATGCAAATCACCCTCTATCTCTAAGCCCAGTAGATTCGCAAGCTGGGTATTGTTTCCATACTCTCGATGCACATCCAAGGGTAAATGGTAAGCAAACAGACTAATATCATGTTCAAGCAATGTCTTTATTCGCTTTCTCTTCGCTCCTTTAATTCGCTGGTCTTCGCCCTGCCAAAAATAACCATGATGCACTAGTATTGCATCCGCGTTCGCGGCGACAGCTGCGTCGACTAGCGCTTGGCTTGCTGTCACCCCGCTAACAAGCTTAGCTACTTGCTCACTCCCCTGAATCTGCAAACCGTTGGGACAATAGTCTTTAAACTGCTCCGGTTGAAGCAAAGTGCTAAGTTTTGAGTTAAGCTCAATTAGGCTTACTGGCATTGGAATCCACCTATGCAACATTGTATTTTTACGATGGTTCCATAGTAGCATATGCCGATAAAAGGAAATTAAGGTTAAGCAATGGACAGACTAGCCAAAATTTTAAACTACTTGGGTTGGCCAGCAGTTTGTGGCGTCTTGCTTGCTGTCGTGGTTTTGCAATATCAACAATTAGAGAGACTAAGTGGCATAAACTCTCTGCCCCCTGTATTAGCGCAACAACAGCCAGTGCCGGCGTTGTCTTTCGCTGCGGCAATCGCCAACGCGTCCCCCTCCGTTGTCAGCATAAATGCAACAAGCTTAAATGTTGGCTCAGTTACTCGGTCCACCATAAACCGGGTCGACTTTTTACTTGAAGAAAGCGCTAGTCTCGGCTCCGGTGTAATTATAAATGCAGACGGCTTTATACTTACCAACTTACATGTTGTAGACACTCTCTTCGACGCCTTCGATACCGCAGTCACCCTCAAAGACGGCAGGCGAACACCAGCTAAAGTTGTCGCTTGGGATAAAGCCAATGATTTGGCTATTCTCCACATTAACTTAGACAACCTTGATGCCATAGAAATTGCGGACGTCTCCAAACTAAAAGTGGGCGATATTGTTTTTGCTATAGGCTACCCTCGAAATATTGGTCAATCGGTTTCTCAAGGAATTGTAAGCGCTATCACTAGAAATACAGACCAATCCATATCGATACTGCAAACTGACGCTGCTATCAACCCGGGCAACTCTGGTGGCGCACTGATTGATACAACAGGCAAATTACTTGGCATTAACTCATCTATTTTTTCAGAGTCAGGCAACTTCGAAGGAATAGGCTTTGCTACTCCTTCAAGCTCAGCGATAGCAGCAACCTTAGATATGATATCTGGCGCTATAGCCGCAAATTCTGGTTATTTGGGAGTATTAACGGGTGAGGCGTTAAACGAGCAATCCAGCGAGCTGTTTTTTGGGATCAACAATATACGCGGCATGCTGGTTGAAAACGTCGATGAAGGTGGCGCGGCACAACGAGCGGGAATTAGAGCGGGCGATGTAATCACTCGAGTAGGCAATACCACCGTAATCGATGGGCAAAATATTGTGACAGAAATTCGCACGAAAAAGCCGGGTGATACAATCGAAATTGAAGTTTATCGAGAAGGCAAAACCGTCGCATTCCCAACCACTCTCGGCTTCGGGCAAGCAGTCATAATTGAACTATGACTGTGTTAAATTTTTCAGTAGGCGATGACAGCGTTACTTTTTAGTCATAATTCTATATTCAGCAGATAAAGCGTGAGCCTGCAAATGCTCGCTCATAGCTAGCTCTGAAGTGATGCCAGCGAGCTTGTCAGCCGCAATCGCAGAACACTGGATCACAGAGCTACGCTTTTGAAAGTCGTACACACCTAAAGCAGAGAAAAATCTAGCGGTTCCCGACGTCGGCAAAACATGACTGGGTCCTGCACAATAATCCCCGAGAGCTTCAGC
>JBLHTH010000059.1:0-17481 GCA_047627195.1 Pseudohongiellaceae bacterium | reverse complement strand
CTGTTGCGGATGTGTATCTAACTCCGGTGAGATCAACCAATTGCTCAAACAACTCTCTATCATTTTCAATCAGTTCAATAGACTGTTGAGCTAAAAAACTATTAAGCCATAAAGTCGATACTTGTAGTGTTACATTGGCGATACGCTCATCGCGCAGAAAAGGATTTACTTCACTTTGCTGGATTTTCTGACGTTGCTGTAGTTCCAGCGTATCGCCTCGGGGAAAAGTCTGATTGATACCGATTCGAAGCTGAGTCATAGGCTCTTGATTGAAGTTAAAGGTATCAAGAGGCATGTTTGATAAGCCAATGGACATCCTCGGGTCTGGAAGTTGGCCCGCTGATATAGATTCCGCGGATAATGACAGCTCTATTTGCTTATTAGCGATTATCCAGTCGTCATCTGTCAACGCGCGCGAGATAGCTTGTTCCAATGACAGCTCATTCTGATCTTGGGCCAAACTGATGCTCGGTGCAAAGTTGAGAACAAGCGATAATAAGAAAACTAAAAACAGTCGTAATTTGGAAATATTCATTGCAGTACTCTTCGCTTAAAAACCCGTGACAATAGAAAAACAGCCGATCTCAAATGAGAGCCGGAACTGAATTAGAGCGAAGAGCTATTCTTAATAGAGTTACTAATACAGGCCTATACAGAAAGTGCAGACGCACTAATCCTATGTTAGGTCGCTATTGGGGGTCTAAAGGGGTTTTCTAGGCTTGAGCTTGGCAGTGGGTTTGTATAATGGGTAATCGTAAGATCAGAGATCAATTGACTGCTAGGTGAGGAGTACTCAGAGGTTGATACAGAGCTGCAGCTTACACACAGCTTGCAAATATGATTTTCAGCTTCGTTACTTTTAGAAGACTTATCCGCGCCATGATTGGCATGATGATCCATGCTCAAAGGCTGCTCAGCTGTGTTATTCATTTCAGGCATGGAATCCATGTCTGGACACATTAATAAAGGGTACGCGGCGACCTGCCCGCACATGGCAATCAGTAAAAATAGCGCTAAACCCTTTGATTTATACAATCTCATGCGTCGATAGTAACCTCTGGTGTTTGCGTTTGGCAAACTATTTTCTAATCGGGGAGATATCTTGCATGGTAAATTCGCTATATTATTCAGAACCTTAGAGCTGTTCGTAGGTTTGACAAAGCCATTAAAATCAGCACATCTGGGGCTCAAGGATCATCAGCAGTGGACTCTCGAGGCTGCTTTCAATTTTCTAAAATCCCACAAAGGTCTACACAATTGCTCGCTGTAAATGCTGGGCAGTTGACTCTCAACCTGTAAGAGTTTGGCCCATTGGCGAATTAAAACATGGCCCGTTCTAAACATAGCCTCAATTAAAATCAGAATAGCGCCACAGAACCCCACCTAATATCGCTCGATATACTGCCTTGCTCTACCGTCTATCCAATCTAGCGAGGGGTGCTAGGATTGATAACTTTTTCTTTAGGCTTTTACTGCTCGCTTTCACTACAAGCTATTGCATCTTGGGGTAGGCATCGCAGATAGCGAAAAACCTCATCGGATCGTTTTTTCGACTCGCATAGCTAACTGGTGAATTCTAGTTCACAGACTCTCAATTACCTTGGCCTGTATTGACACCCGGTTCGGTTTGAACTGGGGCGTTTCTGCGTGGTGAATGAACCAAAAAAAAGGCCAGGGTAGCTAAACTAGTGTCTAGATTACTCTGGCCTCTTTTATATGATTTCTTTTATCAAAAGCCCTTTATTGAAACTTTGTTATTTAATCTACGCCAACAGCTTTAGCCCCTGGTCGTCTCGGGTCGGAATAGCCATAAAACATACCGTCTTCCCACATCACGCTTTGTAAGCTGCCCATGCCGGCACTGCGTTTACTGAAGTTTATGTTTTGGCCTTTCTTGATGAGCAATGACACGGTGTCTGGGCTGATGCCACTTTCGATTTCCAGCACATCTGGCTGCCACTGATGATGAATGCGCGGGGCGACCGCGGCATCGGCGATGTTCATGCCATACTCAAGCACATTGAGCACCATTTGCATGTTGGCGCTGATAATTTTAGAGCCGCCGGGTGTTCCAGTAATAAGAAATGGCCTGCCGTCTTTGGAAACAAAAACCGGAGACATGGAGCTAACTGGGCGTCGGTTAGGGCGGATGAGATTGTTCTCACTGCCCATTAGGCCAAAGGCATCTGGGATGTCTGCGCGCAGGGTGAAGTTACCCATATTGTTATTCATTAAAATGCCGGTTCCCTCAATTACTACGCCTGAGCCAAAGGTGAACATTAGGGTGTAAGTATTACCCACCATGTTGCCTTCGCTATCCATTACAGAATAATGGGTGGTTTCATCGCTTTCATATATAGCTAGATTGCCCGGCGCTATTTCACTGGAGGGTATAGCGCGCTCCATAGTGATTTTGTCGGCCAGTGACTTGGCATATGCCTTGTCGATCATTGCCGCCGTCGGTATTTCGACAAAATCCGGATCGCCCAGATACTTGCTGCGATCAGCGTAAGCGAACTTCATGGCCTCGGCCGTTACATGTATCGCATCGGCACTTTCGGCTCCCATTTCAGCCAGAGGGAAGTTCTCTAGGATATTGAGCATCTGAATTACATGCGTGCCACCAGAGCTAGGCGCGGGTACGGCGGCTATTTCATAACCACGAAAAGTACCAACTACAGGTTCACGTTCAACTACTTTAAAATTGGCTAGGTCTTGCATAGTGATCAGGCCATTGTGGGCTTGCATATCGGCGACTATTTTTTCTGCTACGCTGCCTTCATAAAATGCAGCAACGCCGTGTTCGGCGATTTCGGAAAGCGTCCAGGCAAGGTCAGGCTGTTTGAACAATTCACCCACCTGGTAATTTGAGCCATCAGGTTTGTAGAATTTTTTCAGGCTGGCCGGATTATCTTTCAAGCGCTCACTGCGAGCCAGATCCTCGGCCAGGTCATAAGTTACAATAATGCCATCTCGGGCTAGTCCAATTGCCGGTTCCAATACTTCTGCCAAAGTCATGGTGCCGTAGTTTTCCACGATGTGCGCTAGTCCGGCGACGGAGCCTGGCACGGCAGAAGACTTGTGGGAGAACCGGTAGGTTTCATTCG
Organism: Pseudohongiellaceae bacterium; assembly: GCA_047627195.1. GTDB lineage: Bacteria > Pseudomonadota > Gammaproteobacteria > Pseudomonadales > Pseudohongiellaceae > UBA9145. Next base: position 14,374 of record JBLHTH010000059.1, on the reverse strand, counting down.
TTACCACATTGCCATCTTCATCAAAAAACATGTCCTGCTGCGCCGCAGCTGGCGCAGTTTCTCTGAAATCAATGGCAATGGTTTTATCAAGTTTGGCAACATGGATAAGCATGAAACCGCCGCCTCCAACGTTGCCGGCCCGGGGCAGGGTTACAGCCAAGGCAAAGCCCAGCGCGGCACCGGCATCAATAGCGTTGCCTCCTTTGGCCATAATGTCAGCCGCAATTTCACTGGACAAGGCGTTGTGACTTGCCACCATGCCTTGTTTGCCTATCACAGGATGGTTGATAGCAGCGTATTCAAACAGCGGTGTTGGCGATGTTGCTTGGCCAAGTGCAGCGACAGATACGCCGCAGGCTAGGGTGAAGGTAATTAATCTATTAAGCATTGCTCAAACCTTTGAAGTGTTATTAATTGGTGAATGTCGATAAATATACTCTGACATTACAGCTGTGTGATGCGAAGTACTTGGCCAACAAGCGCCGCGGGACTTATCCTTTCTACTCGCTGTGCTTTGCGGCCAGTAGGGGTCATAAACGTAACTTCCACAATGACTTCGTCAACATCAGCTAGACCAAAATGAACTGGCTGATTGCTGTGGCTATTATAACCATCCCCTGTCGTTACTAAACGAAGTCCCAACAAGTTGCCTGTAACATCATACACACGCACTTCAGAGCCTGCCCGATTAGCGATGCCATTTTTATCGACCACAGTAATTTGTAAAGATTGGGTTTGGCTGTTAGCAGTAAGATCGTTTCTGGCAACAGGATGACGGCCAGCTATGTTGTAACCTTCTGTCAATGAAATGTCCAAATCGCCATCCATGTCGAAATCAGCCCATTGAATGCCGTGATCGGCACCACTTAGCGGTGTTCTATGTGTATCGATTTCCTTAAAGGTGCTGCCCTGATTATGGAATACGCGGTCATGAGGTGAGCGCACGCCATCGTTATCATGATAGCCGGCAACAAAAAGATCGAGAAGTCCGTCATTGTCAACATCACCCCAGCTTGCGCCGACCATATGATCGTTGCCGGCTATGCCCATTTCGACACTAGTTTCAGCAAAGCTACCATCGCCACCATTCTCGTACAGCTTGTTTATGCCGTAGGTGGCAACAAATAAATCGAAATGGCCATCATTATTGTAATCGCCGACGGTACAATCCACGCCGCCATCGCCACGCACACGGGCCCCACCGTCCATACCCAATTGAGCGGCAACATCAGTGAAGGTGCCGCCGTTATTTTTGAATAGGGCGTCTTTACCCACGCCTTGGTTTGCTAGGAACAAATCGAGCAAGCCATCTTGATTGTAGTCAAACCAGCACGCACCAACGGTGGCGCGAGGATCATTGAGGCCGGTAGTCGGGCCAACATCAGTAAATTTCCCATCAATATTGCTGAACAACCGGTTGGCGCCAACCCGATCAGCGACAAAAAGGTCTAGCGTGCCGTTGTTGTCGTAGTCTATCCAGCTTACTTGTCTGGCACTAACCTCCGCGACCTCGACCCCCATCAGGCTGGTGACATCGGTGAAACCTTGAGATTTATCGTTATGAAAAAGCTCATTGCCTTGGCGATTGCTGCCTATATAAATGTCGAGGTAACCATCCGCATCATAATCGCCCCAGGCAATAGATCTGCGTTCCTTGCCTTGGGTTGGCAAGCCAAGCGCGGGTCCTACATTTGTAAATTGACCGAACTCATTATTGTAAAGCCTAACGTCGCCAGTTTTGAAAGAGATGATCAAATCCAAGTCGCCATCATTGTCATAGTCGCCCCAGGCGTTGGAAAGTGCCATGTTGCCGCCAAACGTGTCCGCTTGGATGCGTGAAAACTCTGGAAACTCTGGTTGTGCTTGAGCCGTAATTGCAAACAAAAGACTTGACGCGCTTAACAGTGTTTTAAAATTAGGAAGGGCTTTGTGTCTCATAATTTTTCGGTCCGGTAATTCAAGTTATCGTAAGCTGCCAGATATAGAAATAAACTGGAAGAATTGGTGCGATGTAGATAAAACAGCAGCGGTATTAAATCCCACACGAACTGTCTGATCTAGCAATGTAGTCGATGAGTTAGCCGGATGCGTTGCAGGTATTTCAGGTCGGATTGTCAATTTATCGAGATGCTGCAGTAATGTGTCCTTTTTAATAGTGCGACGCGCATAGCCAAGCCAGAGTTTATTTACTGGATCTATTTGCTAGTAATAGCGCCAACAACTCAAAAAATAGTAGCACAGCTACATTGAAGGTAAAAGCACACTTCAAAGGTCTCTGGCTCGGAAATTAAGGCGAGTCTTTTCATAAGTAAAAAATGCATTTATTCGACGCGCACGCCTCATTTTAGTGCGATAAAATCAAAGAGAGTAGTTCTTAGAGATCCAGAGTCGCCTGCCTTATTAGTCGATTGGGTGCGGAGCCAATCTAAGAAAGTTATTTTCCTAGGCAATGGGAAAGATAGTTTGATGATTCGTAGTTTTTGATGTTTTATATTAGCATCGCTACACGCTTTGTTGGCAACTATGAATATAGACTAAGCGGGCACCAAGCAAAGCAGTCGCTGAAAATGGATACTATCAAACGTGAGATGGCAGGATGAGAACCGGCGACAGCGTAACTCCGAGTATCCAAAAATGTTGGAGAATTAACATGTTTTACTCAAAACGTTTCAGAACTCTGTGAAAGCTAAAATACTGAGCCAGTAACACGTTTTGAAGATCGGGAGTTGGACAGAGAAGCAGGAGCAAGAAGGAAGGATAAGGCAAGACAAGGGTGATCTGATTTGAATTCAGTTTGATTCAAAGTGCTGGCTCAGCACAGGTAATAATTCTCGCGTGCTAGGGTTGAAAATATAAATGCCGTGTCGACTACTGCTGGTTATGATTTCATTACGCAGTCTAACTTTTCAAATTGCCAGCAGTTCGCTCACGCTCAAATTATCATATTCCACAAATGATGTTATTTCCCCTCTGATTGCCAGTGTAGATAGCCGATCTGCAAGTTCATTACCCTCAATACCTATGTGAGCTGACACATGGGCTATATCGATTTGCGGGGCTATCGTGTTATAGAGTTCAAACATCACCTTTATAAGTTTGGCGTTCGCCAAAGGTTTTCCCTTACCATTCATTCGACCAGTGCGCTTCCAACTTGCTCCCCACTGGGTCATCGCCTTAATCGAGTAGGTCGAGTCAGATAGTATTTGGACTATTTTCTTTTCTTTAAGCTTTTCAACAGCAATGAGCATGGCCTGGTGTAAGGCATTAAGCTCAGCGGTATTATTAGTGCCCAAAGGGGCGTGCAGGCCATGGTACAACTTAGCTAACTTGCCAGATTCATAGACGGCGACACCAGAACCTGATTTTCCAGGGTTGGGATCGCAGCCTCCATCGCAAAAAATATGAACATCAAAGGCCGGATTCAAAATAAATGAAGATGATGGCTGTGGTGTGCTTGCCGCTTTGACCTTAGTCGCCGCTGGGGGTCGACCTGTTTTTACTGGCTTTTCTTTGTACGCAGCCTCGGCTTCCGCTCGAGTTAAGAAGCTTTTATGAGACGCTCCAGAAAAGCCGGCTACCGCGGCTTGAGTGGTTGGCCAATCCGTGAATATTCCTGTGTTTCTGCCTTGCCACACTACATAAAATTTTTGCTTTGCCACTACTGTGCTTCTCCAGAAACAATGATTAAACAAAACACGCGATAGTTAGTTTGCCTGAGCCAACTTGTCTATGTTGACAGTTCTCACGAAGAATTGCGAAATGTTCTGCTCAAGCGATTTGAAGTATGTCAGCTAACCCACAAGTAAAATTCAAAATCGGTTATGCCAATATCTTGGTGCAATAATTGCCCAGCGTAGAAACTGCTATTTGAAATCGTGGACCGAGAAGAAGGTTAGTTATCCAGTGTTCCATCCCTTCGATTCCTATAGCGTGGTCACATACCACCAAAGTAGAAATAGCATGGGTATAAGTATGACGGTCATCAGAGCCGTGATAGCGATCATTTTGTTGCCCCACAATCTTTTCATCGGTGAACCTCCAGCAGACTCTTAACGTTAATAGCCCGCCACGCTAAATGGTGAGTGTGAAAACTGCGAAAAACGGATACGTCAAAAAAAGACGCAGTGAATGTGTTTAACAATGCCAAGCATTGGTCGGTTGAAACACTAAGCCCCTATTATTTTTGGCGGGGCTGGCTCTCATTAGATCAACATGAGTAAGAGCTAGAATTTAAATAGTTAGCGTGCTGGAGCTTTATACAAAAGCACCTTGCCGAAGCCTTCTTTTAGATATTAGTATGGCACTATAGCCTAGATTATAAACGACTCTATTTTTTATCTTTAATGACGTATATCGTGTGGGTTTGCTCATCATCTACAACGGTTTTCATTCTTACGCTGACAGGAAATGTCTTGCCATCTACATGCTCCATAACGGCATCAAACGCCTGCTCTCGATCTGTGTTCTTGTGCCAGTAGTTGCCAACAAAGAGGTCATCTATAGAGACCTTTCTAATAGTTTGCGCGTGAGTGTACCCCAAAATATTTTCCGCGCGGTTATTCCACGTTAGCAGCAAGCCCGCATCGGTTACTGTGAGAATAATATCTACAGAGTTGTCGAGAATAAATGCTAAGTCTGCCTCAGATCGTGTTTTTTCGCTTAGCAACTGGTTCAACCGAGAATGGGTGTTCTCAACTTCTGCGAAGGCAAGTACTGACACCAGTATAGGAAACATGAGGACATCTAGGTAGTACAGCAGGTACACCATCTCGGTCGAGTCGACAATGAGTGAAGAGACTCGAATAGACACGAGAGAGATGGCGCAGAGAACTAAGAGGACTCGTCCGGGTAAAGTTGAAATTTCAGTGTATCTAATCTTCCAGAGAATCGCCGATGCAGTAAAAACAGCAGGTAGAATAACGGGAATCCAATTGAGCAATGACTGCGGGAATCCATTGATGAGACTAAAGGCTAACCCGAGTACATATGAAGTTAATAGTGATCTAAGAAGTATCTTGTCCCCAGTATTGAATTTTCTTGCCTTGCGGATAATCGCGCACAGCAATACCCAAGATGCTGCAAACTGCAGAAAAAAGGACATGAGCATGGCTGGCAAAGATCCTGGACTGAGGGACAGCATCACCGAAGGAACCTGCATTAACGCTTCTATAGCGACGGCAAGGCTTGCCCACTGCAAGTAGATTTTGTTGGTACTGCGGTAGTTTACGCGCAGTAAAACAAAAGCCATCAGGTTGAGAAGGAGAATAAAACCGATAGCAACGAGAAAATAGGCAACTTGTTCAGTCAAAATTCTAGATTCCAGCGCTTGAGTAAATCGAATCGGATCAGTTTGGACTGGAGAGTCCCTCTGATCATCTTATTATTGTTCTATGATGGGGTGAATATAGCGGGCCGACAGAGACATTAGTCTTGGGCTAACAAGCGACGAGTAACTGAACCTGTAAACAGTCTACTTGAGTAATCTACATAATTCTAAGGGTTTTTCTTTTGTAAGCTGTTTAGGCCAGCGAAACCACGGCCAACAATCGGTTTTGATAATTATACGCTGCCAATAATCAGGTAAGAGCGAGCATAACTAACTGCTGTCTATTTACTCTCTCCCCATATATTCTCCCGCTCAGTTTATCCAATTCAATATCACTTTCATGAGGTCACCCATGTCTATATCAATGTATGAAAGCTCTATTCCCGTTCTGATCCGTAATCTCAACAATTTGTCCGCTTTTCTGGTCAAGGCTGCCATGCATGCAAGTGAAAAAGGTATCGATGGCGGGGTGCTCGCAAGCTCCCGGCTATTCCCTAACATGCTGCCACTAACAAGTCAGATTCAGATCGCTTGTGACGTTAGCAAAGGAGCTGCCGCACGCTTGTCAGGTATCGAAGCTCCCAGCTATGAAGATAATGAAGCTAGCTTTGAGGAATTGCAGACACGCATTGCTAAGACCGTGAAGTTTCTTGAGTCTATTCCAGCCGAAAAAATAGATGGCAGTGAAGAAAAGGAAATAACTTTAAAGGCGGGTCCTACTGAATTTAAATTCAGCGGCAGGACTTATGTGCAGAACTTTGTACTTCCCAACGTCTACTTCCATGCAACCACGGCCTTTAACATTCTGCGGCACAATGGTGTTGAAATAGGCAAAATGGATTTTCTGGGCACTTCATAGTGGATAGGGGCTCGTTTATTCCGAGCTCTATTGGGGCCGCAGGTGCTGGTACGTTAACTCGCGAATCTGCGAGAGCTTTATAATCAAAGAGGCAGAGTGCTTTATTGACAGTTCACGTCACTCTGCCCCATTTGGTTCAGGCCACTTTGATTCGAAACGATGGCGATTACAGTTCTTGCATACGACCTACTTGCGCAAAAACCTCAGTCACTATTTGCAAGTCAATTAAGAACTGGTCAACGGTCTTAAACTCATTCGCGTTGTGGCCAGTATATTTAAGGTTGGGCATCGCCAAACCGAACTGAACCCCATTGGGCAAGTTATGAACTGAAGTGCCCCCGGCTGATGATCCGAATTCTCTGGGCATATTCAGAGTTTGCGTCGCGATATCTAATAGGGTATTTACCCAGGCTCCCTCTGGGTTTCGGTACATTGGAGCACTTGCATCATAGGTGAACGTGATATCGATATTGGAGCTAGTAACCCAGCTATTGAGTTTTTGAGACACCTCGCGGATCAGTTGCTCTGGCTCTCGGCCTACTGGCAAGCGCAAGTTAACTGCTAATCGCAGACGCTCCTGATCGATGTTGATAAACGTGAGAGACGTTGTCAGCGGGCCCATAAATTCATCGCTGTAGGCTATATCAAGAGTATTTCCGAGATAGTCCAAGCCCCAGTTTGCCGATGCATACCTAGCGGCGTCGGTGATGTGGTTTTCTCGAAAGATGCCCTCGCTACTCAGAACATGCAGAAACCCCAACATTCGGGAAACCGGATTAATGCCAGTTTCCGGTTCAGAGGAGTGAGCAGAAATGCCGACAACCCTGAGCACTACCGCGTTATTTTCGGTAGCCGCGTCAATAGTAAAGTTGTCGCCGTGACTAGCCATGTAGAGAGCGCCATATTGATTCAGCTCAGAGGTCAGCTGATTAGGTTGGTTAGACTGAATCCTCACGATCGAGGCCGCAGGTATTTGGTTGGTGGCTAGGCCGCCTGTAATGCTTAGAATTTCGGCACCTTCGCCGGAGCTTTCCCGTATCGGAAACTCAGCCATCACGGTGCCATAACCTTTCTCGGCGATCACTACCGGGTAACTGCCATCAAGGGCAATGTTGAAATTAGGAAGCGGGTTGTTTTTAAGGTAGTAGGGTATTGCTGTTGATGAGGTTTCTTCAGTGGTATCTACCAATAGTCTTATGTTTCGAAGCAAAGAGAGGTTCTCTTCTTGGATGACCTTCATCGCATAAAGTGAAACTACGATGCCGTTTTTGTCATCTTGAGTACCACGCCCATAAAGGCGATTGCCGATCTGTGTAACTACGAATGGGTCCAATTGGGTTCCATCTTCTAGCACCCACAAGTCTGGGTTCACAGGCACCACATCGGCATGAGCATGAAAAGCGACAAGCTCGTCACTGCTTCCTGAAAGCGTGATTTCATAAACCCGCTGATCGATATTGCGGTAGTTGAGATCAAAGTCATTGGCGATACTTTCCAGAACCTCAGCAAATCTGAGGAAATTAGGATTCTCGTGTTGCTCAATTCCTTCAACTTGAAACGTTGGTATTGCCACCAGCCGCTTTAGTGTCTCGATAGCTTGCTCACCATACTTAAGGCGCGTGTAGATCCCTAGCAAGCGGTATAGAGAGCTACTGAGTTCGCTGTCCAAATTTTCGCCAGCGGCATAGCCGCGAGCGATACTGTCTATCGATGCATCGCTTACTGATGAATTCGTTAGCTGTTCGAGAAAATCTGAAAAGTCATCGAAACTAGATGAGTCTAAAGAGTCGACTATTTGATTAATTTGCTGCAGCTCGAGATTAGCTGTCGCTGTTGAATTGAAGGCGAGCAACGATATAAACACTATCGTTATAGTAAGCTTTTCGAGAGAAAACATTTTAAGGGCCTTGAGTTTTAGGGTATGACAATGATAATCGATTTTAACAATGAGACGGCAGGAGTAATTCATGGCATTTGAACCTTGGGCTGAGTGCTGACAAGTTAACTCTTAACTTGTCAGCACTCAGCCCATCCCTTCCTGAAATCAACCAGTCGCGAGCAACATCAATTCCTTCCGCTTGGGGGTCTTTGTATGCTGGCAGATGCTGTGGCGATCTAGAAGAAATATGTTGAGGTTCTTATCTGCTTCAACGCTTCGCTTGTCGATATGCAGTTCGAATGTGCTAATAAGATAACTTTCACTTTTAAGAATGTGGCGTATGACCCGATCAAAAATGTAATGGCCCCATCGATTCAACTGGGGTCTACCGTTAAATGAAAGGCTCGGAGTCGATTGAGGGATGGTTCACTGAAGCGATCATCGAGCACCATGCTGATGAGACCATGCTGTATATCGCTGGCGAAGTTGTAGGGACTATTGTGGGCAGTTTTATATTGGTGCTTGAATAAGCGCTTTCGCCCAGCAGCTAGCGTAATGTCTTGGAAAGAACTTATCTCTTTTAACTCAGAAGTTAGCCGAGCAGGCCTGAAAATAATCTGTTAATCCGCTCAAAGTTAATCTTTATAGTCAGCTTGAAGCTTGCGCTTTACTATAATTTTTGTCTTAGCTGCTGTCTTAACAATTAACAGAGCTATCATAGATTTGCCTAGCGAGCCCAAGTAAAAAGGCGCCACCCCATTCAGGTAGGCATTTGTCATTCCTATTTGTGTCGACATCCAGGCCCAGCCGCAAGTGAGGATAAGCGCATGTCCCGCTAAGAAGCAGGCTAAACTCGGAATATTATTTTTCAGGAAACCTGCATTTTTGCAAACCCCTAACAAACAGGCTGCAAAGAGAAAACCAAGTAAATAACCACCACTAATTCCGATTAAGTGCTCAATTCCAGAGCCTCCTTCGCTGAAAACAGGTAAGCCGAAGGCACCTAAAGTCAGGTACAAGCCTACCGCCAAACTACCAAGTTTCGGGCCCAATACGGCGCCGGTACATAGGATGGCAATGGTCTGGGCAGTTTGCGCAATTGTTGTGCCCGGCAATGGAAACTGAACGATGGTGCCTAGGTAAATAAAGGCGAAGGCAGCAATTACAAATAATGTGTTTTTGATAATGGTGTTTTCATTGGTTAGGCAGGATCGAGAGAAGACTACAGTAATTTTGAGGATACTGACACGCTAGCCATTCACTTGTTGGGGCCTGTGATGACACTATTAAAGCTCAACAAGTAACCTTCCCCACGGCTCCCGCTCTAAAGCATTTAAATTACAGCGTGGTTTTACGATCGACTTAATTTAGGGTGACATCAAAGATCTGGAAAAAATTTATCGACTATTAAAAGAATGTGCTTAAGTGAATCGATAAAACTAGCAAGGCTGTAAAAGACTTAGTTAGAATGTTCTCAATTCAGGCTGACAGCCTTTAATTACACTGCAGCCTCTGTTGCTATGGGTTTAGTTAAAAATCCACCCTAAAACTGTACCTATAACATTTTGTGCTGCCCCCACAGGTGAGATCATAAATTTGTCCAACGTTCTCTCTTGCGGTTTGTCCCCAATTTCAATCAGGGCAGTATTAAGGACATTTAGATCATCTGTTGTGAGTGGCAAGGCAGCCTCATTGGGTTGATAATCCAATCCAAATTCGAATATTTCTCCTGGGTTTTTGCTTATTTCTATGTGTGTTCCCATCAAGGCAGAGACCGGGTATGTGCTGGTAAAATCTACAAGCTTCTGGATGCTAGTTCTGTATTCATCCCATTTGCGGATATAAAGCCTGCCTGGGTAAAAAGTATCTCCGGTGAGCAACCATTGAGTTCGCGAATCGTATACGGCCACACTCGCTTCTTGATGCCCAGGTATGGGGAACAGGATCAATTCCCTGCCACCTAAATCTATGACGGTTTCGCCCATAGGCCATCTGGAGAAGTCAAAATGCTCAACTACATCTTGCAGCTCTCTTTCCACCAGCACCACGTTCTCCTGTCCTCTAAACTGATCGTCTCCTGCTGTGTGGTCGGAATGGCCGTGAGAATGAGTAATCAGAATTTTTGGACTAGCGCTAGTAGCAAAGTTTTCTTCTATCAGTTTCTGGACAGTGGCATAAATAGGAAATACCTCTGCGTTCTTGGTGGCTCCGGTATCTTGTACAAAGACCGTGTGTTCGCCGAAAAATACATAGATAAAAGGGGCTTCGACGTTAATACATTTATTCTGCCGCAGAACATAAGTGCCAGGGCCAGCCGACAGCACCTCTATGGCTGAATCCCTATTGTCTTCACAGTTTTGCGAGCCGTGTATCCAGTTCTTGGCCGCAACTACCTGCGTGGGATTTGCCGCTGCCGGAACCAGCCAAAACGTTAGTAGAAGTAAACAAAGATGTTTCATAGTGAATTCGCTTGATTTAAATGTGTAGGAGTATGATGGTTGATCTGCGCGGTGCTGACAAGTTATCTTCCAATCGGCCAGAATTTGACACAGCTCAGTCAAAATGACATTGGCGCCATATATCTTCATTTATAAGTAATCGTTATGTTAAGTAGAATATTTCGCGCGAGGACACGGCTAGGGTCAGTTACTGCCTTTTACCCTGTTCCGCTTTATTTATAAGCCGGCTGATGGTGTCGGCGAAAAATTACAAATACTTTCGAGCACGTGCCTTTGCATCTTGTGAAAAGGCCGTAGTCATATTCCGAGCGTTTAGGCGGTGAATTGCGTCGCTAGAAATAGTTACTGAGTCAGTAGCCTATTCACTTAGTAAATTGATCATGATGGCGCCTTCAGATAGGCAATAGCCTCGCCAAGGCAGCTAAGGTTTTAGCTGCATACGTTGCTAGCCGGCCCCTGCAGATGACTTTCGAGCGCCCTAGTAAATTTTTGGAATCACTCGTGATGTTCTTTTTTGGTAAGCTATGTAATCTGTACCAAGTGTCGCAGCCAGACCTTTTTCCTCAAAGTGGATGCCAAGCAGGGTGTAGGCTGTCATGCCGACAGAAAAAACCAGATGTCCGGCGCTCATGCTGGGGACCGCCCAGAAAGCCATCAGCAATCCTAGCATCATAGGGTGGCGAATCCATCGGTAGAATAGGCGTTCAGTAAAGCCTACTGAGCTGTACGTCTTTCCGATGAAATGCAGCCAAGTGTGGCGTAAGCCAAAGAGGTCGAAATGGTCGGTGAGGAAGGTCGAAATTAGCACTAGTGTCCAGCCCAGACCGAACACTCCCCATAGAACATAGGTAAGTATAAGGTTGTCCACCTGCCATACGATACCCTCGATTGGCTGCCATGCGTACATTAAAAAAGCCAGCACGACAGACGAGGCTAGAACATAGGTGCTGCGCTCGGTATGGTGCGGAATAAGGCTGGCAATCGCATCTTTAAACCAGGTTCGCGCCATGACAGTGTGTTGGACGCCCCAAAGAAGCAGCAGAGCAAGGTTTATAAGTAATGCTATGGCGACATCTGCGCCGGCTGTGGATGATAGGGTTTTCGGGACTAAAACTTCGGCATTAAACGCAATAAGATAGAGAAAAACGCCGAAAAATATAAAATAGCTTACTGCGCCGTACAACATCACTAGTGCTCGCATAAAGGGATTCCTCGCATTATTTTTATTATTCATGCTATTTGAGCATGTGGAATTTTCTGCTTTGTTTAAGGTTATACTCTCAATGTCACAGATATAAAATGTTTTTTGCTATATGTGAGTACCAATATATAATTACCAATAGGTTAACGCCCTAACAGGCGAGAGGGTGCTTACAAGTTAGCTTCCAATAGATAAGCATTTGGCTTTTAATTTAGTGATGCATATATTAGTGCCGCAATGGCAATTTGGAACATTTCAATATGCCGTGTGGTTCTATCTTCGATTCAATTTTTGTGTCACAGCTTATCAATTGAGAACAATAGTTTTTCTAGTGTGCCTACTTTGCTCTCCAAGGAAAAACGGTGGCAATATAGGAATGCCCAGTCGGAGGTTGTCTCAATTTTGGGAAGCAAGCTTTTCAATACTTTATGTGCTGTTGTACTTGTGAAACCGCGGCCAGATAGCGGAATAAAACAACCAGAGATAGGCCGCCATTCACCCTAAAAAGTGAATGCGACCCATCTCTGGTTATGCTGGTGCGTAGTTCTCTACACAATTCTATAAACTAATATTCAAACTAATCTCTAAAAAAATATCTGAATAATTAAGCGTTTGGCTTAACTGAATTCAACGCTTTCGTCACAGCTTTATTGTAGCAGGTACGATTTTTTACAGCTTGTCCAATAGAGCCAGCCTGTCTCAAATGTCGTGATCCACAGACTTTTTCAGCCGCGTGTCGTATCTGACGCTCTAGTTCAACCCTGCCGTAGTTTGTAGAAGTATCATTGGCGTTGTAAGTTACGCTAACTTCATTCTCGGCAAGCTGGTTGGTTTCAATGTCAGCGCTGGCTATCGCAGGTATTGCAAGTACTAGCATGATTGTTAATGGCTTAAGCAGGTTGTTCATGATTTCTTCTCCACAAGATTTAGAAAATTCAAATTATTCGCGTTCTCAAACATTAAGACGCCGCGGATTCTAAAAGGTTACGTTAATAAAGATATTTTTTTATAACATTGCAATTTTTTAGTAAATATTTCCCAAGATCAGCACGCTTCAGTGGCAACGTTAGTGATATCGATAGCGACGAATAACCTAAATCTCTAGTAAAGAAAATGACAAGGAAAACTCAGGGCTGCGCGGAAATAGTGAAAATGCCGGTTATATTTTTTGCCCTGCGACAAAGTCCGCTCTACGACAAGTGATTTGGCTAATAAGTGGTCGTGCATCAGACTAATACTGAAAAGCAAGTTCAAACTTTTGAAAACATCTGCATCAGAAAGAACAAATAGAATCTATTTCCATCGAAAAACCTTGAATAAGAAGTTGGCGAGGACATGCTATTCACACCTTGTACTAAAAACAGAAGCACTTGGTGCTGAAGGTGAAAGCGACGATGGGTCTCTTGGTAGCCCGAAATTGAAAAAAAGTATTAGCACTGATTCGATGCATTTTTTGTGTGGTTAGAAAAAAAACCGCTTTACGCACAATATTTTCGTTGATCTAAAATACTAGCCGACATTGCGGGGAGGGCAAGGAGCAGGAATTCTGAGAAGCTCGTAAATTGCTGCTTTCGCGCCAGTAGCGGGTGTTCGAACAGGTTCCTGTTGCCATGCCCACTTAAAAAAATAGAAACAGTGTTTATGGTAATATGCGTTCTGGCCTCTATCCCTAGTACAATGCTCAATGATCTTGACTATACTGCTGCAAAAGTATTGTAAGCAAGTAACTACATTCGCAGAAATTCAATGACATGGTCTATTGATACTATTTCTCGATTTGTATTAGCGCGATATATATAGATCAAATATTTTGAGTCTTATGGTTATTCTCTTTGGGTTATCTTTATGTGATTTTTAGGTTTTGATTAGTTGGCACTTAATCTGTCAGAATTATGGCTCATAAGCCAATCAAGCATGGTCAATTGTCATTGATTCAACCTGAGTGACTGCGCCATCAAAGGCTCGATGGCGCAGAGGGGCACACAAAAGTATAAATCGGTGGGGTGAGTGCAAAGTTTTTAGCGTTCATAACCGCTGGTTACAATTTATTCAAGCTGGGTCGAAATTTGATGCCAGTAGAAAACCATCTGTATTTTAGAGCACAGTTTTTTGCATCCTGAGATATAGCTGTGGCGTTATAGCGGCTGTTAAATTGCCGATTTCGAGAGCTGAAATAGTTGACCTGTCAGTATCTACTGAATCGCTTGATCTTGGTGATAGGAACATTGGGGAAAAAGTGAGCGTTTTGTTCGAAAGACGCTAAGTGCTTCCTAAAATTTTAGGTGTTCTTACTAGTGAATTTCAATTAGTTCGAAAATGACGACGGCTATACCCTTTTCTATTAATCAGAGTTTCAAGGTTTTAGTCAGTATTAAAGGTTATATAAAGTTGAACCGAATAAGGAAGTTTCAATATCTTACTATTACTTTACTAGCTACCTGTTTAACTGTTTATATAGTTTTATGGAATGCTGCTAGAGATGAGGTTTATTATCTCTGTGGTAATTTTAGCGAAGGTGTAGAGTTGGCAAGTGTTATTAGTCAATTAGAAACCGCAAACTTATCAAGCTATGTAAAAACCGAAGATAAATTTGGTTTGAAAATTATTTTTAGCAGTAAGGTGAATTTTTCGATTTATCAATGTTCGATCG